>CAMWJL010000047.1 GCA_947174565.1 uncultured Prevotellaceae bacterium | reverse complement strand
TTTCTTGTATCCATAGGTTAGTGCTGTGCTTCCCAACGCGAAAGGGGGAGGGACTTTTGTTGATTTTTTTTGTATTAACCTTTAATAAAGCAAATGAAATGAACAAGAAGCTTCTTGTGGGCATCCTCGTATGCCTGTTCTTGCCAGTCGTTGCCCACGCGCAGATTGGCTACCAAGTGTCGTTGCTCAACTCTGCAACGGGCAAACCTCGTGCCAACGAGACGGTGAAGGCCGAAGTGACCATCACCGACTCCAAAAACAGCACCGTCTGTTCTGAAACCCAGTCCGTTGTCAGCAATGACTTCGGCATCCTCTCCATCACGGTTGGTAAGGCGGACACGTTCAAGGATGTGGCTATCGGCAGACTTC
Source organism: uncultured Prevotellaceae bacterium (assembly GCA_947174565.1). Classification (GTDB taxonomy): domain Bacteria; phylum Bacteroidota; class Bacteroidia; order Bacteroidales; family Bacteroidaceae; genus Minthosoma. Next base: position 18,919 of record CAMWJL010000047.1, on the reverse strand, counting down.
CCCTGTTCGTCTCTGTCACTGTGGATGGCGTGTTGATTGGCAAAAGTCAGATACTGAGCGTGCCGGTGGCAGAAGTGGCAAGCACTTTGAAGTCTGATTTCACGTTGGATGAGCTGTGTGGGAAGGAGTGGGTGATAGATGAACATTATGGTCTTGCGAGTATACTATTTAGTAGGGATGGAACTTGTTGCTATATACATGATTCAGAAGAGTATTCATCTACATATAGTGCTTCGTATGTGATAGAAGGAAATACAATATATGCATATTCTATTCTTGATGGTGATGAAGGGTCTGAGAGGCAACTGGCAGTGTTCAGATGGGTGAACGGAACTTTGTATAGATGTAGTTAATCCCAATTGTTTTATGCGTTCTCTTCTATTCACTCTTTTTACCGCATGGGCATCCCTCACCCATGCCAGTGACACCAATTATCTGGTTATCCACCTGTCCTCCGGCACCCGCCTTACCCTCCCGGTCGAAGACCGCCCCCAAATCACGTTCGATGGCAACGTGCTGTGCATCAGCACGGAGCGTTTCCTGTTTTCGGACGTTCTGAAATACACGTTCAGCGAGAACGACGCGGTGGGAATCGAGGCGATAGACGCAGACAAGCCTGGCGTGTCGTTGAAGCGTCTGGACGGCGAGAAGATAGCCGTGCGTGTGAAAGACGCATCAGCCATGGTGCGTGTGCATTCCACCAATGGCGTGGAGCAGCCCATCCGCCGCACCGCCGGCGAGGAAGGCGCGGTGATACTCGACCTGACAGGGCTGGTGCCCGGTGTCTATATGATTTCAGTTGGTGGTGAAACCCTCAAAATCAGGAAGAAATGAAACGGCTGCTTTTTTTGGTAACTTCTATCGTCGCCATGATGACGCTCCACGCGCAGAGCGACGGTGGGCAGGTGCTGGTCTTCCGCTATTCAGGCGAGGTCAACCTGCTCCATGCCTCCCGGCTGGACAGCATCACCCTCTCTGTTTATGACGCAGACAGCGTGATGCACGGCGAGGCGGTCACGCAGGTGTTCCACGCCCGCGACACCACCCTTGTTGTGCCCCTCGCCGAGATAGACAGCGTCGCCTTCGGCAGCAGGAACATCGCCGAGATGCGCCCGGGCGTGAAGGAAATGACCGCCGCGACCGACCTCCCGTGGATTCTCCGCTTCGACGGTGCATCCATCCACTACCGACCGGACACCCCCTCCAGCGTCCTGCCCAAGGTGGGCGAACGCCTCTTCTTCGGGCTGGACGGCGGTGAATCCGACGAATCCGTCTTTCCCTGCGGCCTGACCGCCAAGGCCACCGCCGTGACCCCCCTGGCAGACGGAATCCGTGTGGATGTGGAGCGCGTGGAGCTGGCCGAGATTTTCAGCCGCCTGTTCTACGCGGGCTACATCAGACAAGAGAGGCAGGTCTCCATCAAGCGGCGCAAAGCGCATGGCGAGGCCAACCTCGAACTGGAGCTTCCCGCGGATGACCTCGGCAGCGTCACGCTGAAAGGCAATGTCACCGTGGAAGGGCCCGTCACGCTCAACCCCTTGGCAAAGCGTGTGGCACTCGACCTTGATATAGACATCTCCGTCGGCATGGATGTAAAGTTAGAGGCGGATGAGAGCCTCGAAAAGCATTATGAGAGCTTTGACGGACACTATGCGCCCGTCGGCACTTTCTTCAAGGTGCTGAACATCGGTTTGGCGGCAGGCGCTTTTGCCGATTTGGCGGCCTCGCTCGACCTTGACCTCGGATTGGAACGGACGTACCGCCACAAAGTGAAGTATGAGCGCAAGGGCGATGACGTGAAGTGGGAGCATCCACAACTGCCCGAAGAAGAGCGGGTAGCGGACAATGTCCATATCGACCTGACGCTGGAGGGCAGCGTGTTCTTCGGCCCAGTCGTGGCTCTCCAGGTTTCCACTGTCGGAGAACTGTTCGGCGCGAGAGCCAAGTTGAAGGGCGGCCCCAGATATTCGGGAAAGGTCGGCATGAGCTTCATCGCGGAAGCGCAGCAATATGACGCGGACGCCTACGACTCGGCCACATTGGAAGTCAGCAATCGTGCAGCCCTCGAAGGCTATGTCTTCAACCGCAATTTGGCGTGGGGCGAAGTGACCGAGCACAAGATAGCGGATTTGGTACTGGATGCCAACCGGCACACCCTCCACCTCTTCCCTGAATTTAAGGAGACCACCGGCGTGGAAGCCCCGTCAGCGACCGCCACCGAGATAACGGTATCGACGAAGGTGGATAATGACATCCCCAACGGATTGGAAATCGGCTTTGAGCTGGTCGGCCAGGACGATGCCGTCGTTGACAGCGTGTTCCTGAATGAAAGGATTCAGTCAGGCACAACGGCGGTTCAGGGTTTTGAAGCAGGGTTCACGCTTCCCAAGCGGACGACCCCCGGCGCCCATCCGCTGACCGTCCGCCCCGTCTTCCACTATGCCGGCCACACGATTCCGCACAAGGCCGCCCGCCTGCTGCACGACAGCCACATCATGCCCATAACCGCATACGGCACGAATGGCGTGGCCGCCTACATCTCAGGCGCATCGGCGGTAGGCTTCCGCAAGACCGACAGCGTGACCAGCCACCTCGGCAACTACCTTCCGATTCCGCAGCTCGACCCCGTCTTCTTCCCCACAGGGTCATACGAGCCGGACACGCCCGGCAAGCCACTGAATGATGAGGACGTGGAGAAGCTGCTGGGCACATGGACAGGCGAGATGGGCGGCGACGCAGTGTCCATCACGTTCCATGACGACGACGAGCAATCAGGTATCTACATGACAGGCAGAGACAGCCAGGTCTGCGTCTATCGCGTCAACAGCCCCCAGAGCGGCGACGTGTGCCTGCTGCTTGACGACCGGCGCACGGTCCTCCTCACCGTCGTCTCCGTCAGCGACACCGCGCTTGTCCTCAGGAAGAAAGGGGAGCGCGAGCCGCACACGCTGCACAGGCAGTATTGACGCGGCGCGGCCCCATCCCGCCGCAACGAAGTGCAGGTCATGCCTCCCACCATGGAACGGCGTGACCAGCATTCCGTTGTGGCGGCAATCGCTATGGAAGGGGATGCCATCCCCACAGCCGTCGGTCAGTGTTGTCCTGCACCCGAAAGGACGGTTTTCCTTCCCCGTGCAGGAAAGTTTTCCTGCACCGTGGAGGAATGGTGGGATGATGGATGCCCGAAGAGTGGGAATGTGGGTGTGGGAAAATCAGAAGGGTAAGCCCACGGCAAAGTGGAAGGCGAAATCGCGGTCGAAGTTGTGGTGGGTGATGGGATAGTGGTCGATGCCTGTACGGGCAGGGTCGATGGCTTTCATGCCGGCATCGAAGCGGACGATGAAGAAGTTGGCGTCCATGCGGAGGCCGATGCCGTAGCTGACGGCTATCTGCTGCCAGAACTTGTCGATGCGGAACTCGCCGTCGGGTTGGTCTTTGTACTTGCGGATGGTCCAAATGTTGCCAGCATCGACAAAGGCTGCACCGCTGAACTTCCAGAAGAGGGCGGCACGGTATTCGAGGCTGAGGTCGAGTTTGATGTCACCCGATTGGTTGAGGAAGTTGATGCCTTTGTCCTTGCCGTTGTAAGCACCAGGTCCCAAGGAACGTACTGACCAGCCGCGCACGCTGTTGGCTCCACCTGCGAAGTAGCGTTTCTCGAAGGGCAGCTGGTCGGAGTTGCCGTAGGGATAGGCTATGCCCAAGGCTGTGTGGAAGGCGACGGAGTTGTTTTTGTCGATACGGATGCTCTTGGAGAAGTCGAAGTCGCCTCTGACGTACTGGGCGAAAGCGATGTCGCAGAAGGTGTATTGCCCCTCATCGTTCTTCTTGCCGTGGAGCATTCGGGTTATCGTTCTGAGCGTGTTGCCCGAGGTCTCGATGTTGAAGCGGATGGTGTAGGCGTTCTTTCCGTAGGTCTGTTCGCGCGCCCCAAGGGAGTTGTAGGAGTAGGTGTATCCCGTCTTGGTGATGAGCAGGTTCTCGTAGGTGTATTTCAGGATGGCGTTGGTCTTGCCTAACGAGTCGAGGTACTGCTCTTTGAAGGTTCGCGATATCCATGGCATATTGACATAGCTGATTTCTGCCAAGTCGAATCGGTGCTGTTCGTGCTGGCTCCGACTGCTCCAGCGGTATCGCCATGCGGCGGTGAGCACTCGGCGTTGGAACTCGGGGCGGTTCTGGCGGTTGTATTGCAGGGATATCTCAGACGACGCATTGTGGCGAGTGCCCCATTCACGCTTCACATAGGGCAGCAGGAAGGCGGGGAATCCTAATGTGGCTTCGGCTCCGAACTCGATGTAGTTGTTGCCTTCGTAGCCTTCAAGTCCTGTGATGGCTTCGTAAGCACCTCGGATTTTGAACGTGAAGGATTCGGAGCCTCTGAACAGGTTTCGGTTCTGATAGGATGTGGAGAGGGCTGCTCCGAGGTCTCCTGCCGAGTTGGTGGCTTCGACATCGAAACCGAAGGAGTGGGGCTTGGCGTGATTGACGATGATGTTGCAGTCGAGGGTGTCGGTGCCTGGACGTTCTTTCATGCTGATGTTGGAGAAAGAGATGGCTGACAGTCGGGTGTAGTTGGTGTAGGTGCGACGGAAGGAGTTCTCTTTGTAAAGTGTGCCAGGGTGTATCAGCGAGTTGCCGATGAGCACTTGCTTGCGGAAGTGGAGTTTGTCTTGTGTGAGGAAGTTGTAGCCTTTGTAGCGAATGCTGTCGATGGGTGCGTCGGGGTGGGTTACATCGGTCAGGAAGTTGACGTTCCCGATGGTATATTGCTTGTGTGGCGTGGCTTCGGTACGCCCGTTGTCTTGCTGCAACTTCACATGGACAAGTACATCTACCTCAGACGATTGGCGTGCGGTGTCGGCACTGAAACGGATGTCTTCCTTGGTGAATTTGTAGTAGCCATTATTGCGCAGGTAGGAGGTGATGCGGTTGCGTTCGTCGTTGAGGGCGGTCACCTCGAAAGGTGCGCCAGATTTGAGCAGGGAGGCGGCGGTGTCTTCGACGGTGATGAATTGGCGCAAGCCTTGGTCATCGACGATGCGGTGGACGTTGCGGATGGTGTAACGCTTGTTGGGATGGATGTTGTAAAGGATGTTGACTTTTTTCCCCTTTTCCATTAGGAACTCTTCCACCTCGGCTTTCATGTAGCCAGCGTTGTTCAGCACCTTGCGGATGTCTTCCATCGTCCTTTCTGATTTCTCCTGATTGTAGAGCACTGGTGTTTCGCCGAGTTTGCGCCAAAAGCGGCAGGACCGCTTGGTGGTGTCGGTGCCTGACAGCATATAGATTTTGAGTGGCACGCGTGCGCCAAACCACTTGGTATTGGTGGTTTGTGTCACATAATCGCTCAGTGCATAGGTCTTTTGGATTTCTTCGTCGTCGCAGGTGACGGCAATGCCCGTCAGCATGTGTTCTCCCTCTGGAATGTATTTCTCTACGGAGCAGGCGCCCATGACCATGCTCAGCAAACAGATGAGATTCAGATAGAATGATGTGGGGTGGAGTTTCACTTGTGGACGATGTAAAAACGTTGCAAAGGTAGTTGTTTTCGTTCATAATTCATAATTTAGCATTCACAATTACCTTGTGGGGAATGTTTTTCGCCTCCATAACCGCTTGTAAGGCAATTTCTGAATTGTTAATTATGATATGTTCATCCAATTCCATACCTTTGCCTAAAAATCAGAAATCATGGTTAGCAAGAACAAGGTGAAGTATATTCGTTCGCTGGAAATGAAGAAGTTCAGAAAGGCGGATGGCGTGTTTGTGGCGGAGGGGCATAAGCTGGTAGATGATTTGTTGGGTGTGTTTGAGTGCCGCTATCTTGCTGCCACGCAGGTGTGGCTGGAGCAGCACGGGGAGGTGATGAATAGTGACAGGATGCGCCGCACAGAGGTGGATGAGGTGACGGAGGAGGAATTGAAGCGGTTGAGCTTTCAGGATGCGCCCCAACAGGTGTTGGCGGTGTTTCGGCAGCCACAGTGGAGCGTGAATATGAATGAGGTGGCAGGCAAGGGACTTTGCTTGGCATTGGATGATGTGCAGAATCCTGGCAACTTGGGAACGATTGTACGGGTGGCGGATTGGTTTGGCATCGAACATGTTTTCTGTTCGCAGGGATGTGCCGACATCTATAACCCTAAGACGGTGCAAGCCACTATGGGGGCGATGGCTCGGGTGCAGGTGCATTATGTGGATTTGGCAGAAGCACTGAATGGATTGGAGGAGGATGTACCTGTGTATGGCACGTTCTTGGATGGTAACAATATGTATGAGAAGGATTTGTCGCAGCACGGTGTCATCGTGATGGGCAACGAAGGAAAGGGTGTGTCGGAGGCTGTGGAGGCATGTGTGGGTGAACTGCTGTACATTCCCAACTATCCCGAAGGCAGGGATACGTCAGAGTCGCTGAATGTGGCGATTGCCACAGCCATTGTCTGTGCTGAGTTCCGCAGGAGATAGCAGTTTTGGGGTATGGTAGGCTTCTCCATTGCGAAGGATGATGGTGCCACCTAACCATTCCGTCATGGGAAGTTCTTCTTGCAGCGGATAATGGTTGGTCACAAAATGATTGAAGAGTTCCACAACATGGTTGTTGAGGAACTCTTTTTCGTTGATGAATACTCTGGATGCTGCCACTCTTCGCATAGGCTTATGGCTTGGTGGCTGGTTGTTTGCGTCTGCGAGGACCGATAGAATTGGACTTGCGGACAGAAGGTGCTGTCTGGATGAGTATCTTTTCGTCCGACTTGTTCATCTGGCGGATTTCTTCGGGCGTGTAGCGATGTGTGGGCACTTTCTGCAACGTGTCAATGCGTGTTGAATCTGCGCTGTCCGCTTTCTCTTCGACCTTGGGTTCTGGTGCTTTCTCGTGCATGCGCACCAACGAGATGTTGTCAACCAGACAGAAGTTGCGAGCTGTCTTGGGGCTTTTGTAGAAGAATGCGCCTGTGATGAGTTGGATGTCCTCGTCTTCTTCGGTCTTCAATGTCATCTGCTGTGTGCCGTTGTAGCTGATGGTGCGTACTGTACCTGCATACTTGCCACTTTTGTACATGACACTAAGACTAACGTGCAGGTAAGGACTTTCGTTGTTGTCCTTTGCCCCTTTGATGAACATGGGCGAGAAGGTGAGGATGAAATGGTCGCAGTGATGGAAACTCGTGTCGGCATGGATGGTGAAGCTCTCCTTGTTCGTTCCTTCTCTGCTACGCAACAGGAGGAGGGGGCTTGAGTTCCACAGGTTGGTCGTGTCGCCTCCTGTGGCATAGATAGCCATCATGTCGTTGTTGCCGTTCACCAACTGCATTTCTTCGTTGGCAGACGTGTAGCGTTGCTCCAAGCTCTTGTAAATCTTGTAGAGGTCTTTGGGGTGGCGGTTGTAGTAAGTGACCGAAGTGTCGAATTGCGCTTCCGTTATGCCATGCTTCACATACACCGCATTGATGTAGTCTTGTGCTTTGTCCAGTCGCTCGTCGGCTGGCAGTTGTTCGATGAGTCCCTGCATGATGTGGTAGTCATACAACACATCTTCCATCTTGCTGCGCGAAAGCACCTCCTTGGGGCGATTCTCGCATGCTACGATGGCAAACAAAATCAGTGTGATAAGTGTTATGAGGAAACGGGACTTCATAAAAGCAGTTACTTTAACTTCTTTTTCAACTTCAATTTCTCCTTATCTGGTACTGGCTAATCAACTTGTGATAGAATAGCAGCAGTGCCACAATGCCGCAGGAGATAGCGGCATCAGCGAAGTTGAAGATAGGGGAGAAGAATACACAATGCTGCCCCGAATAGATGGGCATCCATGTGGGCATGTCCCATTCAATCAGCGGGAAGTAGAACATATCAACGACCTTACCATAGAGGAACGCACCATACCCATAGCCCCAAGGTTGAAACTCAGCTACATGGGGATAGGGTGGATTGTTGAATATGAGTCCGTAAAAGAGGCTGTCGATGATGTTGCCCGCTGCTCCTGCGGCTATGAGGGTGAGGCAAACGATGTATCCCGTGGGGCGTTTGCGTCGAATCTCGCTATAGATGAACCATCCAATAAGGCAAACTGCTACCACACGAAAGAGGGTGAGGAAGAGTTTGACCTCAACACCGAAGAGTTTGCCCCCTAACATGCCGAAGGCCATGCCGTTGTTCTCTACAAACAGGAGGCTGAACCACTTGGCGATTTCGATGCGTTCTCCTAAATACATGCCCGTCTTGACATTGACCTTAATGATTTGGTCAATGACAAGAACGGTCATGAAGAGGATGATGGAAAGGATTTGTTTGTTCTTCCTTGTCATCTGCGTTTAGTCTTTCTGAACAGTAATGACAGCTTTAAAATCATCGAAGTCAATCGTTTCACCAATAGGGTTGCCCAATTCAATGGAGTTGGCAAGCACCTGTGCGGCGATGTTCTCCTTGAAGCTGTCAAGCACCGCCTTGGTTTCGGGCGTTGCGGTGATGACCACACGGATGCGGTCAGTAATCTCAAAACCTTGCGATTTGCGAAGACCCTGAATCTGCTTGATGACCTTGCGTGCATTTCCTTCATTCTTCAAGGCTGGTGTGATGGTGATGTCAAGGGCCACCGTTGTAGTGCCTTCGTTGGCAACGCTCCATCCAGGGATGTCCTGTGACATGATGTCAACATCCGCCAGCTCAATGACTGCATCCTGTCCATCGGCTTGCAGAGTCACCTGTCCGTTGGCTTCAAGCTCAGTTATCTGTGCTTGCGACATCTCGGCCACAGCATTGCTCACCGCCTTCATCATCTTGCCAAACTTCTTACCCATTACACGGAAGTTGCACTTTACGTTCTTCACCAGCATCTTGCCGTCCATCAGTTGTAATTCCTTCACGTTCACCTCCTTGGTGATGATGTCCTTCATACGTTCAATACGACTACTGAACACGGCATCGGTGTCAGGGATGGCAATGGACTGAAGTGCCTGAATCACAGGGATTTTTACCTTCTTACGAATAGAAAGTCCCATTGATGTTACCTTCATGGCAGCCTCCATGGCAGCCTCCAGTTCTGTGTCGATAGATGCTTCGTCGAATGTTGGGAACTTGGCAAGATGCACACTCTCCGAACCGTCCCTGCCTGCTGCGCTGTTGAGGTCGCGGAAAAGCCGGTCGGCATAGAATGGTGCTATCGGTGCAATCAGTCGGCTTAATGTGTCGAGACAAGTGTAGAGTGTCTGATAAGCAGAGAGTTTATCTGCTGTCATCTCGCCACCCCAGAAGCGAGGTTTGTTGAGTCGGATGTACCAGTTAGAGAGGTTGTCGATGACGAACGACTGGATTAGACGACCAGCAGGTGTGGGGTCGTAGTCATCAAGATAGGTCTGTACATTTTTCACCAATGTATTTAGTTCGGAGAGTAGCCAGCGGTCGAAGTCGGGACGCTCTGCGTTAGGGATGTCGGCTTCCTTGTATTCAAAGCCATCCACGTTGGCATACATCGTGAAGAACGAATACGCCTGTTGTAGCTTGATGAAGAATTGGCTGGTCACTTCCTTCACACCCTCGGGGTCGAACGAGAGGTTGTCCCAAGGCGAGGAGTTCGTTATCATGTACCAACGTACAGCGTCAGCTCCGAAAGTGCCAATGCAATCAAAGGGGTTGATAACGTTGCCCAGACGTTTCGACATCTTAATACCATTTTTGTCAAGTACAAGACCATTGGAAATCACCGCCTTGTAGGCAACAGAGTCGAATACCATCGTTGCGATAGCATGCAGCGTGAAGAACCAGCCGCGTGTCTGGTCAACACCTTCAGCAATGAAATCAGCAGGATAGGCGATACCCTTGTCAATCAGTTCTTTATTCTCAAAGGGATAATGAACCTGTGCATAAGGCATAGCACCAGAATCGAACCACACGTCGATGAGGTCAAGTTCACGGGTAAGCACATTGCCCTTGTCCGACACCAGTTTGATGTCATCCACGTATGGACGATGGAGGTCAATCTTGTCATAGTTCTCCTGACTCATATCGCCAGGCACAAAACCTTTATCTTTCAAAGGATTACTCTGCATCACACCTGTAGCCACAGCTTTCTCTATCTCGTTGTAGAGTTCTTCCACGCTACCGATGCACACTTCTTCGTGTGTATCGCGGTTGCGCCAGATGGGCAGTGGTGTACCCCAATAGCGCGAACGAGATAGATTCCAGTCATTAAGGTTCTCCAGCCATTTGCCAAAGCGTCCCGTTCCCGTGCTTTCGGGTTTCCACTGAATGGTCTTGTTCAGTTCAAACATGCGGTCTTTTTTGGCAGTCGATTTGATGAACCAAGAATCAAGAGGGTAGTAAAGCACAGGCTTGTCAGTGCGCCAGCAGTGTGGGTAGTTGTGGACGTGCTTCTCTATCTTGAAGGCTGTACCTTCTTCCTTCATCTCCAAACAGAGCACCACATTCAAGTCCATGTCCTTGCTGGCTGCCTTCTCGTCATATTTGCCGTCCTGATTGTATTTGGGGTCGTATGCGTTCTTTACATAGTCACCGCTGTGCTTCCAATAACTTTCGTTTACACAAAGACTTACAAACTCTTCGTTCATGTCTTCCTTAACGAAATACTTACCTGTGAAATCAACCATCGGGCGAGTGTCACCAGCTTTGTCGATGACGAAGAGTGAGGGGATGCCCGCATCCTTTGCCACCTTCGCGTCATCGGCACCAAAAGTCGGAGCAATGTGTACAATACCTGTACCGTCCTCTGTGGTTACATAGTCACCAGGGATGACACGGAAAGCATCAGCCTCCTTCACCACTACCTTGTTGTCTTCGAGTGCGCAGGGCTTCACCCACGGCATCAGTTGCTCGTAGTGCAGACCCACAAGGTCTGTGCCTTTGCCCTTCCAGAGGATTTCGATGGGCTTCTCGTTGCTATCCTCATCTTTTTCGGCGGAGAAATAAGCTGAAAGACGACTTTCTGCTAAGATGTAAATGGCTTCTTCACTGCTGTATGGGTTCTTGCCCTTAACCGCTACATAGTCAATCTTAGGACCAACGCAAAGAGCGGTGTTGGATGGAAGCGTCCACGGAGTGGTTGTCCATGCCAAGATGTACGTTTTCAGGTTGTTGGGCATCTCACTGAGCAATTCACCTTTGCCCTTCAATCCCTCACAAACATCTTTTACAAGGAATTGTGCTGTCACCGTTGTGTCCTTCACGTCGCGATAGCAACCGGGCTGGTTCAGCTCATGCGATGAAAGCCCTGTGCCAGCGGCAGGAGAGTAGGGTTGGATTGTGTATCCCTTGTAGAGCAAGCCCTTCTGATACAGCTGCTTGAGCAGATACCACAGCGTCTCAATATACTTGTTGTCGTAAGTGATGTAGGGGTGTTCCAAATCCACCCAATAGCCCATCTTTTCGGAGAGTTCTGTCCACTCGCTGGTGTACATCATCACGTTCTTGCGGCAAGCGTCGTTGTAGTCATCCACACTAATCTTGTTGCCAATATCTTCCTTTGTGATACCAAGCGACTTCTCCACGCTCAGCTCTACAGGAAGTCCATGTGTGTCCCATCCAGCCTTACGCTTCACTTGGAAGCCCTGCATCGTCTTATATCTGAGGAATGTATCTTTAATCGTTCTGCCCATCACATGGTGGATACCAGGATGTCCATTGGCAGATGGCGGACCTTCAAAAAAGATGAATTGAGGACAGCCTTCGCGCTTTTCAATGCTCTTATGGAACATGTCTTCTGCGTTCCACTGCTCCAGAACCTCCTTGTTCACGTCTGCGAGGTTCAGTTTTGTGCGTTCTGCAAATTTCATGATGCTCTATTTCAGTTTGATGTCTTTCAGTTTCTGTTCCTTACCACAGTAACGGCACTTCAGCGTGTCCTTGTCCATGCGGTAGAAGACCGTCTTCATAGGTTCATTGTTGGTGATGCACACTGGGTTAGCACACCTCACAATGTTGGTTAGTGTTTCGGGCAGCGTGATTTCACGTTTTTCAGCCACTTCATAATTCTTGATGACCGTCAGTCGGATGTTGGGGCAGAGCACAGCCAGTTTGCTGATTTCCGCTTCGGTGAAGAACTTGCCAGCAATCTTGATGATGCCTTTCTTGCCCATAACCTTGCTTTCGAGGTTGTTGCCAATAAGAACAGGCTCTGTGCAAAGTTCCAGCTGCAACAGCTGAGCCACGGTGAAAAGTTTATCTGTTGGGATGTGGTCAATCACCGAGCCGTTCTCCAGTGCAGCCACAAGTTTCTGTTGTTTTTCCATCTGATTAGGCTTTATTAGATGATTGTTGTATCGTTCTTCACATCGTCGAGCGTAATGCCAAGCACATCGCAAATCAGTGCCTCGCGTGCATACAGCCCGTTCTGTGCCTGTTCAAAGTAATAAGCATGCTTTGACTCGTCCACATCATACTCAATCTCATTCACACGGGGCAGCGGATGCAGAATCTTCATGTTCTCCTTGCATTTGCCCAGCATCGATGCTTTCAAAATGTAGGCGTCTTTTACACGCTCATACTCCATCAAGTCCGTGAAACGCTCACGTTGCACACGGGTCATATAGAGGATGTCGGCATCGGCAATAGTATCCTCTGTAAAGTCTTGCTGCTCAATGTACTTGATGCCGTTCTGCTTGCAGTAGAACTTGTACTCCTCGGGCATTTCCAGTTCCTTCGGAGCGATGAAATGAAACGTTGGGTTATACTTCCGCATCGACATCAGGAGCGAGTGTACCGTGCGACCATACTTCAAGTCGCCTACCATGTAGATGTTCAGGTTCTCCAGCGTGCCCTGTGTCTTGTAGATAGAATAGAGGTCAAGCATCGTTTGCGAGGGGTGCAGGTTCGAGCCGTCGCCCGCATTGATGATAGGTACATCGGTCACTTCGCTGGCGTAAAGTGCCGCACCCTCCAGTTTGTGGCGCATCACAATCACGTCGGCGTAGTTGCTCACCATCTTAATTGTGTCCTTCAGTGTCTCGCCTTTCGACGAGCTGGTTGCTTTCGGGTCTGTGAAACCGATTACGCGAGCACCCAAACGGTTGGCTGCCGTCTCAAACGACAGCCTCGTGCGTGTGGAAGGCTCAAAGAAAAGGGTGGCGACCACCTTGCCCTTCAAAAGCTGACGGTTTGGGTGAGCCTCAAACTCTGTCCCCATGTCGAGCAGATACAGAATCTTCTCCTTTCCATAGTCAGCAATCGAAACAATGCTTCTATTTTCCATATATCAGTATTTCGTTTTGACTTCTTAAAAATCGTACAAAGGTACAGAAAAAAACTGAACAATGAGGTTTCTTCTGCACGATTACTTCAAAAAAAGCCTCAAAGAGGCACTTTCAGGTCATCGAGTTGCCAAGAAGCACCTTCTTTGCGAAGATGGTAAAGAGGGTATTGACATCTTTCCGCAACTTATTCAAACTGTTGTATGATACCATCTTGGAGAACCAAGGAACGCAGATGACAGCATCTTTGCTACTACCTGCGTTTCAAGCAATTAAAACTCATCGAACTCACATTGAGTGAGTCGTGATGTTTTGTTACTCGTCATAGTTCCTTTTGATGTCTTCATGATTGATGCTTTCATCAATTTGACGTTCCTCCGCTTTCATTTTCCCGAATCGCCAACGTAAACTCAGGCGGAAGGATGCGTGGAAACTGCGGTTGTGGGTCACACTATAATAGTCAGCACTTCTGTTCTCGCGAACATTGGTGTAATAGATGGGCAAGAAGCTGTTCGCTTCTGCACTGATGGTCAAGCGTTTCTTGGGAAAACTCTTGTATATACCTATATTATAATAGAAGTTCTCTTCACCTTTGCCTTGCATGTAGATATAAGGCGTGTTATATCCTCCACTCACGGAGAGGTCGAAGTTGTGGGGCAATTCCTGCTCAAAGGAAGCATTGACAGAAAACGTACAACCTCGATTGCGCTGATAATAAGCATTTTCTGCATAATCGGTGTAATAGAGTTTGGTGTCCACCTGCATCCATGTCGTTGGAAAGATTTTTGAAGACACGGTTGCCTGCGTCTGGTTCTCGTAACGTTTTCCGATATTGTTCATTGTGATATGAAGTATATCATCCTTCAGGAATGAATGTTGCAAAATCAAGTCTTTCGCAAACGAGTGGGTGGAAGAGGCATACAGATTGAACTTTCCTATTCGGAGATTGGAAGAAAGGGAAAACGATTGAGCAGTCTGAGGTTTAAGGTTCGGATTGCCATAAGAAAGCCGTCCTGGTACCTCTGTATTGACGTATGGATTCAACGCCTGAATGTCTGGCACTTGCCTGCCCATCGCATAAGCCAAGCGGAAACTCGTCTTTCCGTTCATGGCATAAGACAAATCTGTGTAGGGCGTAACCATTTGCCTATTCTTGGAAAACGAGTTTTGCAACAATGGTTCCTGTGATGAATCTCGCATAAACACATGTATTGCACCTGCATTCACGCCTATTTTTCCATGGTTGTAGCTATACCCCATTCTCAATGCGTTCATGAATTGCCAATGCTTGTATTCCTCTCTGTCCGTTTTGCAATAGGATGCCATATCGGGATTGAAGTTGTAGAACTGCTCTTGCAAGACGCTGTTCCCTTCGTCACGATAGCGCATGTCGTCTTCCACAAAAAATTGGTGGGAACTGATTTTACGCTGATAGAGCATATTGAATGTATGCCACTTCTCATCACTGGATGTCCACTCTTTATTGTTAAAGAAATCCTTCACATAAGTTGGATCCACATACTCCAAAAGGGAGTACTCTTTATCCGTATGCGATTTTACAGGGCGGTAATAAAATTCATATCCTGCATAAAACTTTCCGTGTTTCGCATTTTCGCCAAATAGATGTTCATACTCAAGAGTCACATCATATTCCGCATCGCGGTCGGCCTTGTGGTTCTGTTCATGTTTATAGCGATAGGTCTGCACTGCGGCATCACTTTCCACCTTGCAGTCTGTTGTGGCCGTAGTGTGTGGATTGGCTTTCAACAACGCTCTTGCATAAACAGAGAACAATTTCAGAGGAGTGATTTCGTAAGATAAATTCATCTCAAAATTATTCAAATCGACCTTGTAGCCAGACTCTTTTGTCTCTCGTTCAGTATGATAAAGGTCTTGATGTCCGTATCGCCATTCCTCCACCTTCCGCTTATTGTCGTGCTCCCACATCCAGGTGTTATGATACCAAAGAGAAATGCCCAGTCGATTCCGTTTGGTAAACAAATATGCCCCATTGCGCCATTTTTCATCGGACAACTCAGAGTTGGCAGTTCCGCGATACCCTAACAAACGCCCTTTAGTGACGAGGTTGATTTCCAACACTTCCTGTCCCTCCACATTCCGTGTGATGCGTGCCTCAATACGTTTCAGATATTTGGCATCCAATGTTTCCAACACATCCTGTATGTTGCCTGCCAAAGAGAAATCATGAGCACCATTCACAAGGTATTCGATAGGCCAGCCGCCAATGGAACGAACCGTGCCGTTACGCTCCACATGCAGCAGGGGAACATTGCGCAATGCTTCATAACTATTCTTCCTTACCAAGGAAGAATCCGCATTCACATGATATATCATGACATCCGGCCGCATCGTGTATAGTTCTCTTTTAGCAATGACTTCTACGTCGTTCAGCCATTTTGTCATCACGCTGTCCTGCTCTTGTGCCAACGCGGATTGTGTGACCATATATCCAAACAAGAGGATAAGGATGAAAATCTTTTCGTTTTTCATGTGATAATAAGTTTCTTTAAGTATGTGTCCTTTCATACAGGTTGGATGATTACGTTTTCCGCTTTGCTTAGTTTATTTGATATAAACGAGATGCCAAAGATACGAATAATTTGAATTGTGACAAAATATCGCCACCGTTTTTACCCCCCCCATTGCTTTTAACCTTCTTTAACGGATTTTTGTGGTTTAGCAGTTGTTATTCAATGAATCGAAGCATAATTGTCTTGAACAGGGTGGTGGAAGTAGGTAAGTTGAGGTTGCCAAAAAACTCCTCAAAAAGCCCTTCAAAATCGATGTCCCCGACATCGACCAATCGGAGTCCCCGACATCGGTCAACCGATGTCGGGGACTCCGATTTTGAGGCTGTGAATGAGAACAAAAAAATAGGGTGGAACGCTTCTCGGCGGTTCCACCCTACTTCTAATACTGGTATGTTGTCGTTCTTCTAACTCGTCCGCAACTATTTTGTGGCTTTATAGTATTGCTTGTATTTAGCAGCCAATGCTGGTTGCTGAGTGTTGTTGTAGAGGATATAAAGCGGTTCACCCCACATTTCTGGGTCATCGGCTTCCTCGGCTTCTAACTGTTTGAAGAGGCGGATGGCTTCGTCCATGTCGGCTTTCTTTGAACCACCAACAATCGCCTTCTGCCAAGCGGAGCGGGCTGCCATGAGGAGACATTTTGGTTCATCGGGGAACTTGCTCTTGGCCTCGAGGAAGATGGCTTTAGCCTCATCATACTGCTTATCCTCGAATGCCATTTGACCCTCCATCAAGTAGGCATTGATGGCGTTGCTGTTGTCTGAGAACTCTTCCTTGATGAGTTTGGCAGTCTTCTTGAAGGCTTCCTTCTCTCCCTTTTGGAATTGGTTCTGCATGAGGATGATGGCGAAGTTGGCACGCAGGTCATTCTGCTCAGGGTCTCCTTTCAAGGCTTCGATGCCTTCGGCGAGATACTGGTTCTGCTTGGCAATGTCCTTCTCGCGATAGTAGTTGCCCAACGACTGATAGGCGATACCTTTGTAGCGGGTGTTCATCAGCTTCCGATACACTTCTACAATCGTAGCCTCTGGTGTTCCTTCTATTCCGAGGAAGGATTGTGCGCGGAACGCTGTTGCATAGGTTCTCCAATCCTCGAGGCTTGCATGCTGGAAGTCTTTCATCAACTCTGATT
The DNA here is from genome assembly GCA_947174565.1 of uncultured Prevotellaceae bacterium. Classification (GTDB taxonomy): domain Bacteria; phylum Bacteroidota; class Bacteroidia; order Bacteroidales; family Bacteroidaceae; genus Minthosoma. Next base: position 2,036 of record CAMWJL010000047.1, on the reverse strand, counting down.
CTTCAAGTGCATAGAGGAACAGGGTGGAGTATTTGGCACCCTTCTTCAAGTCCTCTTGGCTTTCGCTGTTGGAGTATTTCTGTGCGGCTTGCAGCAACTGGATGGCAGGATTGACACTCATGTTTTGGTATTGTGTGTGTGCTGCCTTCAGTTCTTCAGGCTTCACCTTGGGCTGTATGCGCAAGAGGGAGTCGTACTTGATGCAGTAGGTCAGAATCTTTGCGGAAGTGTCAATGAAGTCCTTTTGCAGGGTTTCGTTGTCAGGATCTGCTTTGACTTCGTTGTCTAATTTCTTGTAGTATTCATTTTGGATGTCTGCTGCAACCTTCCAAGTCAGTGCTTCGTTCTTTGTGAACTCATTGTCGATGGCTGACTGAATCAATTGCTGGGCATTTGCCAATCTGGTGAAGTCTGTCTCCTTACGTCCATACTGTGCGTTGGGGATAGACATTTCATACGCGTTCTTAGCCTTTTTCAGTGTTGATTCCGCTTCTTTCTGTGCGGCTTTCTGTGCTTTCAATGCTTCCTTGTCTTGTGCGTAGGCACCAGAAATGAGGAAGAGGCTAACCATCATCAAAACGAACTTTTTCATAATCGATTTTGTTTAGTGAGGTTGATAAATTAGGTTTTGTTATTCATTGTTTGTTTCGGGTGTTTCCGTTCTGTCTTCATTTTGGTCTTCCGACTCGTCAGAGTGCTCTACCACGCAGACAGAACTGATGACATCGTTTCGCTTCTGAATGTCAATGAGTTTAACGCCTTGTGTGTTGCGTGACGACTTCTTGATGTCGGCTACAGCCAAGCGAATCGTTACACCGCTCTTGTTGATAATCATGATGTCTTCATCTTCTTGCACCTTCTTGATGGCAACCAGTTTGCCTGTCTTCTCAGTGATGTTGATGGTCTTGACACCCTTACCATTACGGTTGGTGATACGGTATTCACCGATGGTGGAACGCTTGCCGACGCCTTTCTCGGAGAGAACCAATACGGTTGGCATATCAGGATAACGTTCTTCTGTAGTCTCGGTATCCTCTGTGTTTTCTTCCAAATCCTCGTCGTAGCCTTCGGGTTTCGCAAGGGCTATCATACCCACGATTTGGTCTTCAGGGTCGTCATCCAAGCGCATGGCTTTCACACCTGTAGCACCACGCCCCATGTTGCGCACAGTGCTTTCGTTGAAGCGGATGGCGCGACCATTTCGGTTGGCGAGCAGAATCTCGTCAGTGCCGCTGGTGAGGAGCACCTCCACCACCTCGTCGCCCTCGTTCAGGTTGATGGCAATAATGCCATTGTTGCGTGGGCGTGAGTAGTTGACGAACGCTGTTTTCTTGATGATGCCCTGTCGGGTGCAGAAGATGAGGTTGTGGTTATTCACCCATTCTTCGTCGTTGATGTTCTCGATGCAGATGAATGCTGTAACCTTGTCGTCGCTGTCAATGTTCAGGAGGTTTTGGATGGCGCGTCCCTTGTCGGTGCGTGAACCCTCGGGGATGTTGTACACCTTCATCCAGAAGCAACGACCCTTCTGTGTGAAGAACATCATGGTATTGTGCGTGTTGGCAGGATAAATGAACTCGATGAAATCCTTGTCGCGTGCCGTTCCACCCTTCACTCCAATGCCGCCACGCGCTTGGGTGCGGAACTCGGTGAGGGTAGTGCGCTTGATGTAGCCGAGATGGCTCACCGTCACGACAACCTCTTCTTTTGCATAGAACTGCTCGGGGTCGAAGTTTTCGCTGGCTGTTACATCTATCTCTGTTTTACGCTCATCGCCCCATTTCTCCTTCACTTCGAGGAGTTCGTCTTTCATCACCTTGCGGCAAAGCGCATCGTCGGTGAGGATTTGATCCAGGTATGCAATGAGTTTCTGCAATTCGTCGAACTCAGCATGCAACTTGTCCTGCTCCAGACCTGTAAGGGCACGCAGACGCATATTCACGATTTCACGGGCTTGAATATCGTCGAGATTGAAGCGAACCATCAAATTGTCTATCGCCTCTTGTGGATTCTTTGCGGCACGGATAATATGTACT
>CAMWJL010000046.1 GCA_947174565.1 uncultured Prevotellaceae bacterium | reverse complement strand
CCCCCCCCCCCCCCCCCCCCCCCCCCCCCCCCGCCCCCCCCCCCCCCCCCCCCCCCCCCCCCCCCCCCGCCGCGCCGCCGGCTACAGGTGGGGATACAAACTGGGGTTACATTTTTGGGAAACTGGGGTTACAAAACTCTTGCACACACAACTGTGTGGAGTGACGGCAAGAGTCCAAAATCGGGAGTAAAGTATAGGAAACCGACACTTTTTGTGCAACTTTTGTAAAAGTGTAAATCTCCGCAAAACCCTATAAATAAGGAATTTTGTAGAGGGATGTAGGGGGTACATTCCCACTACAATGGGGGGCACCCCTCGTGGGGTACTGGAGGTGTCCCTATTCTAATCTTATAATACCTATGACAAGTGCCACAGCATTTATTTCAGAGATTGGTAACTCAAACGGATCATAGTTCTCGTTGTCTGAGATAAGCCAGATATGTTGCTTGTCGCTTCCGGGCTTGACACGTTTGATGAGAGGGCCTTGTGCCGTGTCGAGGACGTATGGCTTATTCCATTGAAAGAATATACCGCCCATTGGTACATGTTGACACGCCACGATGTCTCCAGATACATAGGTCGGTTGCATACTGGCACCTTTAACAGGCATCAGGAAGTCCGCTCCTTTGAAAGCTGGTACTACATACCGTTCACACTCATACTCAAAAACACTCTGCTCTCCTGTCAGAGCCCCAGCCATAGCACTAAATGGGATGAGTGGGATTCCTTCTTGTAGGTTAGCAGTAGGTGTTGCTATCGCTCTTTCCTTTTCGTCTGCTTTCTTTTTAGGCGTATTCAACATCTCCCCTTCGCCTGTTAGAAGCCAAAGGGGGGATAATTCGTATGTTCTTACGATTTTTTCCAATACATCGGCTTTAGGAACTACCCCTTTAATATACCCACGTATATTCCCTTCGCTAACACCAAGTTTTTCAGCAAATACTGTATTCTTTCCATTACCAAAATATTGGACGCAATAAGCTATTCTTTCGTGTATTGTTGCGACATTTTCGTCCTTTTTTATCATTATTCGTGATTTTTATCGAGATTTATTTTGTTATTTCGTGAGAAATCACTATCTTTGCGCCATGTTTAAGTTATAAACAGCGCGCCAAAGGTACAAAAATTTGGCGAGACGAAAGAATACTAACAGTTAAAAGAAAGTAATATGAACGAAATTAAGGAGTGGAAAACCCAGAGCGTGAAACACAAAATTGCCACAGTTTTGATTATAGATGGTGTGGCATTTAGCTATGATGAGGAGAATGGTATTGTTTTCACCGCTCCTGAGATTTATGTTCAAAAACTAATCTATCGCCTGAAAACCTGTTATGGGGTTAGTACGGAACCAATTATTAACGAAATAAATAAATGATTATGGCGAAGAAGATTTTTGTGGAGGAGAAGGCAAAAGGGCAGCTCCGTAAAGTGTTCAAGTGTTCGACAATGATGGTGTGGAAGGCTTTGAACTATCAGAGCGACAGTAAGCTGGCACGCAAGATTCGCTTTGTTGCCCTAAAGCAGTATCATGGTGTGCCAAACTTTCCTCTTGTTGAAATCGACACCTCTCATGAGGATGTCGAGCGTACAATGACACAAACCTTTGGTGAGCGTGTACGCCTTGTCGTTGGAAAAGACGACGGCGTGGCTGTGGTATATATTGACGGGAAAGCGGACCGCAGGATAGAAAATATCAGCGTGCCCGAATTGATGAGTGTACAACAAGAGCTGACCATGCAGGCTGCTGCCTTATAAGCAAAAGAACGATGGAGTATTACGGAAACAGGTTGTGTATTTCGGCTCGTGAGCTGGTGGACGGTGGCATTATGAGTGTCCCGAACTATAAGGCTATGAGCAACCGTGGTCGCATCGATGTGGTGCGCCGTGGCGGTGGTGCCGCCGGTCAATATGCCCTTGTTGCCGTTGACAGTCTTCCGCGTGACTACAAGGCAAAAGTCCAGGCGCTATATCCTGATGGGGACCTGACCCATCTGAAAGGCTGGGTATGCAGCAACTACGAGACTGACCAGGCGGCTGTGGTGTTTTTCCACGACAAATCAAAGACCGGCGTGGAGTTACCCCAGGACAAGATTCATGAGTATGTGGTGAACGCCAGTGTGCTGAACTGCTGCATCCGCCTGTATGAGCGTGCTGCAACGGCCCAAAAGCTGTTTGGCGGCAAGTATAACTGGGAACAGATGGCGAAGGCCATCGAAGCCCTGCGTGAGGAGTACGGCCATACGCTTCCAGCGAGTACGCTTCGTTTTCGCAAGAAGGTGAACGAGTACAAGCGTGACGGATATGGCTGCCTTATCAGCGGCAAGTTCGGCAACCAAAGCGCAAGGAAGGTGGACTACAGGACGGAGCGTCTGATACTCAGCCTGGCAGTACTGCCAAACAAGCCATACAACAGCACGACCCATGACAACTACCTGTCGTTCGTGTGTGGTGAGCTGGATGTTTTTGACCTCAAAACAGGCGAGCTGTTCAATCCAAATGACTGGACCGACCCGAAGACCGGCGAACCGAAGGAACTGAGCGAAAGCACCATCTGCAACTATCTGAACAAGCCCGCCAACAAGGTACTTATCGAGCAGTCGCTGACGAGCTGGACGACGTTCATGCACGAGCAGATGCCACACATGCACCGGCACGGCGGAAACTTCTCCCTGTCACAGATAACGATGGATGACGTGGACCTGACCCGCAAGCTGAGGGACACGAAGCAGCGCGTTCACGCCTACTATGCCTACGACGTAGTGAGCCAGTGCGTGGTCGGTGCCTCGTATGCCCGCAAGAAGGACGAGGGGCTGGTTGTCGATTGCTTCCGCGACATGTTCCGGCTGATAGACAAGATGGGCTGGGGAATGCCGGCAGGCATCGAGGTTGAGAACCACCTGATGTCGCAGTACAAGGACGGCTTCCTGCAGGCCGGCACGGCGTTCCCGTTTGTCCGCTTCTGCGCCCCCCAGAACTCACAGGAAAAATATGCCGAGCCACTGAACGGTGCGAAGAAGCGCAGCGTGATACACAAGAACCACGAGGGCATCGGTCGTTTCTACGGCAAGGGCAAGTGGCGCCAGGAGTACAAGAAGGTGAGCGACGAGACCAACGAGCTCTACGAAGACAAGGAGTATTTCAGCTGGGAGCAGCTGGTGGAGGAAGACCGGCGTGACAGCTATGAGTGGAACCACCAGCTGCACCCCAACCAGAAGAAGTTCCCCGGCATGACAAGGTGGGACGTGCTTTGCGAGTGCGTCAATCCCACATTGCAGCCCCTTGACAAGCTGACCCTGGCACGCTATATCGGTGAGCGCGTCGATACCAGCATACGCAGGAACTCAACGGTCAAGGTATGCTATGAGGACTGGTGGCTGAGCGACACGAGCGTATTGGAGAAGCTGCGCCCGAATGACTACAAGGTGACAGCCTACTGGCTGCCTGACGAGGAGGGAAAGCCGACGGGGGTATTTATATTCCAGGGTGACAAATACATTGACCAGGTAGAGAAGGTGAAGACCTACAACCGCGTGATGGCCGAGCAGACCGAGAAGGACACTGTGAACTACATCGAGCAGCGCAAGAAGATTGCCAAGTTCAGCAAGTATGTGAAAGACCACGCTATCGACAAGGTGGGCATCCTGAAACCATCGGAAACGCCCGTACAGGCAGAGGCTGTGATGCTGAAGCCCCAAGTGACGGATGAGACACCAGTCGCCAGCCGATGGAGTCCCGACCCGATAGCAGACATTTAGAATAACATTAAAACGCCGTTAGATTATGATTACAACAGCGAACAAGCAGCGGATCCTGGAGGCGATAGCATCCAACCGCCAGAACTATCCCAGCGATGCGAGGCACGCTGCAGTCCTGGGCATCTCAGCAAGCGTGTACAACACTTTGAAGAAAGGACAGACGGACAAGGCTCTGAGTGACGCCAACTGGGTGAGCATCGCCCGACGTCTGGACGTGAACCTGCGCGACACCATCGAATGGAAAGGCGCAAAGACCGCCACCTTCGACTATATCAGCCTCCAGATGGAGGCGTGCCAGGAGCGCAGCCTGAGCGTGATACTGTGCGACCTGCCCAACATCGGCAAGACATACACCGCACGGTGGTATGTGAACGAGCACCGCAACGCCGTGTATGTGGACTGCAGCCAGGTGAAGACCAAGCGCGCCCTGGTAAGGAAAATCGCCAAGGAGTTCGGTGTGGGTGCAAGTGGAAAGTATCAGGAGACATACGAGGACTTGGTGTACTACCTGCGCTCGATGGAGCGCCCGCTGGTGGTGCTTGACGAGGCCGGCGACCTGCAGTACGAAGCCTTTCTGGAACTGAAAGCCCTGTGGAATGCCACCGAGATGTGCTGCGGCTGGTACATGATGGGAGCCGACGGCTTGCGTGCCAAGATTAACCGCATGGTGGAGCACCAGAAGGTGGGCTATGCCGAGATTTTTTCCCGTTACGGCGGAAAGTACAGCCGCGTGACGCCTGAGCACGAAGACGACCGCAAGGCATTCCTGATGGAGCAGGCGCGTGTGGTGGCCAAGGTAAACGCCCCGGAAGGCACGGACATCGGTCAGATTGTGCGCAAGAGCGGTGGCGGCCTGAGGAGAGTATATACGGAAATCGAGAAACTGAAGAAAGGAGCCTGATATGCTGACCAAGATAGAAACGCAGTACATGGAAGCCGTCATCGGCATACATAGGGAAATGCGCAAGGCAAACGGCCTTGGGATTGACTGGGAGCAGCGCAGGTATGAGATAGCCAAAGAAGTTTACCCTGTTGCTTGCCATGACATGAACCCTTCAGCGGATAAGGCAGCCCCAGCCGAAGCTGCGGTGGAATTAGCCGACCTTCTAATTGCAGAACTGAAAAAGAGTGAGAAATGAAACGAGCCTACAGTCCGAAAGAAATAGCCAAGAAGACCTACAAGACGCTGCCGTGGGGTGGTCGGTGGGAAGAGTCCTTCGGCTTGCCTGAGGAACGTGCCACCTGGTTCATCAGCGGCGCGTCTGCCAGCGGCAAGAGTTCTTTCGTGATGCAACTGGCCTACGAACTGACCCACTACGGGCAGGTGCTCTACCTGAGCTATGAGGAAGGCCTGAACCAGAGTTTTCAGGAGAGACTTCTGCGCTTTGAACTTGACAAACGGCAAGGCTGGTTCAGAGTTGTTACGAACGACACTTTGGATGACCTGACAGAGCGACTGAAAAAACGGCACAGCGCGAAGTTTGTCATTGTGGATTCTTTCCAGCTGGCATATTGGGACTATCCTGAGACCGAAGCACTCGTGAAGGCGTTCCCGAAAAAGAGTTTCATCTTCATCAGCCAGGAAGAAAAGGGGCAGCCGACAGGCAAACCTGCAAGAAGACTTCGCTACCTGGCAGACGTGAAGGTGAGGGTACGAGGCTTCCGTGCCTACTGCCAGGGGCGTTTCAATCCCGATGCCGGCAACAGCTTCGTGGTGTGGGAAGAAGGAGTTTTAAGAACAACCAATAACGTGTAAATAATATGGACAACAAGAAAATCTACATCAGCGGTGCGATAGCGCACTATGACATGGAGGAGCGCAAGGCAGCATTCAGCGCAGCTGCTACATACCTCCGCGTACAAGGCTACGAGCCTGTGAACCCGTTTGACAACGGACTGCCCCAGCCTGGCGACTGGAGGGAGCACATGAGGGTGGACATCGGTATGCTACTGGAGTGTCAGTACATCTACATGCTGAAAGGCTGGTGGGTGAGTAAGGGTGCGAAGTTGGAACTGGACGTGGCCATCTCCTGCGGACTGAAGCCTCTGTTTGAGGAAGACGACGTACATAACAAGGAACACAAGTGCTGCATCTGTGGCAAGACCTTTTACGGTACAGGCTACAATCCGTATCCTGTAAAAGCTGAAGGTGAATGCTGCAGAAGTTGCAACTATGAGGTGGTATTGAAGGAGCGTTACAGACTATCAAATGCGACCAAACGCGAGATGGCCCGGCTGCGCAAGGCGATTGACGACGCTAACAGTTGCAAGTATAGTGCTGACTGCCCTGTGCTTCAGCGGATGCGCTTCTCACCGAAGGATCGTGACGGAGGAAAACGCGGAACTGGTGTCCGAGACTATCCGCACGGACAGCGTGATTCGCCTGGCCATAGACAGCGCAAACGAGGTGGTGGAGGTGCGGACGGAGCCAGTGAAGGTGCCGATGTCGGCAGTGAGCCTGACGATAGCGACGGACAGCCTCCGTAGCCTCCCGTCAGGGGCAAGTTACAGCGAGCGCAGCGGCCAGGCAAGCGTGAAGGTGAGCCGTAAGGCTGCCACGGCAACAGAACCCGAATACATCTACGTCTATGCCTCATGTGACAGTCTGGAACTGCAATGCGAGCGATATGAGCGAACTATCCGTAACCTGCACAGAGAGTACGGCGAGCGTCTGAATGAGATACAGGGTCGTTTGTCTGCCACGTCGCATGAACTGGAAGAGGTGAAGGAAAAGTCTCCTAACCCCATTGGAATGGCATTGAAATGGTATTTATACGGACTCCTGTCCGGAATAGCAGGAACAATAATCATCTTAATCAAACTGAAGAAATGAACAAGAATTTCATCTACGGCATAGCAGTCGTAAAATTCGGAACAGCCACGATAGGCTACATAGAAAAGGGCAGCTGGGACTGGGGCGGCACGAAGCCCGAAAGTGTGGACGTGGAGGCGGAGCAGGTTCCTGACGCCCCCGTTCTGACTCTCCTCCAGAAGAACGGTCAGATCAGTCCGACGTTCAACCTTATCCAACTGAACTATGAGAACCTGAAAAATGTTTTGGGCGGCACTTTGGTGGGCAGCAGCGGCAACTATACGGGCTGGAAAGCCCCGTCGAGCCTTGGCGATCTGAGCGGCAAGTGGACCATTGACTTCGTGAGCGGACAGACGATGACCATTGCGAACGGAACCATCCTGGCCAACCTTGGCGGCAAGCTGACCCTGACGGAAGTGTCGAAGGTTGAGTGCCAGTTGAAGATTGCGAAGCCCGCTGACGGCGGCTCCCCCTATGAAATCAACGATACCCCTGCCGAAGGCTGATGGACGCGCATATCATTCAACAAATCTAGAGAGAGGGAGCGGAAGCCTTACTGAACGTGGGCGTTTCCCTCCCTCTCAAGGATTTTAGGGTTCCCTTCAGAAAGGAGCCCCTCCGCCTGCGTGTGACGATGGCGCGCCCGACGTTGGGTGCTCTGCTGAAGAGTGCCAGCCTCTGGCTGTCGATGGAGACGACACAGGAGCAGTTGCGCTCAATGAAGTTTGACGAACAAATGAACTGGCTTGCGAAACACGGCAAGAAACTGAGCCATATCATTGCCCTGACCATGCCATACCGTTGGATACCGACCTGTGTGATGTCATGGGTAGTGCGCCACTATATGAAGCATGAGTACCAGATGGCTGCCATAGACAAGTTCGTGAGTCTGCTGGGTACCGACCCTTTTATGCCTATTATCAGATCAGCCGAGTGGACGAATCCGATGAAGCTGAGACTGAGCCAAGAAAGGAAGGGGAGTTAAAGACCGACTATGAAGGTTCCCATAGCCCCTTCGGTTTTGTCTGGCAGATAGCCGGCACGACCGGCTGGAGCGTTGAATATATCCTGCACGGCGTGAACTATCAGACGCTGATCATGATGTTGAGCGATGCCCCCCGTTTTGTGAAGCGCAAGACAAGAGCCGGAGCGTCGGCAGAGGACGAGGCGAGCGATATCGTCGGCTTTTTTCAAAGCCAGCTGCAGCAATAGTAACCACATAAACGATATGACATGAAACCTGTGGAAATAGAGTTCCTGATGAAGGACAAGATGAGCGAAGGCCTCGGCAAGGTGAGAGGGTCGGCAGAACTGCTGATAGAACGTGCCAAGGCCGCTGCCGCTGCCATCAATGCGAAGATTGCCGAGCAGCACCGTGTCATCGACGGTGTTTCGGCAGACCTTGCCCGCATGGAGCGCCAGCTTGCCGGCATGAAGCCCGGTACTGCCCAGCGCGAACTGGCAGCAGACATAGCCGCCTGCCATAAGGTACTTGAGGAGGAGCGCGGAGCATTGGCAGCACTGGAGAAGCAGCACCGTCAGGCCGAGAAAGCCGTGGGTGACCTTGCGGCAGAGCACAGGCGTCTCGCGTCGTCCGGCGAACAGGCAGCAGTCGCCCAGAAGAGCCTTTCGGAGCGAATCGCCGAGAGCCGGGAGTTAGTGAAGTACACAGCCTCCAATGTAAAAGAGCTGGAGAAAGCCTACAAGTCTGCAGCCCCCGGTAAATCCCAGATCGCTGCGCTGGAGGATCTCAATGCCACCAAGAAAGCCTTGGAGGAAGAGAAACTCATCCTTGCCTCGCTGACAGAAGAGCAGGAACGTAACAAGGAGAGCCAGAAGCGTCTATCCGCCCAGCTGCGCGAGTTGCAGGACGCAATGGCGAAGATGCGCATGGAAGGCAAGGAGGACTGCGATGAATACCGTAAGATGGCCACAGAGGCAGCCCATCTCTCCGACACGATTTCCGACCTTCGCACACAGACGAAAATCCTTTCCAACGACGATGCCAACCTTCAAGGCCTCATGTCCGGCATAAGCGGTCTGTCCGGAGCATTCACCACAGCAACCGGTGCCGTATCGCTGTTCGCCTCGGAGAACGAGAATCTGGCGAAGATCCAGGCACGGGTGCAGAGCGTGATGGCCATAACGATGGGCTTGCAGCAAGTGTTCAATACGCTGAACAAGGACAGCGCCTTCCGCCTGGTAACCGTCACGAAGATGAAGAACCTGCTGACCGCGGCCAATGCCCGTCTGGCAACCTCCTTAGGCATCTCGACCGTTGCGGCACAAGCCCTCATGGCCACGCTGACGCTGGGATTGTCGGCTGTTATCACAGGGCTCATCGTGCTGTGGGACAGATACAGCGACTCGCAGGAAAAGGCGGCGCGTAAAGCGCAGGAAATGGTGGAGATAGAGAGCGACGGACGTGCCCAGATGATAAAGACCCGTTTTGAAATTGACACCACCATTGAGAGCCTGAAAGCGTTTTCCGGCAGCAAGGAGGAAGAGAAGAAGAAGACGGAGGAACTGAACAGGAAATACGGTGAAGCCTTCGGCTATTACGACACCGTTGCGGAGTGGTATGACGTCCTCACCCAGAAAGCAGAAGACTATATACAGATGCTGTTCCTGCAGGCAAAGGCCCAGGCAATGGTGAACAAGGCCGTCGAGGCCGATGACCGTCTGAACAAGATCAAGGCAACCTCCCAAGACGATGTGGAAGGCTCAATGGGCTGGTTCCGCAAGATGATGCTGTATAGTGCCCAGTCAGAATCCTACGGAACCTTCGATACAAGGAAAGCCATTGACGATTATAACAGGCAAGCCAAAGAAAAGGCTATTGCCGAAGCTAAGGCGGAAGTGGACGACTACCTGAAACAGGCGGAAGAGCTGACCAAACAGGTCGCCGGGATAGGTAAGGAGGGGCATATCGGCGGACATGCCAAACCGGAAACCCCGAAAGGGTCCGGAGATGCAAACAAGAACCGGCAGAAAGCACATGAGCAGCAGGTGGCCGCAGAGCGCCAGCGAGCACAGGAACTGCAGCGGCTCCGCTGGGAGAACGAGCAGGAAGAGATAAACCAGATGTCGGAAGGCAGCGAACGCCGTATCCGCCAGATCCAGCTTAACTATGAAAAGGAGATAGCCGAGACAAAAGCCCAAGAAGCGAAATGGCGTGAAGCCCAGAACGGTGAGCTTACCTCCGATCAGGAAGAAGCCCTCAAGGAAGCGTACAGACTGGCACAAAAGGGGATGGAGAACGGAGTAAAGTAAGTGGAAGCCGACGAAGTGCAGAAAAGCAAGGAAAAATACAATGCCCTGCTGGAGCAGTACAAAGACTATGACATGCGCCGTCGTGCAATCGAGGCAAGCTATAAAAATGACATGCAGGTGCTGCAGGCGGAACTGAACCGCCTGCTTGAAAGCGGCAGCGAGACCCAGGACGTGGAGGGTGCCATCCGTGCCAGAGGCGAAGCCTACCGCAAGGAGATACGGACCTTGGAGGGCGAAATCCTTCAAAGCACGGATTTTTACGACAAACTGTTCGCGGACACGAGCGAGAAAGGCTACAAGGTCCTGCGCGACTTTTACGCCCAGGTAGAGGAAGTGCTGAAGAATGCCAAGAGCAGTATGGAGGGTATCGAAATCACGGTTCCCTACAAGGATGCAGACGGGAAGTTTGTGCGCAAGGCCGTCAAGGTTACCGTGAGCGAGTTCCAAAAGATGAAGAAGCAGGTTGACCAGATCCGCAAGGAGCTGGAAAAGAACAACCCGTTTTCCTCGTTCAAGACAGCCTGGCAGAATCTGACCAAGGCCATAAAAGAAGGCGGTGACGTAAGCGGTGCCGTGAAGAACCTGAACGCAAAAGGCAAGGAACTCAACCAGACCATACGAAGCTGGGGGGACAGTCTCGGTGCGGTATTCGGTGACCGTTTCCGCCAATCAACAGAAGAGATAATGAGTTTCTGCGACAGCATGATGGATATGGGAACCGGCATCGCCCAGATTTGGTGCGGGGATATTGTCGGAGGCATCACCAATGTACTAAGCGGCCTGTCATCCATTATTTCCCTGTTCAGCAGTTGGAAGGAAAAGATGGAGGAAATGAAGCGCCAGTGGTATATTGCGGAGATAGAGACAGCCCGCTCCATCCGTGAACGTGCCGAGGCATACGCCGTGGACCGAAGTAAGATCAGCGACATCATCAAAGACGTAGAGCTGCTGAACTGGCTGGTGAGCAAAGGCTTTGCCAAGCCGGCCAGCGTGAGTGTGTGGGAGGCGCAGAGTGCCGCTCTGAATGAATACCAGAAGAACCTGCAAGCCGAAGCCGCATCCAATGAAGCCTTATGGGAAAGGCTTCAAGGCAGCAAGGGATATTACGAGTGGGGCAATTCGCTGAATGGCGGTTCTTTGGAATGGAGCCTTCGCGGCTACAGTGCCCAGCAGATAGAGCTATGGTACAACCAGGACAAACTGAGCGACGCTGCCCGCGACTATTACGAGGCATGGGTGGCCAGCGGAAAGAGTGTCGAGGAACTGAAGCAGAACATCGAGGAGTGCTACCAGTCGATGCAGGAAATGGTGATGGGCGTGTCGTTTGACAGTTTCCTCTCCAACTCCCGTGACGTGCTGAGGTCCATGCGCAACGACATCAGCTCTTTGGGCGAGTTTACGGAGGAGACAATGGCCAATGCCCTGCTCAACGCTTTTATGTACAAAGACCTGAGCAAGGTTCTGGAACCTCTGTACGATGACCTCTCGGAAGCTCTTATTGACGGCAAGTATGACAAACGCTATCTTGAAGAGTGGCGTCGCCGCTACGAGGCAACCATGAATGCGGCCAACGAGCGCCTGAATACAATTGCCGATGCAACCGGAATCGACCTGAGCAGCGCAAGCAACGGGACAAGCCAGAGTGCCAAAGCCGGCGGCTTCGCTGCCATGAGCATGGATCAGGGCAACAAACTGGACGGCATGTTTACCAGCGGACTGCAGCACTGGTCGAGCATGGACGCGCGTCTGGAGGACGTGAGCGAGAGGATGAAAAGCGCCGAGGGTCATCTTGCCAAGATAGAGGAAAATACGGGTCAGGCGGCCGGTCACCTTGAGGATATAAAGGAAGACATAAAGAAAATGATACGTGACGGACTAAAAGTAAAATGAAATGAGCGAGATACTGAGTGGGCTGGTGCTTATAAACCGCGTGGATATATGGTTGGAATACGGTGCGTTTCTGGCAGAGGAGAAACGTGGCGGCATGGATAACCTGACTTCGATAATGACAGCGAGCAAACTGAAGAAGGAAACCTCTGTGAATATCCGTGAACATGACGGGGAGAAATACTCCCAGACGCTGATACCGAGGAACGAGGCGCGCGACGTGACCCTGTGCTTTGCCCTGTACAACAAGACGCAGGCAGGATGGATGAAGCGGTATATGGACTTCATAACTTTCCTGAAGCAAGGTGACGGCGGCTGGCTTGACATCAGATTTCCGCAGCTTGACCTGACCCTGCATGTAAGATACACGGAATGCACGAAGTTCACCCCCTTGACTTACCTGTGGAAAGAAGGCGTCCACGCAGGGCGTTTCAAAGTTAAATTCCGCGAGCCTGTACCCATTATCTAACGGCTGTAAGAACAGCCTTTCAATGCCATACGAATATGCTACTTACGATATACGGCAGTGACGGCATGAAGCAAGCCGACATAGCCGCAGACAACAACTCCACCCAAGTGAAGGAAGTACAGGGCGACAACGTGTTGAACCTTTCCTTCACCTATTATGAGAATCTCCCCTAAGCGTGAACAGCTATGCGGACTTTGAGGGTGAACGTTATTGGCTTCTGGAGAAATACGCCCCGTCCCAGAAGAGCGAAGGCGAATGGAAATATGACCTGAAGCTCTACGGCATAGAGAGTATCGTGAAACGCTTTCTTGTACTGGAAACCACGGACGGAGACGCAGAGCCGGTATTCAGGCTTACGGCCACTCCGAGAGAACATGTGGCCATGATAGTGAAATGTATCAACGACGGGATGGGTCATACTACAGACTGGAAAGTCGGGCAGGTAGACGGTACGGACCTCATCGTCATTGACTACGAGGGGAAATACTGCGACGAAGCCCTGAAAGAGGTTGCCGAGAAAGTAAGCGGCAAGGCCGAGTAGTGGATAGAGGGTCAGACAGTGAATGTGTGCCGCTGCGAGACGGGCGAGGAGATAGCACTTGCCTACGGTGCCGGCCTGACGGAACTCAACCGCGACACGAGCGACGCGGCCAAGTTCTACACCCGTCTGTTCCCCATAGGCAGCACCCGGAACATAGCCCCGTCGCGCTACGGACACCCCAGACTGATGTTGCCGGAAGGCAGGAAGTACATCGAGAAAGGTGTTGAGGAATACGGCATCTATGACCACTATGAAAAGGAAGCCTTCAGCGGCATCTACCCCCGCCGTATCGGAGAAGTCAGCAGTGTGAGGAGTGAAAGCGTCAGTGACAAGTCCGGCCGGATGCTCACGGTATATTATTTTCAGGATCATGCACTGCCTTTCGCCCCCAATGACTATGAACTCCCCAACGAAAAGAAGCGCGTGTCTTTCCAGGACGGTGAACTTGCGGGCCTGGGTGAGAGTGACGACCATTATTTCGAGGTAAACTTCAACAGCGCCACCCGGGAATTTGAGATTATCACGACATGGCCTTACGATGACGACATGCAACTTCCCGGCGGCAACTTAATACCGAAGTCCGGCGACCACTACATATTGTGGAACGTGCGCATGCCCGACGAATACTATTCGCTCGCAGAAGAGGAATTTCTTGCCGCGGCAGAACAATATAACGAAGAGCACTGGCTTGACATCCGTGTATATAAGGCTCCGACAGACCATGTGTGGATAGAAGAAAACGATGTGCATCTGTCTGTCGGTCGCAGGGTTAAATTAGTCAGCGAGGCGTATTTCCCCGACAAGGGTTACAGGCAGAGCCGCATAACCAAGATAACGAAGAGAGTGAACCTGCCTTCGTAGATGGATCTGGAGATCAGTGATGCCTTGCAGACCGGTGCGCTTGACAAGGTGAATGACAGTATCGGAGAATTGCGGAGCTATGCCAAGTCAAAAGCGGAGGGGACAGCACTTCCGGACATCATCCGCAGTTGGGACAACACGCAGCCGACAGACAACAACCTCTTCTCGGCCAGAAGAAGCCAGACGGAGCACCTGAGCAAGAAATATAATGACCGTGCAAAGGGTAAAATCATTTTTGAGAAGGGCGCAACATTCGGAGCGGAAGAGGCTGCCGGCATCGATGAGTGTGGCAATGCCGAAGTGCTGACCCTTGTGGTGCGGGAGTTGCTGCGCAGTGCCCGTTTCGTAGATGGCCTGGGCGGTGAGGGCTGGCAGCTGTGGATTGATGAGTCGGGACTGTCCAACCTGACGATAGACAAGCTGACCGTGCGCCAGGTGATGACCGTGCTGGAACTGCTGACAGAAAAGATACGGAGCGTGGGCGGCCAGATTGTGGTGAGTGCGGCCAATGGAAAGATAAAGACCGTAGAAGAGGCTTCCGGCTACTACAGAATCACCTTTGAGCAGGAGAACACCTTCCAGACGCATGACCTGATGCGCTGTCAGACCTTCACGGGCGGAAACCTGAAATCATACTGGGTGGAAGTGGCTGCGGTGGACGGCAATTCCGTGCTTGTTGAAACAAGCGAGTTTGGCACGTCTGGGCAATCTGGACGGCATCAGTGATGCCCGGTTCCCTGTGGGCAACCAACCGCACGGCAATGGCCTGTATTCTGACAATGCCTATTTACGCGGCACGTTCCTGCTGGTGACCGGCGAGGACATCAAGACGAAGTTCGAGATAACGGAGGGTAAGATCGAGAGCAGCGTGAGCGCCCTGCGTCAGGACTTTGCCACCGACAAAGGCTATCTGAACAATCCCAGCTTTGACGAGGGTCTGAGCAAGTGGCTGACCGAGAACGAGACGGTGTTCTGGCTGGTCGGCAACAAATGGATATGGGCCAATGACAACGTCCTGACGAAGAAAGGCGCCGGTGCGAGCGTGATGAAAGATGACGGCCGTGTGGTGGTCAGGATCAAGGACAAGTATGTTGAATCACTGCGAAACTTGTTTGCCGACAGCCAACGAAAATACACGCAATGGTGCAGTGACCCAGACCGCACCATCGGCTCATTCATATCCCTGCTACCTCCTAAATTCTTCAACTTGACGGATAAACTGATTGTTGCCCGTACTCGTAAACTCATAGAGAATACACTGGGCGAAAATCTCGGATTCCCAAATAAAGAAAAACCAGATAACGTGTACCAAGGCGTTGACCATTTTGGCAAGTACCACTCCACAGATGAAATCTATGCAGCCTTTGATGCACTGAGCCTCACTGCTTACCAACCCAGTCTTTTCCTCCATGTCTCACGCAAAGAAGCAGAAAGAGAAGCCTCTGGTGATTGGAACGATGATGTGAACCGTGAGCGTTTCCTTGTCAAGATGATGGGTATTCTGTTTTTGAAACGACAGGAAAGCAGTTGGCATTCTTGTCGCACCACCATCAAGAAGGTGTTGGAAGTTCACGAACAGACACTTGCAAAAGTAGTCTCTTTTAAAGAACAGAAAGCAAGTGGTAAACTGGAGGTGGAGATTCCAGACGACGAGAACAACGACACAGATGACATCTTCACGCTGCGTAAAGGAATCATTAACCTTGCTGATATGAAGAATTTGGGCGGTTTTGAGCGTGGACTTCGCATGGATGTCAATAAATTGCGAACTATCTGCGAAAGTCTCGATGCCTTTGCTAAAGATTACGAGAAAGGCTTTGAACAAGACTTAAAGTTGGAGAGGTTGATAGATATTTTGAAAGAAAAGAGGAATGCCTCCAACAAGAAGGTAGTCATCTTCACCGCTTATGCTGATACCGCTAGATTCATCTTTGACGAACTTAGTAAGCGTGGTTTTTCTCGCATGGCTTCTGTTTCTGGTCAAGAGATACATACAACAGGACGGCACAACACCAGCTACTTCAATGAAGTACTCCAAAGCTTTGCCCCGTATAGCAAACTCTACAAGGAATTGGATTGGAGTGACCTTTATGAAGAAGCAAAACTCAGTCGTGAAGAATACTACGATGATGACAAGCATAGATGGATTGTGACATTCGCTCTCTGGCAGAACCTTATAGCAGTACGCCGTCCCAACTTCAAACGTTTGCTGGACGATGGCATTGACATTCTCATTGCTACAGACTGTCTCTCAGAAGGACAGAACCTACAAGATGCCGACATGCAGATTAACTACGACATTCATTGGCACCCCGTTCGTCTGATTCCGCGTTTCGGTCGTATTGACCGTATCGGTTCACCTTGTAGTTCTATCCGCTGTGTCAACTTTTGGCCCGCCAAGTCTTTTGAAGATTACCTACATCTGGAAACGCGTATCATGAACCGTATGGTGGCGATGAACCTTGTTGGCTCAGAGACACAACAGTTAAACGATGCATATCTGAAGATGGAGGCAGATAACCCATTGCAGGATAAGAATGCCGACCGGCTGCTTGAAGATTTGCAGAATAATAGCATCAGCGATATAGAATCGCCACGCACGCTTTCGTTGAAGGATTTTTCCTTTGAGGTTTATCGTCAGGATCTGATAGAATACTTCGAGAAACACAAGGAAGTGTTCCGCAAAATGCCAAACGGTATTTTCTCTGGATTCCGCTTTGATGATAATCTCTTTGAGAAAATACCAGAGAGTCTTGTCGCAGTAGTTGGCTATCCCCATCGAGAGCAAGGTAACAATAAACCTTACTCTGAAATCTATCTGATGTGCCAGCCAGCTGACACACGTCTTTTTGCTACATATAAGGAACTAAACCGTGCTGAAGTTTTGGAATTCCTTCGTAAGAACAAGAGTCAAGACCGCTTTGTTCCGGAATGGATTGAAACCAATAATAAAGAACGCTTGCATAAGTTATCAAACATTATCCAACAATGGATGGAATCCAAAGTTCCGCAGCAAGCTACGGCTGCTATCCTGCAAATAGCACAGTCACGAAAGACGATACACAAGACTCCGAAGCAGGAAAAGAATGCCCAGTTGCTGGAAGAAAAATTCAAGAAGGAAAATTCGACTTAATCGTTTGGGCTTACGTAAGCAAGTGAGTAATAACCAAAAGACCCAATGTGCCTTATGAATACCATTCTTAAAAAGTTTGTCAACGAATCGTTGTTTGATGCCAGTGCTTCCCTTCTGCATCACCTGCATATAGTATTTAACGAAGTGACGCGAGTACCAGTGCCATTTGAATACCTTTATCCTTTGGATTTGTCAAAGGCTCAGAAGGAGGTACTTGCCAAAGTGGAACATACCTATTTTATAGGCACTGTGGACGAATCGTCTCTGACTGGTGGAGCCGAGTCCCTTTCTGCTGAAGACGTGACAGCCAGAGCTCAGAAGGCAAATACACAGGTATGATGGTTTTTGCAGTTGAATTGCATCGTGGAGCTACGCTCACACGCTCCGAGAGTGCCACGCTAACTCGTGGATTCAACCGTATTGCATCTGCACAACCTGTCATCCTGTTCATCAAGCAGGGGGCAGAACTGGCTCTATCTACCTGTGAGCGCAGCGAATATACCTAGCAGTGGCGTGACGGTG
This sequence comes from uncultured Prevotellaceae bacterium, assembly GCA_947174565.1. Taxonomy (GTDB): domain Bacteria; phylum Bacteroidota; class Bacteroidia; order Bacteroidales; family Bacteroidaceae; genus Minthosoma. The sequence goes on along the minus strand of CAMWJL010000046.1, from coordinate 2,213 downwards.
AAAAACTGGGTAAGGTGAGCATCCTTCGGGGTATCAACTGCGACAATCCCCATCGGGGGCACATTGACATATTGGTTTCTATTGGTGACAAGACCTATCCAAACTATGAGGAACTTTATAAGCACTGGATGGAAGTATTCTCCAGCGACTTGCTCACCAAGAAGTTCTACTCCGAACTCAGCGATTGGTATGCTTGGGCAGTGCAAGTGGCTCGTTTCCCGAACGACCTTACGACCAATACGGACGACGATAAATTCAACCACGAGAGTTGTATCCGTCTCATTACCCGTCTCATCTTCGTTTGGTTCCTTAAACAGAAACATCTTATCCCTGAAGAATTCTTTGATGAACGATACATCAAAGAGCACTTCATCGAAGAGTTTAATCCTCACGACCGTAAGAACTTGCTATATAATCTGGAAGAGAGCAAATACTATCGTCTTATCCTTCAAAACCTCTTCTTTGCTATGCTCAACTGCCCTATAGTGGAGAAGGCAAGGACACTCCGAATAATCGCCGTTTCCGTGGTGATTCCCAAAAAGGTTTCTTGCGAGATGGTTATAATGTAAACAACCTAATGCGTTATAAGGCAGACTTCAAAGAAGGAGGTGCCGACGAATTTGTACAGATGGCAAACAGCCATGTACCATTCCTCAATGGTGGCTTGTTTGACTGCTTGGATAAGAAACCCGAAAACTCTATTATGATGGTTTTTCAGAAAGAAAAGAGTCGCTTGAACAACTCTATCTTCCGGATTGGCTTTTTTTCGGCAACGAGGTAGGACGCAGTATCGACCTCTCGCAATGGTATGGTGATGCAAAGAAGAAAAAGGTGGCTGCACGAGGCATCATCGACATTCTCAAGCGGTATAATTTCACCATTGAGGAAAATACACCGCTCGATCAGGAGGTTTCCCTTGACCCCGAACTGCTCGGCAAGGCATTTGAAAACCTGCTAGCTTCCTACAATCCAGAGACAAAGACCTCTGCCCGTAAACAGACTGGATCTTTTTACACACCACGTGAAATCGTGCAATATATGGTAGATGAGAGCCTTGTGGCTCATCTGAAACGTACTTGTGGCTATGAACTGGAACCAGAGTACCGCAAGTTGCTCAGTTACTCTACCGAAGAATCGACCCTCAATGAGAAACAGCGCAAAGCCATCATGCAAGCGGTTTATAACTGCCGTGTGCTTGACCCTGCATGTGGCTCTAGCGCATTCCCGATGGGCATACTCCAGCAATTGGTTCATGTTTTGCATCAACTTGACCCTACAAATGAAATGTGGAAGGAGTTCATGATAGATCTTGCCATTGATTAGTCGAAACTTGCTTTTGCGGAGGACGAGGAAACAGAACGCAAGGCTCGTCTGGCCGACATCGAAGAAGCTTTCAACACAAGCATCAACGACCCTGACTATGCCCGTAAACTCTATCTGATTGAACATTGCATTTATGGTGTTGACATCCAACCGATAGCTGTTCAGGTCAGCAAACTCCGTTTCTTTATTTCCCTCATCGTTGATCAAAAGCCGACCAATAATGCCATCAGCAACTTCGGCATCCGTCCGTTGCCGAATTTTGAATCAAAGTTCGTGGCAGCCAATACGCTTATTCCTGTGGGCTATGATGCAAGCCTCTTTGAGACTACAGACGAAAGAAAGCAAGACTGAAAGAGTTGAACCATCAGATATTCCTTGCCAAGCGAAATAGTGACAAACAATGTTTGAAGCAGGAAATCAAGGAAACACGCCATGCTTTGGCCAATGCTATTGAAGATACTGGTTTCGTCAGTCTAGGTGCAGCCCAATTTTTAGCGAACTGGGACATGTTCGATCAGAATACTTCATCACCTTTCTTCGATGCAGAGTGGATGTTTGGAGTGAAGGATGATTTTGATGTCGTTATAGCTAATCCTCCATATATAAGTGTAAGAACAACATTATTTGATAGTTCTTTCAAACCTTTGTATAAAAAACATTATTCCCTTGCTACAGGTCAATATGATCTGTATACTCTTTTTATTGAAAAAGGACATTGGCTGTTAAAGGAGAATGGTGTTCTTTCTTATATTATCCCAACACGTATGCTTTCCAATGAAAACTTTATGGAGGCAAGAAAATATGTTTGTGACAATATAAGAATAAATACATATGTAAATGCTGCAATCTGCGTTGATAAGCTGAAAGTGGCGGCTATTTTTATGGTTTGT
>CAMWJL010000045.1 GCA_947174565.1 uncultured Prevotellaceae bacterium | reverse complement strand
ATAACAAACAGCACTATCCGTCGCCACAGCCACACCTACATTGTCTTCATAACGGCAATAGTTGCCCGTCAGCATACAATGGTTCTCCACATCCAGCAAAACCACATCGCCAAAAGCCTCACTGACACCCGTCTCTTCATCGCAAAACAAGCTGTCCCCCACAATATCGCGCATATCTTTATACACATGCGAACGATCCAGCAGATTCGCCTGCCTCGTCTGCGTGTTGTAGTCACCACGCAACGCATACACGAACGTGCTGTCCGACGAAACAATGTTCGTTTCCGACACAATGCTTGCCACCTTCGTGTCCGAATAGTAATAAAGTTCGTTCGTCTTCAAGTTGAATTTAGGGTTCTCCAACACCACATTGTCTTTGAAAATCGCCTCGTTCAATGCCGGTGTGTATTGTCCATAATCGGAGTTCAGCACATTATCCTCGTCGTAGAGTGTGCCATGCTGTGGATAAAAGCCAACACCCTCCAAACGGTCGTAGTCAATCACGGTCGTGACCAATTTAGTATCCTTATGAGTAAGCACCGCATGACCTCGGGCATGCGCCTGCATCATAGGACCGTCGTAAAGCAACGTGTCGCTGGTCAGCGTCAAGGTGTCGCCCTGCATCATCTTCACATTCCCATAAGCATTGAACGTGTTCTCCTCCTTATAGAAACGCGCGCTGTCACAATCCAAATACATTCCATCGTGATAAAGCTTCACATGACCCACCAACACATCTGCACGAACATCACGTTGGTTCTTATACAGCACATCGCTATGAATCAACTTCACCTCCTCGCTCGACTTCCGACGCGGCTTGTCCTCTGGCTGCGAAGCAAAGAGCACACAAACCACTGATAGGCACATCATGCCCACCAACAGCCTTTCTCTCATATTCGCACCATTCTTCCGCATATCAACAATGAAGCATCCTGTCCACCAAGTCAGCCAACGTACTTCTGCACAGACAGTTACTTAATCCATCCAGGATACTTAAACTCGCAGTTTCGCCAATCGTCATTGATGTGAATGTAGGTCGTCTGCTGTTTCTCGCGAATCCACTTCTCAATTTTCTCCATACACAGCTTTTCCAGCACCACCTCCTGCAACGCCTGATAGTCATCTGCCATCGTAGCACGATGACCATTCACACGGCTCTTCAGTTTGGCAACAGCCACAACCTCCTTGCCCTTGTTGTTCATCATGATGAAAGGCTTCGAGATGTCACCCACCTTCAAACCGACAACAGCACGCGCCACCTCCGAAGGAAGATCCTTCAACTCAAATTTGGACGTACCCTCCTTCGTGTTCGTGTTTACCATCAAACCATAGTTGTTGCGAGTATCCTTGTCAGCCGACACAATCGAGACACACTCGTCGAACGTATATAGACCTTCATTTATCTCCTTCACAATAGAATCCAAGTCATTGACACACTCCTGCAACGCCTCGCCCGAAACACGGGGTTTGCGCAAGATATGCCGACAATTTATCTCGTCACCACGCTTCTCAATCAACTGAATAATATGAAATCCGTACTCCGTCTCCACAATCTTTGAAATCGACTTCGGGTCCGTCAAATTAAAGGCAACATTGGCAAATTCAGGAACAAACGAGCCACGTCCCGAAAGACCCAACTCACCACCTCTCTGCGCCGACTCTTTATCCTCAGAATACAACAACGCCAACGTTGAGAACTGGGTACTGCCATTGTTCACACGCTCGGTATAGCCACGCAACTCATCTTTCACACGGTCAATCTCCTCCTGCGGAATCTTCGGATAGCGCACAATGATTTGGCATTCCAACTTCGTTGGCACAAAGGGAACGCTGTCCTCTGGCAAATCCTTAAAATAGCGTCGAACCTGAGCAGGTGTTACCTTGATATTCTCCACCAAGTTCTGTCTCACTTTCTTCACCATCTCATCCTCCTTGATGACATTGTATAACTGCTCACGAATCTGTGTGGTGGTACGTCCAAAGTACTCCTCCATCTTCTCTTTTGAGCCAATGTTCTGAATGTATATGTTCATTTGGTAATCCACCTGCTGAAACACATCAGCGTCAGCCACTTCCACAGAATCAATCGCAGCCTGATGCAAAAACAACTTCTTGATTGCCAACTGTTCCGAAATGTCGCAATAGGGGTCTCCATCCCAACGCTCGCCCTGCTGCAAAGCCTCCATACGGGCATTCTCCACGTCCGACTTCAAGATAGCCTCGTCGCCGACCACCCATATCACCTCGTCAATCACATTGTTCTGTCCCTGTGCCATCGCCGTCAGCGTGCACATAGCCCAAAGTCCTATAAAGATTATTCGATTCATGTTCTTCTTACGTTTGAGGATGTACTATTCCGATTCATGCTGATTCACAGTTTTCACCACATCGTCATACACTTCCACGGCAAACTTCTTACGCAATCCTTCCACCCACTGCTTCTCACGGGCATTCTGATAATCAACCGTCACCTGCCCACGCACATCCTTGTATGTACGGGGAGCCTTGGCTTTCTTGCCATACACCGTCCACATGGGGAAATCCTGCTTTGCCTTCACGTCAGCCTTCTGCTTAAAGACCATCTTATCGACAAACGCATTGTCCCCTTGCTTATAGAGACCACGTTCGATGCGAACGGCCTTCACTGAATCATTGTTCAAGCTCGACACCAGTGTCTTTGCCCAGTCCTCTTCTGCCACACCTTTCAAGAGCTTCTTGGCCTTGGCAAGGGTCGCAGCATCCTTAGCATGAATCACAATGCCACAAAAACGGGGAGCGTCCCATGTATAACTTTTCTTATTGGCATTGAAATAAGCCTCCTGACCTGCCACATCCTGCTGTGCATTGTCCCACACATCCTTCTTCGTCACCTCATACATCAAAGTGCCATCATAATACTCCTGCGCAAGATGCTTCTGCTCCTTATCGCCTTGCAGGATGTTCCGATGCAGTTCATCCACCAGCGCATCCCTCGTGATGCCTCGCTGCTGAGCCACAGAGTCTATGTAGGCATTGGCAGAAGCCTCATTGACACCGCGCTGTTCCAAGAACTTCAATATGTTGCCACGATGAAACTCATAGGACTCAAACGGATGGCGGTCAGTCATGTAGATGATGTGATAACCCACCGTTGACTTCACGGGAGCCGACATCTCGCCAGCCTGCAAAGCATAAGCCGCCTTTTCAAAGTCGGGAATCATCATGCCCTTGCTAAACTGACCTAACGCTCCACCCCGCTGTGCAGAACCTTTGTCATCACTCTTTTCGCGTGCCAACTCAGCGAACCTCTCAGCCAACTGCTCCCGAGGAACAGCCGTCAGCACACGGTAGATGCTGTCTATCCGTGCCTTACCAGCAGCCTGCTGTTCCGCCGTGGCATCCTGACGCAAAAGCACCAGAATGTGGCTTGCCGTCAGCAGGTCCTGACCCTCGAAACGAGCCGCCGTATTGTCATAAGTGCGACGTGCCTCACGCTCTATATATACAGAATCGACAATCGTAGGAAGCACCATCTGCTCCTTGTAGCTGTGCAAGTCCTTGCGAATGGCACTCAGCGTGTCCATCCTTTGGCTCTCAGCCTCAGCCACTTTCAGCTTGAAATCGACGAACAGCGGCACATACTCTTCCACCGTCTTCTTGTCGATGACTCCATCCGAGTTATTCTTATTGAACGAATACTCAAACTCGCTTCTCGTGATGTTCTTCCCATTGATTTTCATAATCACAGGATCTGCTGTCTGTGCCACAGCCGAGAGGCTAAGCACCAATGACACCATCCCAAATGCTATCTTTCTCATACAAAATGCTTTCTATATTCCGTAAATTAGTTGCAAAGATACGACTTTTTATACATTCGAGGAACTCTCCATCAAGAAAACTCTCAGTTTTAACTTTTATTGATGCCCCTTTCCTGCACCCCAAAAACCGTTATCTGCTATCTTCATTGAACTTTAGCGGCTAAAGGGGACAATAAACCATGCCGAAAGAGCGTAGCGAGAAACGTTCAAAACAGGTAAATCTTTTATAAAAAACATAAGCCTCTCCACAAGGAAAATCCTTTGCAGAGAGGCTTTTTCATGCTGACAAAAACGGCAGTTACTTCACAAACACCTTCTTCACACTTCCGTCACTCATCCGCAAGATGTTGACACCTTTTTGAGGAGCGGCTATCACCTGCCCGTTCATGCTGTAACGTGCGATGCCAACTTCGGGTTCACGCTCGGACGAATCTATGCAAACGTCCTCTATACCAGCAGGAATGCCGTCCTCTATCCAGTAAAACTCCTTCCACCCTTCAGCCACTCGATACTTGCGAGCTGTACCTGCGGGAACATATAGCGTACAGTTGATATATGCAGTTCGGGTAAACACATCAGAGTTTGTATCAAACACTCTTTGAATCAATGATACAACTGTCTCAAGATTATCACATTTATCGAAAGCCCCATCGCCGATGGAAGTCACGCCGCTGCCAATGGTCACGGAGGTCAAACTGCTGCACGCAGAGAAAGCCTCGTAACCGATGGAAATCACGCTGTTAGGAATGGTCATGGAGGTCAAACCACTGCACCCAGAGAAAGCCTCAGAGCCGATGGAAGTCACGCTGTTAGGAAGGACCACGGAGGTCAAACCGCGACACCCAGCGAAAGCCTCATAGCCGATGGAAATCACGCTGTTAGGAATGGTCACAGAGACCAAACTGCTACACCCCGAAAAAGCCCCATAACCGATGGAAGTCACACTGTTAGGAATGGCCACAGAGACCAAACTGCTACAGCCACGGAAAGCATACCCACCAATGGAAGTCACGTTGTTGGAAATGGTCACGGAAGTCAAACCGCTGCACGCAGAGAAAACAAACTTACCGATTTCTGTCACGCTGTTAGGAATGACGACGGAGGTCAAGCTGCTGCACCCATTGAAAGCAAAATCGTCGATGGAAGTCACGCTGTTGGGAATGGTCACAGAGGTCAAGTTGCCGCAGCCTGAGAAAGCCTCATAGCCGATAGAAGTCACGCTGTATGCAACTCCATCACAAACCACTTCATCGGGGATAATAATGACACCGCTATACCCCATACCCAAAACGGAATGATGTGTCACGCTTGCTGTCTGAGTGGATGTATTACGATTATAATAAATGCCGTCCACCTCAAAGTCGTAGGCAAATCCGCTGATGCAGAAAAGAAGCATCAACGCTGACAAGAATAATTGTTTCATCATGCTTTTTGTTTGTTTTTAGAACCTTAATGGGTTTGAATGGCTAAAACCCGTGTACACACATTGTCTCTATGCCTTTCCACGTTTTCACGGAAAGCATTTGCAAAGATACTGACTTTTCATCTAAGAAACAACTTAGCATGAGGTAAAAAAGGATCCATTCCATTTTCTGTGACAGAGTGCGCTTCCACAGCCACTAAATCGGAGTCCCCGACTCCGACCGACCGATGTCCCCGACTCCGATTGGTCGATGTCGGGGACATCGATTTTGAAGGGATATTTAGGGGTGGAATGCAAGAGAGACTTGGAAGAGGGAAAGCCATTCCCAAACCTCTATTTGTTCACTGAATATGCCAGTTCTGCATCAAGCGAGTCACACTACCATGCCCTGTTTCAACTCACCCGATACCGAACCGGCGCATTGACTCCAAAAACAAAAAAAAGGCGAGCTCCTGTACCCAAAGAATGGTACAGGGGCTCGCCATTGAATCTTTACAAAAGAATGAATCTTACTGCGGACGGCTATAGTTTGGAGCCTCGCTGGTGATGATGACCTCGTGAGGATGACTTTCCTGCACACCAGCATTCGTGATGCGAGTGAACTTGGCGTTATGAAGTTCCGTGATGTTGCTTGCACCACAGTAACCCATGCCCGAACGGAGTCCGCCAACCAGCTGATAGATGACTTCTTGAACTGTGCCTTTGTAAGGAACACGACCTGCAATGCCTTCTGGAACAAGCTTCTTGGTTTCGGTCACACCGCCTTGGAAGTAGCGGTCTTTCGAGCCGTTCTCCATCGCTTCCAGCGAGCCCATGCCACGATAGCTCTTGAACTTGCGCCCATTGAAGAGAATCGTTTCGCCTGGAGCCTCTTCCGTGCCAGCCACAAGAGAGCCTATCATGACGCTGTAGCCACCTGCTGCCAACGCCTTCACCACATCGCCCGAATAGCGGAGACCGCCATCGGCAATGAGTGGCACGCCTGTACCTTCAAGGGCTTGAGCCACATCATACACTGCGCTCAACTGAGGCACACCCACACCAGCCACCACGCGTGTGGTGCAGATGGAACCTGGACCTATGCCAACCTTCACGGCATCTGCACCAGCCTCAACCAATGCCTTGGCTGCCTCGCCTGTAGCGATGTTACCCACCACGATATCTACATTGGGGAATGCCTTCTTTGCCTCACGCACTTTCTCAATCACTCCCTTGGAATGGCCATGAGCCGTGTCGATGACGATAGCATCCACACCAGCCTTCACCAAGGCATCCATACGCTCGAATGTGTCGGCGGTCACGCCCACACCGGCAGCCACGCGCAGACGACCTTTGGCATCCTTGCATGCCATGGGCTTGTCCTTGGCCTTCGTGATGTCCTTATAAGTAATCAAGCCAATGAGTTTGTAGTCGCTGTTCACCACTGGAAGCTTTTCAATCTTATGCTCCAGCAGGATGCGTGAGGCACTCTCCAAATCGGTCTGCTGATGTGTCACCACCAGATTGTCCTTCGTCATTACATCGTCAATTTTCTTTGCGAGGTCCGTCTGGAAACGAAGGTCACGATTCGTCACAATACCCACAAGCGTGTTCGTATCATCCACAACTGGGATGCCGCCAATGTGGTACTCCGCCATAATGTCGAGAGCATCCTTCACGGTCGAACCACGCTTGATGGTGACGGGGTCGTAAATCATGCCGTTCTCGGCACGCTTCACGATGGCAACCTGACGCGCCTGCTCCTCGATGGACATATTCTTGTGAATCACGCCTATGCCGCCTTCGCGTGCAATAGCGATTGCCATCGGAGCCTCTGTGACGGTATCCATGGCCGCAGTCACAAAAGGGACTTTCAACTCAATGTTACGTGAGAACTTGGTGGTGAGAGAAACCTCGCGTGGAAGAACTTGCGAGTATGCTGGGATGAGCAGCACATCGTCAAACGTCAATCCTTCCATTACAACTTTATCTGCAATAAATGATGACATATTGTTTGAGTATTTATTGCATGCAAAGGTAAGCCCTTTTTGCAATATGACAAAAAAAAAGAGTCAAAAACGACTCTTTCTCACATGAATTTAACAAGGATTAAATTCAAAATAACACATGGAACAAATCCGCCATTTAGTTTGCCAACTCACTGATGAACTTGATGCGCACCAACCGCACATCCTCCTCGTAGATATCGCCATCCAAACTATCCAACGCTGTGTCCAAGTCATCCGTCTCACTGCTGCGGAAGTACTCGTAAATTTCATCTATCACGTCCTCGTCCATCTCAATATCTTCAAAATAATAGTCAATATTGAGTTTGGTACCACTATACACGATAGCTTCCATCTCATCCAGCAATTCGTCAAAGTCCAGCCCTGTGCTCTTGGCAATGTCCTCCAACCCTACCTTGCGGTCAACCGCTTGGATGATTTTCACCTTCACTTTCGACTTATTCGCCACTGTACGCACACGCATATCTGTCGGACGAACAATGTCGTTGTCCTCGCAATGACGCTTGATTAACTTGCAGAACTCTTCACCATAGCGTTTAGCCTTTCCTGCACCAACGCCCGGGATATTCTGCAACTCATCCTCGCTGATAGGATAAAGCGTTGACATGGATTCGAGTGACGCATCCTGAAACACAACGTATGGCGGCACATTATGCTTTTTAGCAATCTTTTTCCGCAAATCCAGCAACATGCCATACAGCACCTCATCGGCCACCGCTGTGCCACCCTGCTCCGAGCTATCATCAAAGTCGTCACTGAAGTCGTTGTTCTCTGTCACCATGAATGACACGGGCTTCTTCATGAACTTCTTGCCCTTCTTCGTCAGTTTCACAGCACCATACGTCTCCACCTCCTTCTCTATATACTCCTCCAAAGCCGCCTGTATAAAGATAGCCTCCCACATGGTATCCTCCACGTCAGCACCAGCACCGAACTGTTCCAGTTTATCATGACCATGGAGCAATATCGTCTCATTCTCTTCGCCACGCAATATTCTGATAATATACTCCTTCTTGAAGTTTTCCTTCACCGCCTGAATCGTCTGCAACACAAGCAGCAGGTTTTCCTTCTCTTCCATCTTCTTCTTCGGATGCAAGCAGTTGTCGCAATTACCACAATTATCATGTCCATACTCCTCACCGAAGTAGTGCAACAGCATCTTGCGGCGGCAAACCGACGATTCACAATAGGCAGCCGTCTCACTCAGAAGGTGACTACCAATCTCCTTCTCCGCAGGCGTCTTGTCCTTCATGAATTTCTCCAACTTCTCCAAGTCCTTGTGGTTGTAGAATGTGATGCACTTACCTTCACCACCATCACGCCCAGCACGTCCCGTCTCCTGATAGTAGCCCTCCAAACTCTTGGGAATGTCATAATGGATAACATAGCGTACATCGGGCTTGTCAATGCCCATGCCAAACGCAATAGTCGCCACAATCACATCTACACGCTCCATGATGAAGTCGTCCTGCGTCTCGCTGCGGTCCTTCGTGTCCATGCCCGCATGATAAGCCAAAGCCTTGATGTTATTGGCACGCAACACCTCAGCGAGGTCTTCCACCTTTTTACGGCTCAAGCAATAGATGATGCCGCTCTTGCCTGGATTCTGCCTGATGAACTTGATAATATCCTTATCTACATTGGCGGTCTTCTGACGCACCTCATAGTAAAGATTCTGCCGATTGAACGACGACTTGTAGTCCTGTGCATGAGAAATGCCCAAATTCTTCTTGATATCGTTACGAACCTTGTCTGTAGCGGTTGCCGTTAGGGCTATCACAGGGGCATCGTATATCTTCTTGGCAGCCTCTCGGATGTCCTCGTCCGAAGGCAATTCGGGCAATGCCACCACCGCTGGCTCATCAGCCATCTGTTCCTTCAGTTCAGCATAGCGACGACGGATGGAAGGCATGATGGAGAGCAAGGAATCCACAAACTTCTCATCAAGACGCACGCACTTATCCGAACGTTCCTTGATGGCCTCCTTCATCTCACCCATGAATGAAATGACATCAGCCAAGCTCTTCACCCTGCGTGTCAAACGCTCCAACTCCGCTTCATCCACTCGGTCAGGGAATTGCTTAAACTCCTTCGTCAGTTCATCCAACCTCAACTTCTTTTCACGATACGCAATAGCCAAATCCTTCACCATCGGCACTCTCGAACGGGGAACGAAAAACTCCACAATCGGTGCCATGGCAATCCAGTTGATGACAGGGCGAATCCTGCGATACTCTGGACGGAAATCATGTCCCCACTCCGATATGCAGTGCGCCTCATCAATAGCATAGAACGAGATGTTCACTTGTCGTAGGAACTCCACATTTTCCTCCTTCGTCAACGATTCGGGAGCCACATACAGCATCTTCGTCTTGCCCGACATGATATCACTTTTCACCAAGTCGATATTCGCCTTGGTCAACGAAGAGTTAATGAAGTGCGCCACCCCATCCTCCTCGCTGATATGCTTGATGGAATCCACCTGATTCTTCATCAGTGCAATCAGCGGAGAAATCACAATCGCCGTCCCCTCCATCAACAACGCTGGCAACTGGTAACACAATGATTTACCGCCACCAGTTGGCATCAACACGAACGTGTCCTGACGGTCAAGCAGATGCTGGATAATCACCTCTTGATCGCCTTTGAACATATCAAAACCGAAATAATATTTTAACGCTTGCTGAAGTGTTGTAGGTTTTTCCATTGGACGTTAGAGTGTATTATTAAAAAGGGAGGATTTCTCGTTTTCCGACAACAAAGTTATAAACCTCATTTGAATTTACAAAGAAAAAGTAAAAAAAATGAGTATTTTTTACGATTAGCACGTCATCTGTCTTCGGTACTTTCTTTCAGCACCGACATATTGGCACTCTCCACCTGCTGCCGTGCAAAGTCGAGCGTCACCACATACTCGGTCGCTTCCGTCGAGGGAACCTCAAACATTGGCTTCGTCATAATCAGCTCAATGAGCGACCGCAAACCACGGGCTCCAAGCTTGAACTCTATGGCTTTATCAACCACATAATCCAGCACGCCTTCCCCGAACGTAAGCTTCACACCATCAATCTCAAACATCTTCTTATACTGCTTCACGATGGAGTTCTTCGGTTCTGTCAAGATGGAACGCAACGCAGTTCGGTCGAGCGGCTCCAAATGGGTCAACACAGGCAAGCGACCGATAATCTCAGGAATCAAGCCAAACGACTTCAAGTCCATGGGCGCGATATACTGCATCATGTTTGACGGGTCTATCTTTGCCACATTCCGTGCAGCGTCAAAGCCCACCACATGAGTGTTCAAACGCTGGGCAATCCGCTTCTCAATGCCATCAAAAGCACCGCCACAAATGAAGAGGATGTTTCGGGTATCTACCTGAATGAACTGCTGTTCAGGATGCTTGCGACCACCCTGTGGCGGCACGTTCACCACACTACCCTCCAGCAGTTTCAGCAATCCCTGCTGCACACCCTCGCCACTCACATCACGCGTGATGCTGGGATTATCACCCTTACGCGCGATTTTGTCAATCTCATCAATAAAAACAATGCCCTTCTCCGCCTTCTTCACATCACCGTCAGCCGCCTGCAACAAACGCGCCAGCAAACTCTCCACATCCTCACCCACATAGCCAGCTTCTGTCAACACCGTGGCATCCACCATGGCAAACGGCACCAGCAGCATCTTCGCTATTGTGCGAGCCAGTAGCGTCTTGCCCGTGCCCGTGCTGCCCACCATGATGATGTTCGACTTCTCCAGCTCCACCTCATCTTCCTCGCCACGATGATTCAAACGCTTGTAATGGTTATACACCGCCACCGAAAGTGCCACCTTCGCTGCATCCTGACCAATCACATACCGATCAAGATACTCCTTGATTTCCTTTGGTTTCGGCAGATTCTCCAGTTTCGATTCATCCTTTCCACCTTTCCGTGTTTCCCTGACGATAGCAGACGCCTGTTCCACACACGAGTCACAGATAAAACCATTCAAGCCCGATATGAGCAGTCCCACCTCATTACCCGAACATCCACAGAACGAACACTTATCTTGTTTTGCCACTTCTATCTATATTATAGTATTATATAATGTGTCGATTTCATCCCTTTCTCGCCAGCACCTCGTCCACCATGCCATATTCCTTGGCTTCCTCGGCTGTCATCCAGTAGTCACGGTCACTGTCCGCCCACACCTTATCAAAAGGCTGGTGGCTATGGTCACTGATGATGGTGTAAAGCTCCTTCTTCAGCTTCTGAATCTCCCGAGCCGTGATTTCGATGTCGCTTGCCTGACCCTGCGCACCGCCCATTGGCTGGTGAATCATGATACGGCTATGAGGCAACGCACTGCGCTTGCCTTCCTTGCCAGCCACCAACAGCACCGCCGCCATACTGGCAGCCATGCCCGTGCAGATGGTCCGCACATCGCTGTTGACGAATTGCATCGTGTCGTAAATGCCCAAGCCTGCATACACGCTTCCGCCCGGCGAATTGATGTAGATGCTGATGTCCTTGGCTGTATCAACGCTGTCCAGATAGAGCATCTGCGCCTGCAACACGTTGGCTGTATAGTCATTCACCTCCGTGCCCAAGAAAATGATACGGTCCATCATCAATCGTGAGAAAACGTCTAATTGAGTGACATTCAACTGACGTTCCTCTAATATGTAAGGATTCAGATACCCAGCCTGTGACTTGACCACATCATCAAGCATCATACTATTCATTCCCAAATGCTTAATTGCGTACTTTCTAAAATCTTCCAACATCATATTGTTCTGTCTAAATAGGATTTCACTCTTTCCAAGCACAAAGGTATAAAAAAAGTGGTAAGAACCAAAATTCTCACCACTTTTTTTCACTTTTTGTGATTGATATCCTGTCAATCAGGCAAACATCTTGTTGAAGTCCTCGGCACTCACGGTGCTTTCTTTCAGCGTCACCTTCTCCTTCATCGCCACACCCAGCTTCAACTCGATGCAACGGTCAATCAGGTTATCCACCGTTTCACGCTTCTTCAACATCTCCTTCACTGAGTTCTCAAGATACTCCTCTGGGATGTTCAGCATGCCATACTGAGCAAACTGCATACGCGTCACTTCCTTCGCCATGTTCTTCACATCCTCATCGTCCACCTTAATCTCGTTCTGCTCCACCAACTTCTCCTTGATGAGCTGCCAAGTCAGTTCCTCAATGCTCTTCTCAAACTGAGCATCCACCTTCTCTTGGTCGCCCACGTTGGCAAGAAGAATCTTCTTCAACTTATCCTCAGGGAACTCCAGCTTGCCCACCTTCTCGGTCACATACTTGCGCACGTCGAGGATGAACTTGTAGTCGCTGTCCTTCTTGAACTGCTCTGAAATCAGCTCCTTCACCTTTGCACGGAAGTCAGCCTCAGTCTTCACCTCACCAGCAGGGAACACGGTGTCGAACAAGTCCTGGTCGAATGCGCCTGGCACGAAACGAGTGATTTCAGTGATTTGGAAGTTAAACTCACCCTTATGGTTCAAGGCATCCTCCTTTTCCACCTTCAGGAGCGAAGTCAGTTCAGCCTCATTATCAGCGTATGCTACCGATGGATTGAACGTCACGATGTCGTTCACCTTCACGCCGTCGAACAGCTTCTTCTGGTCATCGTTCTTGAAGTACTTGGGCAACATAACCACGTCCTCAGCTGTCACAGGAGTCTCCACGTCAAGTTCCGTGATAACACCCTTCACCATGTCGTTGTCCTCGTAAGAATCCACCTTCTCATACTTGCCACCACGCTGGCGGTACATATCCACCTGATTCTCCACCATTTGGTCAGTCACCTCCACGTTGTAGTAATCAACCTTGTCCTTCTTCGTCAGCTTCACCTCAAACTCGGGAGCGATAGCCAACTCAAACTTGAAGGTGAAGCTCTCGCCCTCCTTCAAATCCACGTTGTTGTTCTCCTCGGTGGGCAGAGGTTCGCCCAGCATGTTGATTTTGTTCTCGCGGATATAGCTGAAAAGACCGTCCTGAAGAATCTTGTTGACCTCTTCGGCAAGAATGGATACACCAAACTGCTTCTTAATCAAACCAGTCGGCACCATGCCAGGACGGAAGCCCGGCATGTTCATTTTCTTCTTTGCGTCCTTGATAGCCTTCTCATACTTCTCCGTATAGTCGGCAGGCTCCACCACGGCAGTCATCACCGCGTTCACCTTGTCAATGTACTCTACTGAAATGTTCATTGTGTGTATTGTTTGTTTAATTGATTCCACTTTATTCCACATGAATCTTTGTCAACTGAAAAGCATCTTTCCAGCCGCCAAAGACTCAAAATCGGGTGCAAAGATACGACATCCCGTCCGAATCTCCAAACTTTCGTGCAGAAAAGACAACGCTTTCACATCAAGAAAGCAAATAGCCCCAACTCGTTGACAAGGATGAGCAAAATGCAGACGGGAGCGAAGTATCGAATGATGAAACGGAAGACGGGATAGAGCGGCGAACGGAGTGTGCCGCCATTGGTCAGTTCGGCACGGAGCACCCGCTTGTCCACCACCCAGCCGAGGAAGAAACACATGAGCATGCCGCCAACGGGCATGATGAGTTTCGCCACCAAAAAGTCAAAGAGGTCGAAGAAGCCCATGCCAAAGATTCTCACGTCTGCCCAATCGCCAAACGACCACGAGCAGAAGGTGGCGAACAGCATGCACACCACGCTGACCACCACAGCTGCCAACGGACGTGGCAAGCGGAGGTTCTTGTGGAAGTAGGCAGCCGACATTTCAAGCATGGAGATGCTGCTGGTCAATGCTGCCATGACCAGCAACAGATAGAATATCAGGGAGAAAGAATAAGCCAGCACTGGAATGCCACCAAACACCTGTTGGAAGACGTTGGGCAGCGTGACAAACACGAGCGAAGGTCCTGCATCGGGACGAAGCCCGGGGATAGAATAGACGGCAGGGAAGACGATAAGCCCACTGAGCAACGCCACCAGCGTGTCGATGCCAGCCACGCTAAGCCCATCCTTCATCAAATCCACATCCTTGCGGAAGTAGCAGGCATAGGTGCAGAGGCATCCCAACCCCACGCTGAGCGAGAAGAACGCCTGCCCCATCGCACTGAGAATCACAGAGCCGTTCACTTTGGAGAAGTCGGGATAGAAGAGAAACTGCAAGCCCTGATGGGCATTGGGAAGCGACAAGGAGCAACCGACCAGCACCACAATGAAGACGAACAGCAGGGGCATCATGATTTTGGAGCCTCGCTCAATACCCTTCTGCACCCCGAGGGCAACAATGCCGCAGGTCAGCGCAATGATGATGGCTGTCCAAAAGACAGGATGGAGCGAATCGGACGAGAACGCCACAAAGTCCGTCTGGAACTCCATCGCAGTCTTGCCAGCAAAACCATTCATCAGTGCCTCAAAAGCGTAGTAGAGCGTCCAACCAGCCACCACCGCATAGTAGCTCAGCACCAAAAAGCCGCTCACGACCGGTATCATGCCCATCCATCGCCAGCCCTTCTTGCCACCGCTCATCTTCTCGAAAGCACCCGACACGTCACTGCCGCCGTGGCGACCAATGGCAAACTCCGTCACCATGATGGGCACACCAAGCAGGAGCATGAAGAGCACATAGATGAGGATGAAAGCCGCTCCACCATGTTCGCCAGCCTCAGTGGGGAAACGCCACACGTTGCCCAAGCCCACGGCACTGCCTGCCGCAGCAAGAATCGCACCCACCTTGGATACGAAGACATTTTTGTTCGATGTACTTTTCATGTTCGCGTATGGTTACGCCTTTGGCAGACAAAGGCACGCTGTTTTCAATTTCGGAGTCGGATTTTCCACTCGCCGTCGTGCCGTATCATCTTGTGCCACACCACCTCCTTGGTGCTGTCCGCAAACGTGTATTGGCAATAAGCGAGGCAGACACTATCGTCCTCAAACTGGGCATCCACCACATCGACAGCCACAACAGACGGGCGTTCAGCCCTCTGCCACTCCTGATGCTGACGAAGCGCATCCAGCATGACAACACGCTGCACCGAATCCATCGGCGCACCGATATCCACATGCTGCAGATACCCTTCATAGTCGCCCCGTTCCAACGCCTCCAGTGCCGCCTTCAGCGACTCCTTCACCACCTCATCGGGTGTGCTTTCGTGACACGCAGCAAGACACAACGCCACCAACAGAAACAGGCACTTCCGCTTCATCCTCCAGCCCATTTCCTTATTTCTGTCTGATATACACGTTGATGGGCGTGCCCTTAAAGTTCCAGTGGTCGCGTATCTGATTCTCCAAAAAGCGTTTGTACGGCTCTTTCACATACTGCGGCAGGTTGGCATAGAACACGAACGACGGCACTCGCGTGTCGGGAATCTGCATCACATACTTAATCTTGATGTACTTGCCCTTCAGCGATGGCGGTGGCGTGGCCTCGATAATCGGCAGCATCACCTCGTTCAGCTTCGCCGTCGAAACCTTGTTGGTGCGCGCCTCATACACCCTCTTCGCCTCCTCCAACACCTTGAAGATGCGCTGCTTCGTCACAGCCGACGCAAAGATGATGGTGAAGTCCGTGAACGGTGCAAAACGATTGCGGATGGCATTCTCAAAGTGGCGAATGGCTTCGTTCGACTTCTCCTCCACCAAGTCCCACTTGTTCACCACCACCACCAAGCCTTTTTGGTTCTTCTGAATCAGCTGGAAGATGTTGATGTCCTGCCCCTCAATGCCGCGCGTGGCATCCACCATCAGCACGCACACGTCCGAGTTCTCGATGGCACGAATGCTTCGCATCACAGAGTAGTACTCCAAATCCTCCGTCACCTTGTTCTTCTTGCGAATGCCCGCTGTATCAACCAGATAGAAGTTGAAACCGAACTTCTCATACTTCGTATAGATAGAGTCGCGTGTCGTGCCAGCAATGTCAGTCACCACATTGCGGTTATCATCCAGAAACGCATTGATGATGCTCGACTTGCCCGCATTCGGACGACCCACCACGGCAATTCTCGGAATGTTCTCCTCAATCACCTCCTTCATCTCCTTCGTAAAGCTGCCCACCACGGCATCCAAGAGGTCGCCCGTGCCGCTACCCGTCAGCGAACTGACACACATCGGGTCGCCCAAACCAAGGCTATAGAACTCGGCAGCGTCATAGCGGTGCTCATTGCTATCCACCTTGTTGGCTACCAAGAACACAGGCAGCTTGCTGCGACGCAAAATGTCAGCCACCTCCAAGTCGAGGTCTGTCACCCCCACCCTCACATCCACCATGAAGAGAATCACATCACACTCCTCAATGGCGATGAGTACCTGACGGCGGATTTCCTCCTCGAACACATCGTCCGAGTTCACCACCCAGCCACCAGTATCAACCACCGAAAACTCCTTATTGCCCCACTCACACTTGCCATACTGACGGTCGCGCGTCGTACCAGCCTCATCACTCACAATGGCATGACGGGTCTTCGTCAGCCTATTAAACAGGGTCGATTTGCCCACATTGGGACGACCCACTATTGCCACCAAATTTGCCATAAGTTACTGATTTTCGCTGCAAAGGTACGACAAATCCCCCAACATACCAAAAGGAAACACGCTTTTTCGCTTCTGCCACCAAGCGTGTACACATCCCACCCACAGCCCTGCATCAATGCCGCCTCTGACCCACACACGGAAGTGAAAACGCCCCACCATCGAAGTCGTTCATAAGTTATGAATAATTGTTCACAAGTTTGGAATAATTATTCATAAGTTACGAATAATTGTTCATAACTTATGAATAAGCAAAAAGTACATTGAACGTGTATGTTGGAAGGCATTCTCCCGAAGATAAGAAACACCGTTGCACCAACAGCTGGAGTTCGTCCTACGATTGGTGTATGGAAACATCATCGCCGTTGCGCACAACGCTCCACAGCCATGTTTCGGGCAGTTTGGGTTGATTTAAGATTCTTTTTTTGAGTAACTTTTTCTTTTCTTCCACAAAAAAATCCATAACTTTACTTGACTTTTCGGAAGTTGTGCGTTTACAGAACAGATGACAGCAGAGGAATTTGGACATATCGCCCGATGGTTGCGACCGCAAATGATGCGGATTGCGATGGACTTCTTTCACCACAGAGAGGAGGCTGAGGATGTGGTGCAGGAGGTGCTGATGCGATTGTGGCAGAGAGAGCGGACACATGATGCGACCACCCACCAAGGAGAGCTGGCGGCACTGGCAATCAAGGCGACCAAGAACCTGTGTGTCAGCGTATGGAGGAAACAGAAATTGCGGCAAGGAGTGCCGATTGACCATCACCTCGCAGGTGTCAGCAGCGATGAACAAGCGGACAAGGAACTGCAGACGAGGGAACAGGCGCAAATCATCGACAATGCCATCAGCCAACTGCCCCGTTCCGAACAGCGACTCATCCGACTGAAACAAAACGAGGACCTCTCGTCGGACGAAATCGCCCTGCTGACAGGCATTCCCATCCGCTCCGTCCGCACCATGCTCTCGTCGGCAAGACGCAACTTACTAAAACTATTGAAATGATGAAGCAGACATTGATTGACAAATACTTGAACGGAGAGACCTCCCTGCAAGAAGAGCACACGCTGAGCCGCTTGCTCCAAGCCATTCCGCCCACCCAAAGGACGGAGACAGACAAAGCCCTGCTCCTGATGCTGACAGCAATGCCCGCGCAGGACGAGAGCGACCTCTTTACGGCTGACTACACGGAGGAATATGACCGCATCGTCAGCGCACGGAAACACCGCATTTGGTGGCGAAACATGGGCATTGCCGCCTCCATTGCCCTTGTCGTCTCCCTCGGCTTCATGCTCCACACTCCCACCAACGAGAACATTGCCGTGGCATACATCAACGGCACGAAGGTGAGCGACGAGCAGCAGGTATTGACCATGATGGAAAGCACCATGGGCGACCTCTTTGCCCACAGCAACACAGAAGAAGAACTTTACCAACTCTTTAACCCTGAATAGTTTAATATGAGACGACTGATATTTCTGATGCTCTGCATCACCACCACCATGAGCATCCAAGCCCAGAAGGACCGAGGAATCAACGACATCTTTGAGGGAAATGGCATCGACAAAAGCCGCATCACCGAGACCATCATCCGAGGCGAGCAACTGGAGCCTTACCACCTCACGGTCTTCCACAGCATCAAGTTCAATGCTACCGAAAAGGAACGGAACGATATAGAAAAGCAGTTCTACGCCTACATAAGCCAAAACGCGCCACGAAGCGATGGGGGCAAGCCGAACAGCGAGATGGAAAGCCGAGGCGGACACCTCTATTATGCCATCGCTGAGGTAAAACCCTTATCGCCCTTCGACCGACGCTACATCTGCTATCAGTGCAGCAGCACTCCGACGGCTGGCACGTTCAGCCTCACGCTGGTCAGCTTGGAAGGCAAGGTGTCGCTACAGAATCTCCGAAAAATGTTCAAGAAAAAATAACAACAACATGAAACAATTCTCATCTTTCCTCTTCATGGCAACGCTTGCCACAGCGAGCCTCGTGGCACAAGATGCCAATGCCCTCACGAAACAAGACATGGCACAAACAGCCAATGCTCCGCTTGCTTCGCCTACACAGAACGCTTCCGATGAACATCCAGGCGGATGGAACTTCGATGTACTTTTCACCAAGAAGCCACGCAGTCGCTGGAATATGTGCCCAACACCCACCTTCTCGCTGGGTTTCATCGACGGGGTAAATGAAGCAGAAGGAGTACACCTCAACATGGGACAGTCCATCGAGTTGGAACTGGGCAACATCCTCACAGGCTATACTCGCGTGGGCAGAAACGGCATGCTGGTCACAGGCTTGGGCATCGGTTGGCGCAACTACCGCATGACCAACCGGTTGATGTTTGCCAAACATGACGACGGCAGCATCGCTATCGAGCCGTATCCCAAAGGTGCGGAGCCTAAATTCAGCCGCATCCACACGTTCGGCTTCATCCTTCCGCTAAAGTACTACCATAAGATTGGTCGTGGTCGCCACACCTATCTCGCCATCGGTCCTGAACTCTACTATACACCCCATGCCTGTCTGAAAACCCGCTTCCGCAACGAGGACGGCAAACAGAAACTGAAAAACAACGACCTGCATTTCAACAAGGTAAGCATCGGTGTCGGTGCTGAAATCATCGTACAAAGCTTTGGCATCTACTACAAGTACAATCCCTTCAACGTGCTCGACACCGACTATGGTCCTAAGTTCAGCACCATGACCGTCGGTATGAAGGTGGTATTGTAGGCGACATCAAATCTTCCGTTGAAAAGCCCGTCCTCTCGGTACGAACTCCCCACCACAAGAGAGGAAGTGATACACCCTCTTATCCAACAACAGCGTCGCCCCACCACACGTAGAGGAAGGGCGGAGGCCGTCTTAGTCTAGAAAAAAAATTGGGGGTGGGTGCCGGGGAGGTGGGGGGG
>CAMWJL010000044.1 GCA_947174565.1 uncultured Prevotellaceae bacterium | reverse complement strand
AGATGGTGCGTTCGCCATCCTGAATCCACTGACCCATTGAGTGAAGGTCGGTGGTCAAGTCAACAGATGCCGGGAAGATGCCCTTGCCATCCTTGCCCTCGCTTTCGCCATAAAGCTGCTTCCACCACTCACCAAGGTTATGGAGCTTTGGCTGATAGTTTGCCATAATTTCAATCTTCTTGCCACTCTGATAGATGGCATTGCGAGTAGCCGCATAGATGGCTGCGGGATTCTCCTTGCAAGGCACATCAACGCCACACTGCTTCTCCATGTCCTGCGCACCTTTCACGAGAGTTGCGATGTCGAAGCCAGCCACAGCGATAGGAAGCAGACCTACAGGAGTGAGCACAGAGAAACGTCCACCCACATTGTCAGGAATGATGAAAGACTTGTAGCCTTCCTTATCGGCAGTTGTGCGAGCAGCACCCTTCTTGGCATCCGTGATGGCCACAATCACCTTCTTCGCCTCTTCCTTACCACGCTGATCCTCACACATCTTCTTGAGGAGGCGGAACGTGATAGCCGTCTCGGTGGTCGTGCCTGACTTGGAGATATTGATGACACCGAACTTCACACCTTTCAGGTAGTCAATCAGTTCAGAGAGATAATCCTCACCAATGTTGTTGCCAGCAAAGAGGATGCGTGGAGTTTTCGATGGCTTCAACCAGCCGAACGTGTTGGAAAGTGCATCAATCACCATGCGAGCACCGAGGTAAGAACCACCGATACCAGCCACGACCACTGCCTCACAATTCTCCTGCAACACCTTGGCAGTAGCGTTGATTTCGTCAATGAACGCAGGAGTGATGGAACTTGGGAGGTGCATCCATCCGAGGAAGTCATTGCCCGCACAAGTACCCTGTTCGAGAGCCTCCTGAGCAGCTTTCACCTGAGGTTCCAAAGCCTCAATCGCACCTGCCTGCACAAACGAGGCAGCTTTTGAAATATCAATTTTCATAGTTATATGTATTTATGTTAGAAATTACGATAACGCCTCACCAACCGCTTTCTCATCGCAGAGAATCGCTCAATATCTTAATCTCCACGCTGGGCGCAATCTTCTCGTAGAGGATATTATACACCGCATCAAGAATGGGCATATTGACATGATAACGCTTGTTCAGAATCTTCATGCAGTTGGTGCCATAATAACCTTCTGCAATCATTTCCATCTCCAACTGTGCCGTCTTGACACTATAACCTTGACCTATCATCGTGCCAAACACACGGTTGCGCGAGAAGTTGGAGTACATGGTCACTAACAAGTCGCCCAAATAGGCAGAGTCGCTCACATGACGGTCTTCGGGTTGAACAGCAGTGAGGAATCGTTTCATCTCCTGCAAGGCATTGGATACCAGCACCGCCTGAAAGTTGTCGCCCAACTTCAAGCCATGACAGATACCTGCCGCAATCGCATAGACGTTCTTCAACACGGACGAAAACTCAATGCCCTCAATGTCAGGCGACACGTTGGTCTTCACATACTTATTGCTCAAAAGGTCAGCCACCACCTGCGCATTGCCCAAGTCGGGACAACCGACGGTGAGATAGCACAAACGGTTCAAAGCCACTTCCTCCGCATGACTGGGACCTCCGATGCAAGCCACCTGCTCCTCTGGGATATTATATTGACGCTGGAAATAGCGGCTCACCGTAAGGCTTTCATCGGGCACAATGCCCTTGATTGCCGTCACCACCATCTTCTCCCGCATGTTCGCCTTCAACTTCTTGAGGTGACTCTTGATATAGGGCGAAGGGATAACGAAAATGAGGGTGTCATTGTTCTTCACCACCTCATTCAAGTCGCTTGAAAAAGTGATTCTATCGACATCGAAGTGAAGACCTGTCAGATAAGCAGGATTGTGGTGCATGCGCTTGAAGTCCTCAATGCGGTCGTCGCGACGCATGTACCAAGTGATATGTTCTTCGTGGTGCATGACAATCTTCGCAATAGCTGTCGCCCAGCTACCACCGCCTAAGACTGCCACTCTGCCACAAGACTGAAACTGCATAACTACTTAGATTTTAAGCATTGAAAAGTGAAGTTCCACCAACACGGCGCACTACTACACCACATGGTTACTTCAACCCTTCAAGTATCTTAGAAAGTTCATCTACCGATGGCTTCTGGATGTCCAACTTATACTTCTTCAGCACTTCACCAATCTGCTGCTGGATTTTCTGTGCATTGCCACCTTCGAGGTCACTCACGAGGTTATAACCCACCTTATAGAGCACAGGCACGATGTCCTCGCTGAAACCTAATTCCACAAACTTCTCCACACTATCTCGTGAAGCTTTCTTCTCTGGCTTCATGGTGGGGAACAAGAGCACCTCCTGAATGGTGGGTTGACCAGTCATCAGAATAGCCAAACGGTCGATGCCGATACCGATGCCCGATGTAGGAGGCATGCCATATTGCAGCGCACGAAGGAAGTCGTGGTCGATAACCATCGCCTCGTCGTCGCCCTTGTCCGCCAATTTCATCTGCTCCACAAAACGCTCTTCCTGGTCGATGGGGTCGTTCAGCTCCGAATAGGCATTAGCCAACTCCTTACCGTTCACCATCAACTCAAAACGCTCCGTAAGACCTGCCTTAGAACGGTGCATCTTGGTGAGAGGCGACATTTCCACGGGATAGTCAGTGATGAATGTTGGCTGGATAAACGAACCTTCGCAGAACTCGCCAAAGAGTTCGTCGATAAGCTTGCCTTTGCCCATCGTCTCATCCACCTCCATTCCCTTAGAGAGGCAGAAAGAGCGGATTTCCTCCTCCGACTTTCCTACGCAGTCAAAACCTGTCTTCTCCTTAATGGCTTCGAGAATGGGCAGACGACGATAAGGTGCTTTGAAACTCAACATGTTGTCGCCCACCTGCACCTCCGTAGTGCCGTTCACAGCCACACAAATCTTCTCCAGCAGTTGCTCCGTAAACGACATCATCCAGTTATAGTCTTTATAAGCCACATACAACTCCACGCAGGTGAACTCAGGGTTGTGGCTTCTGTCCATACCCTCGTTGCGGAAGTTGCGACCAATCTCATACACACCTTCAAAACCACCCACAATGAGACGTTTCAGATACAGCTCTGTGGCGATACGCAGATACAAATCAACATTGAGCGCATTGTGGTGGGTGATAAACGGACGAGCCGATGCACCACCTGCAATCTGCTGCAAGATAGGCGTTTCCACCTCGGTGAAACCAGCCTCATCGAACACCTGACGCATGGTGCGCAGAATCGTGGCACGCTTGAGGAAAGTGTCCTTCACGCCATTGTTCACAATCAAATCGACATAACGCTGACGATAGCGCAGTTCGGGGTCTTCAAACGCATCGAACACTTGACCATCTTTCTCCTTCACGATGGGCAGTGGCTTCAAGCTCTTCGCCAACACCGTGAGCGACTTGGCATGCACACTGATTTCACCCGTCTGAGTGCGGAACACAAAACCCTTCACGCCAATGAAGTCGCCCAAATCGAGCAGTTTCTTGAACACAACATTGTACAGGTCCTTGTTCTCCTCTGGGCAGATGTCATCGCGAGTGACATACACCTGCACCCTACCCTTCGAGTCCTGCAATTCCACAAAGCTCGCCTTACCCATCACACGGCGGCTCATCATACGACCAGCGATGCACACCTCCCTGAGAGGCTCCACGGGTTTGCCCTCCGCATCCACCTCAGGGTCTTTGAAATCAGCGATAATATCTGTTGAGAAAGCGTCAGTTGGATATTCTGCAGCAGGATAAGGCTCAATGCCCATGTCCTTCAATGCTTGGAGATTGTTCCTGCGGTTAATCTCCTGTTCCGAAAGTTCAAGTACGTTCATGTTCATTTACTTCTCTATATATTATTGTGTGCAAAGATACAAAAAATATCCTAATCCACTTACAGATTTATCTTGTTTTCTTTTCCCCACGTCCTATTTCACACTGCCAAGACTTTTCTTTTCATTTAACCAACAGTTTCTTGCCGCCATACAAATAAACACCAGGCAACAGACGTGCGTGTTGATGGACAGACAATTTTCTACCATCAAGACTATATAAAGCGTCAGAAACAGGGGGCAGAGCGGAAGATTCTGAAAGGTCAGCAATGTCAGTTGCAATGCCCCACTGCTGATTGAGATGGGCACAATTTTGAGCATACCAATCAATCACATAATCAAGCTCCTCAGAAAAATCTGAAGTTAAAGGAACAGGTATGTTATTCCAACGTGAACATTCGCGCTCCCATGCACCCGATTCGGTAAACAGCCGAGCATAGCCCTCAAGAAGGCTCTGAACATTCTCGGGAGACAATACGGTCTGACTCAGCTGACACCACCGCTCTTTAGAACGAGAGAGCAGGTTATCAATGTCATGCGACATGATGCGATTGAAAGGAGCAACATAGGCATAGCGGTCAACATTGACGAAGGAAGAATCACGATTCCCATTGTAATAGCCACCCAACGACATATCCATATCCCATGGAGTGATGAGGAAGCGTTGATGAAGATTGATGTCAGGGGTTGACAAGAATGTGTTCTTATAAGCATTATCGCCTACATTCAAGGCAAAGGTGAAGACAAGATAATCCACCAAATTCTCTGGATAGAAATGGTCTTGATAGCCAGCAAGGAAAACATCATCAGCATTGACGAATGCACAAAAATCAATAAGCGCCATCAAAGGATTCCACGTCAGGTCAGAGGGATGGTCAGAAGGATACTGGAGTTCCCACGCATTCCAAGAAATTTGGTCGGTAAGAGTTTGTTTGTATTCAGTCAGTTTACTACCACTGAGCCAATTGATTCCTTTATACAGAATGCCACGCACGGTTTCGATGCCCGTATCCTCATTAACACGCCACTTCTTTAAGCCAAGAAGACGGCGATCCACTTTGTCCGTGCAACAATATAAACCCTGATAGATGCCGTTAAGAAACACTTCCACAAACACACCCGCTGTGCCATTACGATTATTGTATGGAGTGTCATAAGGAGTTTTGCTGATTTGATTCCAAAGGTCGAAACACACGCGATTGCGCATCCGAATACGGTCGATAGCCATTGCATCGAGTATCCAACTATTCTCATTGCGGATGCCGAAAATAGGCGCATCGAAATCCTCGCCTTCGGCATCGTAAAGCTTGATGGCATAAGATTTCTTCTCCTGGCTTGCCGCATATCCACCCCTGATACGCACACCACAAGCATAACGCACGGTTTCGGAATGAGGGTCTGTGCGGCGTTGTGGGTCGGTTATTTCAATCTCCGCACTGATAAAATCAGAGCGCACAAGTGCGTCCACATCCACCAACAGATTGACCAATGGCAGGGATTTCTCACTGAGCTGCTGGCACATGACATCATAGGTATCAACCTGTGCCACCATTGTTTGCCACTTTGCAAAAAAGACAGCGACAAGAAAGAGGCAAATGTGTTTTGTGAACATGACGGAATCGAGACAGATAAATATAAATAAAGAGGGAATACACCTTTTTGAAGCATATTCCCTCCATTCTAACCAGCAAATAGATGCTATTATTACTTGTTCAGTGCCAAAGACACGTTCACAGCGCATGCAACGGTGCAACCTACCATTGGGTTGTTGCCAATGCCGAGGAAGCCCATCATCTCTACGTGAGCAGGAACAGAAGAAGAACCTGCGAACTGAGCGTCAGAGTGCATACGACCGAGTGTGTCAGTCATGCCGTAGGAAGCAGGACCTGCAGCCATGTTGTCTGGGTGCAGTGTGCGACCTGTACCACCGCCTGATGCTACTGAGAAGTAAGGCTTGCCAGCGAGGATGCGCTCCTTCTTGTAAGTACCAGCCACGGGGTGCTGGAAACGAGTTGGGTTAGTAGAGTTACCTGTGATGGAAACATCCACGTTCTCCTTCCAGAGGATAGCCACACCTTCGCGAACGTCGTCAGCACCGTAGCAGTTCACCTTGGCACGAGGACCGTCAGAGTAAGCCTTGGTCTTCACCACTTCGAGCTTGCCAGTGAAGTAGTCGAACTTCGTCTGCACATAGGTGAAGCCGTTGATACGAGAGATAATCATGGCAGCGTCCTTGCCAAGACCGTTGAGGATGCAGCGGAGTGGCTTCTTGCGCACCTTGTTTGCCATCTCAGCAATCTTGATAGCACCCTCGGCAGCTGCGAATGACTCGTGACCTGCAAGGAATGCGAAGCACTCTGTCTCCTCGCGGAGCAGACGAGCAGCGAGGTTGCCGTGACCGATACCCACCTTGCGGTCGTCAGCCACAGAGCCGGGAATGCAGAATGCCTGCAAACCGATACCGATGGCCTCGGCAGCGTCGGCAGCGTTCTTGCAGCCCTTCTTCAGCGCGATGGCAGAACCTACAACGTAAGCCCACTTGGCGTTCTCGAAGCAGATGCGCTGCGTTTCTTCACATGTGATGTATGGGTCGATACCTGCCTTCTCGCAGATTTCGTTAGCCTCTTCGATAGAGGAAATGCCGTTCTCCTTCAAAGCAGCAAGAATCTGCTCCATGCGACGGTCTTGTGATTCGAATTTCACTTCTCTAATCATAATCTGTTTCCTCCTTTATTATTCTTTACGTGGGTCAATAGATTTAACAACTCCCTGCTCTGGCTTCGTGCGACCATAGGTGCCAGTGACGCTCTTGAGTGCCTCGTTGGCATCCATGCCCTTCTTGATGGCATCCATGAACTTGCCCATGTGAACATACTCGTAGCCGCACACCTCGTTGTCCTCGTCGAGGAACATCTTGGTGATGTAGCCCTCCGTGAGCTGGAGGTAGCGAGTGCCCTTGAGCTTGGTGCCGTAGAGCGTGCCGCACTGAGAAACAAGACCCTTGCCAAGATCCTCAAGACCTGCACCAATCACGAGACCGCCCTCAGAGAAGGCTGACTGGGTGCGACCGTAAACAATCTGGAGGAAGAGTTCACGCATGGCGGTGTTGATGGCATCGCAAACAAGGTCAGTGTTCAGTGCCTCAAGGATAGTCTTGCCGGGCAGAATCTCCGATGCCATGGCGGCAGAGTGAGTCATGCCTGAGCAACCGATAGTTTCAACGAGACACTCCTCGATGATACCTTCCTTCACGTTGAGAGACAACTTGCAGCAGCCCTGCTGTGGAGCACACCAGCCAATGCCGTGTGTCATGCCAGAGATGTCCTTAATCTCCTTTGCCTGAATCCACTTTCCTTCTTCTGGGATGGGAGCTGGTCCGTGGTTAGGACCTTTGGCCACGCAGCACATTTCCTGTACTTCTTTAGAATAAACCATAATTGTAACCAATTTTATTGTTAATAAAACTTATGTTTTTTCTCGCACTTGTAATTGTATGCAAAATTAGTAATAAAAAATCAATGCCACGAACAAAAAGCAATTTTTCTTCTTCTTTTTTTTCAAATGGCGGAGAAAAAGAAAACCAAGAGTGGAAAATGCACTCTGGAGGTCACACCGCCTGCACACACTTGCCTTCATTCTCCGATTGAGGAGCGATGCTTCTTTGGGGTAAGGGAAGACACGCCCAGCGTTGCACCGCTACAGTGCTACAGTTCCAAAAACAAGTGCCTGAAAAGTCAAAAGTTAATTTTATATTTATATATATATAAATATAAGAGTATTTTTAAGGGTGGAAATACCTGTTAGAGAACTGTAGCGTTGTAGCACTGTAGCAACTGCGCGCCCCACCACCCTGCCCGAAGGAACGATTGAGAAAATACAAAAATTCTGCACAAGTATTCGCAAACCGCAATGCCCAAGGCATACCTTTGCAACGCCAAACAAAGAAGGGACGAAGCGGCGCACCCTGCGAGGTAATTATGGCGCAGGGTGCGCGATAAATTCGATGCAGGGTGTGCGATAAACATGGTGCTGGAAGCCCCGTCCGACACTCCCACCCGATACAAAAGTTTGGGAACATCGGAAGCATGAGTTGGAAAATAGTCACACGGATTTTTGGCTTTATCCACATTTCTTCGTACCTTTGCAACACCTGAACCAAAAGATTAGCTATATCATTTACCAACAAACCGAAAAACAATGACAACGAAAATGAAGAAAAGTTTGGGCATTGCCATGGCAACACTATTGTTGTCCAGCCATGTGAACGTGGCGGTGGCGCAGTCGAAAATTGAGGCACAAACGACCGCCACCACGACGGAGGAGACGAAAGTGATGAAACCCGTCTATCAGGCACCGAAGGGGAAGGAAGTCTATATCCCCACCGACTTGAAGGACAACGACTTCTCCTCGTCCGACTCGAAGTGGAGCTTTGCCCGCTGTGCCTACACAGACGACATCATCGTGTTTTGGGAGAAGCCGTTCGGCAACGACCTGAGCCAAGCACCCGACTTGGAGGGACACAACATGAAGGTGGATTTGAAGAACCTGCTGGGACGCTTGCAGTCGTTCTACAACTACTTCAAGAACGAACTGAAGTTCATCAAGCCCGGCTCGAACGCTGACCGCTACCGCATGATGGTGATGCTGAACTACTCGCTGGAGGGCACTGCCTACGGCGGCGACTACGACGGTGTGATTGGCGCGCTTTGGATTGCGCCCAACCGTGTGCAGGACAAGCGGTTGAACTGCATCGCCCACGAACTGGGACATTCGTTCCAGTCGATGATTGCTTGCGACAAGCAAGGCGACAGCTGGGGCGGTGGCGGCATCTTTGAGATGTGCAGCCAGTGGATGCTTTTCAACGTGAACCCCGAATGGCCCACCGACGAGAACTACCATTGGAAGGCTTTCATCGACCACGCCAACTTGCGTTTCCTGCATGGCGAGAACATCTACCACTCGCCTTATCTGCTGGAATACTGGAGCATGAAGCACGGCATGACCGTGATAGGCGAGCTGTTCCGCCAAGGCAAGCGAGGCGAAGACCCTGCATCGACCTATATGCGCTTGTTCAATGTGAGCAATGAGGAGTTTGCCAAAGAGGCGGTGGATTGCTACTCCCGTCTCCTCACTTTCGACTTCCCCGGCAAGCACGAGGCGAACAAGAAGTATGCTGGTGAGTTCGTGAACAACAAGCCGTTGGAGGTGTTCGGAGCCAATGTCATCCGACTCAACACCGTGGGCAAGAAGACCGTCAAAGTCAAGTTTGAAGGTGGCAGCAAGAACGATGGCTATGCCTATCGTCTGGTAGCTGTGAACAACGACGCAAAGGCCACTTACAGCGACATCATGACCAAGCAAAAGGGTACAACCAAACTCACCCTGCCAGCAGACACACAAGCGGTCTACTTCGTGGTGACGGGCTACCCCTTGGGAGCGTATGAGCCTTACACATTCAACCCTTACAGCACGGAGACACCCAAGGAAGAACACATTTATACTTATAAACAGAAATAAGAACATCATCATGAGATACATTTTTTCGACCTTATGTTTCGTTGCGTCGGCACTGACGATGCAGGCACAGGTGAAGGAGACGGCAACTTCGCCCAACGGCAAAATCAAAATAGAGATAAACGCCGACAAAGAGCTGACATTCAGCGTTGTTGACAACAACAAGACGTTACTGACTGGCACACTGGATTTGCTGCTGGAGGGCAAGAAGGCAAGCCAATACACCAGTGCGAGCGCCAAGTCGGCAAAGGAGCATTTCGACGCTCCGAACTACAAACTCACTTCGTTCGACGATGCCTACAATCAGGTGGTGGTGAAGAACAAGAACGGCGTAAACGTGGAGTTCCGTGCCTACGACAGCGGTGTGGCTTACCGCTTTGTCACCACATCAGCCAAAGGCGAGTGGGTCGTGAAGGACGAAGTGGCAGCATTCAACTTTGCCGATGACTACACGGCATACCTGCCCTATTCCACCAATCCGAAGAATCCCAAGGCAATGGCGTTTCAAGCCACCTACGACGTGGCGCCCCTCTCGCAGAGCAAGCCGCTGGAAGCCTTCCTGCCAGCGACGGTGGATTGCGGCTCAGCCAAAGTCACGCTGCTGGAGACCGATGTGGAGAACTACCCGGGAATGTTCGTGCTCGGTTCAAAAAGCTCGCTGACAGCCAGTTTCGCAAAATATCCCAAAACGTTTGATTTCTACCCTTGGCGTGTGCAGAAATATGTGACATCCACCGAGGATTACATCGCCAAAGGCAAGGGCAACCGCACCTTCCCGTGGCGTGTGCTCGCCATCACCCACAACGATACGGAAATGCCCACCAACACCCTCGCCTATCAGCTTGCCACCCCCTCACGCATCAAGGGCGACACCTCATGGATACGCCCCGGCAAAGTGGCATGGGATTGGTGGAACGACTGGGGACTTAGCCATGTGCCTTTCAAGGCTGGCATCAATCAGGAGACCTACAAATACTACATCGACTTTGCCGCCAAACATGGGTTGGAATACATCATTTTAGACGAAGGGTGGTACACCCCCAAGAGCGGTGATATGCTCACGGTCATCCCCGACATCAACCTGCCCGAACTCGTTCAATATGGCAAGCAGAAGAATGTGGGCATCATCCTTTGGACGGTCTTCAATGTGCTTGACAAACAACTTGATGCGGCTTGCGAGAAGTATGCCGCTATGGGCATCAAAGGTTTCAAGGTGGATTTTCTCGACCGCTACGACCAAGAGGCTACAGAAATGATTTACCGCATTGCCGAACGCTGTGCCCAAAGCCATCTGGTGCTCGACTATCATGGCATCTTCGCTCCACAGGGCATCACACGCACCTACCCCAATGTCATCAACTTTGAAGCCGTGTTCGGCATGGAAGAGGTGAAGTGGACGGAACGCGCCAAGGTGCAACGAGACGGCAAAACGGTGGATGAGCCATCGAAAGACATGCCTGCCTACGATGTCACCTTCCCCTTCATCCGAGGCATGGTGGGACCTGTCGATTTCACACCGGGCGGTATGCGCAACGCTTCCAAGGCCGACTTCCAACCCATCAACAATAACCCCATGACCATGGGCACACGCTGTCATCAGTTAGCTCACTACATTATTCACGAATCCCCGTTGACGATGCTGGCAGATAATCCTACCATCTATGAGCAGGAGAAAGAATGCACAGCATTCATTTACTCATTGCCAACCACTTATGACGAAATGAGAGTCTTGTCAGGCAAGATGGGTGAATACATCATCGTGGCTCGCAGACAGGGCAACGACTGGTATGTGGCAGGTGAGACGAACTGGGAAAGTCGCGATGTGGAGGTGAGTGCTTCTTTCCTGCCAGCTGGCACATACACAATGACCGCTTTCACCGACGGAATCAATGCCGACAAGAACGCCACCGATTATAGCGTATGGGAAGAGCAGTTCAACCTTCCCGTCTCAACCAGCCAAACGGTGTCCATCCACATGGCAAGCGGCGGCGGTTTCGCAGCAAAGCTGATACGGAAGTAGAAACGAAGACAAGAAAGGGCTATTTTTCTTTCAGGTATTTGTGCTGTAGTACAAAAATAAATTGTACCTTTGCAGTCAAATCGTATTTACCAAAACCATGAATAAGAGAAATAGTCGAAGAGTGACTGCCGTGCAAACTCCCAAGGCTGCACACGTCACCCAACAAGCATCAAAGCCAATAGCCGAGCAGAAGCACCTAAAAATTGGGAAAAGAGCTTCTCTCGGCATTGCATTGTTCGCTACGCTATGCGTGGCGGCGTTGGGCACGTTCCATCTTGTGGTACGAAACAGCGACACGCTCTATATGGCGCAGAGCCAAAGTTTCTTC
Organism: uncultured Prevotellaceae bacterium; assembly: GCA_947174565.1. GTDB lineage: Bacteria > Bacteroidota > Bacteroidia > Bacteroidales > Bacteroidaceae > Minthosoma. The sequence goes on along the minus strand of CAMWJL010000044.1, from coordinate 8,789 downwards.
ACCACCAACAACATTTTCCTGCAAGAATGTATGCACATTCCAGGAGGTTTTATCAGTTGGATTGCTTCGTTCCTGACACAATTCTTCTACATACCGGCTCTTGGTGCTTCCATCATGATAGGGCTTTGGCTAATCAGTATGTGGTTGAGCAAGTGGGCATACGGCGTGAAGATGGCGTGGATGGCTGTATTGTCCATCCCTGTCATTTGCCTGTTGGTGAGCACCATCGACATCGGCTACTGGATATACTACATGAAGCAGACGGGATACTGGTTCTATGGAACAGTAGGGTACTTTTTCACCACGCTTTTGGTGTTTGTAGGTCATCGCATCCTGAAAAGGAAAGACCGTTATCTCGCTACGGCACTGGTCGCCCTCACCTATCCTTTCCTTGGTTGGTACACCCTCTTGACACTCGCTTATCTCGCAGTACTGGCTTATGTGGACAGCCCTGCTGACCGACCTAAAAGCAGAAGAATTTTGGCAACCTTGTTTCCATTGGTACTGGTATGCCTCACTCCGTGGCTGTTCCACCACCTCTATACAGCATTGAGTTTGGAAGAAGCATGGACAGTGGGTCTTTATAATTTCCAAAGCGACCAAACAATCAGTGCCACACGCCTCATTCCGTTCTATGTGATGGCAGCCGTCCCACTCCTCTTCCCCCTGCTGCCCAAGCGGACGGAACTGAAAGACGGCATGGCGTGGTTAGTATACGGAGTGACAGTTCTGCTGATGGTCGGTGCATGTATTTGGACAGAAAAGAGAGACTTCCAAAACTATAACTACCACGCAGAAATGCGTATGTATCAAGCCGCGGACGACCAAGATTGGGAAAAAGTGCTCGACGAAATGGGTAACATCCCTGGCAATGCGTCGCGTCAGATGGTGCTGATGAAGAACATCGCACTGCTATACACGGGTCAGATGGGAACGAAGATGTTCAAATACAACAACATGGGCGCACAGCCTCAGAACGGCTTCGACACGCTGAAAATTCACATGGTGCAGACGGCGGCTCCCCTGATTTACTATTATCATGGCAAGACGAACTTTGCCTCACGCTGGTGTATTGAGAACAGCGTGGAATTTGGCTATAACTTCGCCAATCTGAAGATACTGGCTCGTTGTGCTTTGGTGGGAGGCGAAATGGAACTGGCGAAGAAATACCTTGACATCTTGTCCACCAGTCTTTTCTATCGTGATTGGGCGATGTGCCTGATGCCTATCACGAAAAATCCTAAACTCATCAAGAACTATCAGGAGTTCGACACGGTGCGTGAACTGCGTGACCACATGGGCAGTGTGCTTGATGGTGACAACGGTTTATGCGAGATGTACTTGCTTAACTATTTCAGCAACACCATGCGCAAAGACAGTAAACTGCTACAAGAACTGACCCTCAACTATGCCATGGTGCAGAAGGACATCCAGCTGTTTTGGCCACGATTCCTCGTCTATGCACAGCTGCATCCTAACGAAGAGATGCCTGTGCATTACCAAGAAGCGGCTTATCTGTATGGACAACTGGAACCTCAGTCGATGAACACCTCTCGGATGCCCTTTGACGAGAAGGTCGTGGAACGCTATCAAGGCTTCCAACAACTGTCGCAATCACTCTTGCAGACAGGCATGAAAGCAGAAGAGGTGGGCGAAGCGATGAAAAGCAGCTATGGAGACACTTTCTATTGGTTCTACTTCTTCTCACGCAATGTACACTCTTATTAAAAACAGTTGAAATTTGAAAGTGAAACGGATACTCAGATATATGAAACTCAAGAACATACTCTCAGCAGCAATGGTGGTTCTGCTGATGGCTTGTGACCACCCAGCCGTGCCTGACAATGCACAACAGGAAAACCGACTGCCCAAGATTAGCCCTGACTATACCGAGGTGACCATTCCCTGCAACATCTGCCCACTGAATTTTGCCGTACAAGAGGACGTGAACGAGGTGGTGGCAAAATTCAGCTATCCTGGAGGTGAACTCACCTACGGACAGCATCAGCAGGTGCTGATTGACGAGATGGAATGGAAAAACATCTTGAAAGCCTCGAAAGGAGGAAGCATCCAAGTGGAGGTGTATGGTAAGACCGCCAACGGATGGAAGGTGTTCAAGCCTTTCAACATCTATGTGGCGGAGGATTCGATTGACCAATACATATCTTATCGTGTCATTCAGCCTTCGTATGTAGCTTATGAGCAGTTGAGCATCAACCAGCGAGACCTCACCAGTTTTAACGAGACTGAAATCTACAACAATATGGCGGTCAGCATGGAAGGGAGTGGACAGTGCATCAACTGTCACTCTTACCAGAACTTCAAAACGGACAATATGCTTTTCCACATGCGCCAAGGCTTTGGAGGCACCATGATGGTGGTGGATGGGCATTTGAGAAAAGTAGATTTGAAGACTGACAGCACCATCAGCGCAGGTGTCTATCCAGCATGGCATCCCACCAAGAGCCTTATCGCTTTTTCCACCAACAAGACGGGGCAGTCGTTCCACACGAAAGACCTGAACAAAATCGAGGTGCAGGACACTTACAGCGACCTCATTCTCTACGACGTGGAGAAAAACGAAGTGAGCAACATCTCCAACAAGCCAAACGAGCTGGAGGTATTCCCCACATGGAGTCCTGATGGCAAGAAACTCTACTTCTGCTCAGCCCACTTTGAATACAAACAGACAGACAGCATACCGCCTGAGACGGAAATGATTCAACGCTACAAGGAGGTGAAGTACGACCTGTGGCAAGCTGACTTCAACCCGAATACCAAGAAATTCAGCAACTTCGAGAAGATATACGACGCAGCCGATTCGCTGAACCAAAGTGTTACCCTGCCTCGTGTCAGCCCTGACGGACGATACCTCCTCTTCGCGCAAGCAGAGTTCGGTTGCTTCCATGTGTGGCACAGCGATGCCGACATCTACATGATGGATTTGAAGACGAAGAAGGTACAGAAACTGGACGCAGTGAACAGCTCACGTTCAGAGAGTTATCCTACATGGTCGAGCAACGGGCGTTGGATTATGGTCGCTTCTCGTCGCGACGATGGCAACTACACACGTCCCTACATTGCCTACTTCGATAAACAAGGCAAGGCGCACAAAGCCTTTGAAGTGCCACAGAAAGAACCCGACTTCTACACATTCTTCCTCCGTTCGTTCAATAGGTCTGAATTTATGAAAGAGCCTGTGAAAATCAGTGCGCAGGAGTTTGCTCGCAAGGCGAAGGAAGATGCGGTGAAGGCAAAATTCGTGAAATAAACACAAATTGATTAGCTATCTATTCCAAGAAAAAAATGAAAAACCTACTTTTGCTTGCTCTGCTGGCATCGTCCACGCTGAGCACCTATGCACAAGGCACTGTACAAGATTACAAGAACGCCAACGCCGTTCGTGGCAAGTACTCCAACAAGATGACCAACGGCAACATCCATGTGCAATCCCCTTGGCACGTCAATCCTGCCATCTTCCGCTATTCCACTTTCAACGGTGACAGCACCGTGTGGTACGAGGTAGATGTAAAGACAGGTGAGAAGAAACTGACTGCCAACCCCGAACCCCGTCAGCAGAACGGACGGAGAGGCGGTGGTGACGGTCATCACTGGATGGAGGTGCGCGACGAGAAGGACGGACGAGCCGAAAGCCCCGTGAACAAAGGCACGTTCATCATCCACAAAGACAACAACCTCTATGTGCAGACAGGCGACGACCCAACGAATGCAGTGCCTGTTACGACCGATGGTGTCGATACCTGCTACTATTCCTCATGGGGTCGCTGGTCGAAGGATGGGAAATACTATGCCACCGTGCTCATCAAGCCTGCTCCCAAGCACTATGTGACCTACACCCTATCCTCCCCCACCGATCAGGTGCAACCCAAATACTCGCAGCAAGAGTATGCCAAACCTGGCGACTCGCTCAACTACCGCATTCCCGTGGTAGTAGATGTAGAGCAGAAGAGAACCATCTACCCAAAGAGCACCGCGCTGTTCGCTTCACAATACCAAGTGACCTCTCCCGATTGGGATGAGAACGGCAAGACCCTCACCTTCGAGTTCAACGAACGTGGTCACAAGACCTACCGAGTGTTAGAAATGGACCTCGAAGGCAATGTGCGCACCCTCATAGAAGAGAAGAACAACAAGTATGTGGCTTACTCACGCAACTTCCGTCAAGACCTTGACAGCGAGCACATTCTCTGGAAGAGCGACCGCGATGGTCATGCGCACCTCTATCTTTACGACCGCAAGAAAGGGAAGCTCACACAAGTGACCAAAGGCGACTATTGGGTACGGGGCGTGCAACATGCCGAGATTGACGAGAAAGGAAAGGGCTACGTTATCTTCTCTGCCAACGGCATGAACTACAAGAACATGGGCGTGGTGAAATCAAGCCTCGACGGTCAGATACCCGAGGAAGACCCCTACCATATCCACTACTATCGCATTGACCTCAACGGCAAGAACCTCATCCACCTCACCCCCGAGCGTGGCACTCACAGCATCACCCTCAATGCCGACCACACTGCCTTTATCGACACCTATTCGTCGATTGACAAGGCACCAGTCACAGTGCTGCGTTCAGCCATCGACGGCAAGCTCATCTCCACCCTCGAAACCGCTGACATCAGCAAGCTGGAAGCAACGGGATGGAAAGCACCCGAAGTGTTCGTCGCTCCTGGACGCGATGGCAAAACCGATATGTGGGGACTCATCCAGCGTCCCTCCAACTTCGACCCCACGAAGAAATACCCCGTCATCGAATACATCTATTCAGGTCCTGGCGACCAGTACGTTCCCAAGAAGTTCACCCCGTGGCTCTACTATCTGCAAGATGTGGCAGAACTCGGCTTCATCGTTGTGCAGCTTGACGCAATGACCACTTCCTTCCGCAACCTCGACTTCGAGCAGGTTTGCTACAAGAACCTCAAAGACGCTGGCTTCCCAGACCGAATTGCATGGATTAAGGCAGCTGCCGAAAAGTACCCCTACATGGACATCGACCGCATGGGCATCTATGGCTGTTCAGCAGGTGGTCAGGAAGCACTCGGCGCACTCCTCTTCCACCCTGAGTTCTACAAAGCCGCATACGCCGCCTGTGGATGCCACGACAACCGCATGGACAAGATATGGTGGAACGAGCAGTGGATGGGGTATCCCGTCGATAGCAGCTACATCGAATGCTCCAACGTGGAGAACGCCAAGAACCTGCAAGGCAAGCTCATGCTTGTCGTTGGCGAAATGGACGACAATGTTGACCCCTCCTCTTCCTACCAAGTGGTCAATGCGCTCATCAAAGCCAACAAAGACTTCGAGTTCATCCTCATCCCAGGAGCACATCACACCATGGGCGAATCGTTCGGCGAACACAAGCGTGCCGACTTCTTCGTCAAGAACCTGTTAGGCGTAGAGCCTCCAAGTTGGAACGAAGTGAAATAAGTACATATCCCCTATAACATTCAAGCAGTGAGGCGGTTGTTGTGTATTTGCAACAACCGCCTCACTGTTTTTGTATCCATCAAGGTCAGTTCTTTCTCGGTGTCCTGCTGAACTGCCATGCCACACGGAGCATGACGTAATTGGGGATGACACGATACCACGTCTCGGTGCGTCCCTGCGCATTCACCTCGTAGGTGGTGTTGGAGAGCTGATGCAGGAGGTCGTGGCTTTCGAGCGTCAGCTTCACCTTGCCATGCAAGATGGGTTGTGTGACAGAGGCATTGACCACCAACTCATCCTTGTTCATCGCATCGCTGCCGTAACCTCGACGGCTCAGCATCATGGCATCGACGTTGAAGGTTGTGTTCCATGTCGGAATGACCTGCATGGCATTCACGCCGTAGCGGAAATCGAAAGCACTGATGTTACTAAATGTAGAGCGGTGTCCCCATGTGCGCCGCCAAAGCACGTCGCCAAGCAAACTCACTTTCGTATATTTCTCTTTGTAGCTCAATTTCAGGTTCTCATTGGTGTTCACGGTTTCCACCTTGTTCAGCTGTGCATCAGCCATGCCGCTCACCGAGGCATAATCGACCGAGTGCCACACGTCGCATCCCGTGCTGCTGTCAATCCACCACTTTTGATTCTTGCAGAGCGAGAAGGTGGCGTTGAACGACGTGTTCCACGACCAGTTACCCTCTACGTTCTCAGGGCGATAAGTGTAGGCACTGGTTTGCTCGTCATACGTAAAGCCCTGCGCCACGGAGCGGAGGTGATAAATGTAGCGTGATTCCAGCCGCGAGGCAGTCATGCCCGTGTGGCGAGTCCCCCACTTCGGTCGCCACACCATGCGGGCACCGATGCGGCGGTTGTTCTTCAGCCACGGATTGCCCTCGACGATGTTGAGCGCATCGCGGGCATCGCGATAAGGCATCAAATTCATCAAGCCCGGCGTTGAAGAAGCCATATCCACAAGCAGCGACCACACATTGTGTGTCAGATACAACGAAGGATTCAGCGTAAACAAGTTATGACGAGCGAGGGTATCGATGTCTCCACGCACATAGTCAAGCCTTTCGTGCTGCGCATAGACGGGCAGACCCAACCTTATATCCACAGGGAAACGCTCCGTCTTGCCCCATTTCAGCTCCACCGTAAACTCATTCTCCTGTTGCTTCAATCGGCTGTAAGTGCTGTTCTCCGTATCATAAACGCTACGGAGCAAGTCGCAGTTCGACGGCAGAAGGTTAATGGCAGTGCTGTCGCTGATTCCCCACCCAGCGAGGTCGTTCAGCATATAGAGTCGGTCGTTGCTGTTGTTTCCGCTCACCTTATAGCGTTCCGTCAAGTATATATGCAACTGTTTCCACAGCCGCCTGTCATACTTCAGCGACGGCTCGAAGCTGTATTCCGTGGTATGCGTATTCCCATACTCATGGCGGAAGTACTCATTTTCCGCCTCACCTGCCATAGAGTGCTGGCGGTTAAAAGCATCCCGTTCAGTGCGCGTCCAGAATGCCCGTAGCCCTCCATCCACATTCTTGAAGGTTTGGAATCGAGCATGCAACCATCCTACTCCATAGTTTTTCGTCTTTCCAAGCCCTTCCGTCCGCTGTGTGGCAGTCGTCCGCAAGCTGTCCCATTGTTGCAGGTTGCCCAACATACTGTTGTCCGTTTCTCTGTAGTGCATCAATAAAGAGCTCTCGTACAACCAAGGCAGATAATTGAATCGATTGAACACCTGCACTGCCGTTATCCTGTCTCTGGATGTGCGCATATTCCTCGCAAACGCCGTACCCGTAGGCAAGAAGCGTTCCTGATAGGTACCCGACTCGTCGAGATTGTCATAGCGGTCGAAAATTATCTCAAGATTTTCGGAAATGGCAGGGAATCCCCAAGATGTCTTCTTCGCCGACTGATAATCGAGGCTCATGCCCGCCGCCTTGCGTGTCGATGGCTTGTTCTGATTGCCCAAGATAAGCCCCTGTCCCTCGTGCCATCCCTGTGAGATGGCACGGGATATGTCGCTGATGTTATTCACGTTTCCGAACGCCCCCACCGTCAAAGTCTTCGTGAGCAGCAACCCAAATGCCCGCGTCTGATACCGCTCGTGTGTGCCGCCCGCCGCCTCGGCATTGGCTATCACGCTCACGGAATACTCGTCCTTCAGGTTCACATCCATCACATACTCAGGATTTTCGTCCTTAATGCCCCTCATGGCCGCATACAGCGACTGCCGCTCAAACACTTTCAGCTCCTTCACCGTAAAGTAAGGCAGATTCTCCAAAAGCACCTTCTTGTTGCCCCTGAAAAGCGACTTGGAGTTGAGCGTCAGTTCGTCTATCTTCCGCCCGTTGATGAATATCTCGCCGTCGTCCGTCATCCGCGCACCCGGAAGCTGCTCTATCAGGTGGCTCAGCATCGACCCTTCGGGCATCTGAAATGCCGAAGCGTCATACACCAGCGTGTCGCCACGCATCTTCACTTTGATGCGGGTCGCTTTCACCTCCACCTCCTTCAGACCGATGGTCTTCGACACAGACTTCCTCATGTCAATCATCGGCACAATGATGTTCCCCTCCTTTGAGCTTTCGGGGATGGTCACGTTCATCCAACCGTCACCATAGCCCTCCTTCTGCACACGTATCAGATACTCCCCTGGCTGTCGGGGCACATTGATGAAATAAATCGTAATGAAGTGCTGGGAGTCGTTGCCAATTTGAAGGACCTCTGGCTTACACTCCACCGACGTGCTGTCGGCTCGCATCAGCGTGACAACGCAGTCAGACAGACCACGCTCCAAGAATGCGTCCTGAATGCTGCCTTGAAGTCTCACCGTGGCATTTTGTGCATCAGCGTGCAATGCGCCTCCTATACAGAGTAACAACAAAACAAGAGATTGAAGCATCCTCATGGATTGTCCCTCCTTTTTCCGAAGAAATGATTGTAACTGTTTCATGATAAAATTGTTTTTTAGAAGTCAAAAGCTATCGCATCTGACAGGGTTCGGCGGCAAAGGTAGAGTTTTTCCAGTCATACAACCAAGAAATTGAGTTTGCATTTTGTTTGCATTTTTTGCAAAGAACTTTGCAACAGCATCTAACTTACTCATAATAAACAAATAGCAATCCTCATCAGTCAGTCAAAAACAGCAAGCAAGATGTTACAAAATCAAAAGAAAATGTATCACCATCGCCTCGTTCGGGACAAACCAAAAGAAAATATCCTCTTTTGCCACAGACAGGAAGGGGCGACATGGGGCACAAAACACCACCATCTGCGACGTGCTTCCACAGCCTCTAAATCGGAGTCCCCGACATCGGTCGGTCGGAGTCGGGGAC
>CAMWJL010000043.1 GCA_947174565.1 uncultured Prevotellaceae bacterium | reverse complement strand
GGCCACGGACATGATTATCCCGAAAAAGGTGAACGTGTATCAACCGCTTGAATTGAAATGAGATGAAAACTCTAATTGCCTTAATCGTCCTCTCGATGACAACTGCGACGTGGGCACAATCGAGCACAAAGCTTGACTCAACACAGTTTGTGGCTTTCTACCGCTATACCATTCAGACGCAGGACGAAAACGGAGAGAACGTCACGGATTCGCTGCGACTGGCGTTGTTGGTCGGCACACGCGCTACGTATTGCACGACCGCTTTGTCCTACGAATGTGACGATAGGCTCAGCCAAGAAATGATGAATGCTTTTTTCATGCACCATCAGAATGTGCTGACAGATGTGGAGAAAGCGGAGGTTGTTGCCGTCGAACCAATCTTTCCCTATCGCTATGTGACCTACGAGCCATTGGCAAAAGTGGATTGGACACTGAGCGACGACACGTTGACCATCAGTGGCTTGTCCTGCCATCGAGCTACAGGAAAGCTATATGGGAAACCATGGACGGTATGGTACTCCGAGGACATCCCGTCATCGGCTGGGCCATGGAAGTTGCGCGGTTTGCCAGGACTTATCGTTAAGGCAGAGGATGCAGAGGGTATTCACTCCTTCGTACTTTACGAAACGAAACAACAAGTGAGGGACATTGTCCTCGTGGATAATCCTGAATATCAGAAATCGAGCCGTAAGAAACTTATGGCGTTCAAGAAGAAAATCTTCGGCAATATGCGTTATCCCAAGGAACCGAGCTATTATGTGCAGAAAGGTGCCCCTATGGCAACCATCACGGTCATCGATGGTACGGCTTACGTGGATTTAAGTTCCCATTTGCTTGCTCTGCCAAAGAGCCATGTATATCAGCCGCTTGAATTGGAATAAACAAACCATGAGGATCATACACTTATTTATATATATGGCACTGGCTCTTGCGGCAAAGGCTCAGGTGCAGGTGAGCGGTCGTGTAATGGATGTACAGAACAAGCCCGTGAGCGACGTGATTGTGAAGTTGCTAAGCGGCAGCAAGATGCTGACATTCGCGAGCAGCAATGTGCGGGGCGAGTACAAGATAGAACTGAAAGAGCTTCCGAAGGAGGAAGTGACGCTGGTGTTCAACCACATCAGCTATGAGAAGGAGTCGGAGAGTCTGACGCTGAAGGAGAAACAGACGAAGGTGGATATGTGGTTGACTCAGAAGAGCATCAGCCTGAAGGAGGTGGCGGTGAAGGCCGACCCACTGCGGCAACGGGGCGACACGCTGAGCCACACGCTGGCGTCGTTCCTCGGCAAGGGCGACGTGACGCTGGAGGACGGGCTGAAACGGCTGCCGGGAGTGGAGGTGGCGAAAAGCGGCGCCATCAGCAACATGGGCAAAGCCATCTCGCAATTCAACATTGAGGGAATGGACCTCTTGGGAGGCAAGTACAACCTTGCCACGCGCAACATCCCTGCCGACTATGTGAGCCAAGTGGAGATTGTGCGCAACCACCATGCCCGCAAGGTGGAGAAGGACGTGCCGAGCAACGAGGTGTCGATGAACATCAAACTGAACAGGAAAGCGAAGTTCAAGCCCTTCGGTCAGGAGGAAACGGGCGTCGGCTATATGCAGGAAGGACGTGACGAGTTGCAGGCTTTGCTCGGCGTGACCGGCATGATGTTCACCGACAAGTTTCAAACCATCAGCTCGCTGAAAGGAGCGAATTATAAGGACTACGCCCAAGCCGACATGACCGACCACTTCGGTGCTTCGGGCATCAGCACCCCTGCCACAGGGTTGTTCGGTGGCTTCGACGGCGGTGCGCCTCCGCAGGGCGAATATCTTTATCGACGTAACGGAATGGCTACGCTCAACGGCATCAACAAGTTGGACTCTGCCACGACGTTCAAGGTGAATGCCGACTACAGCTACCACCGCGCCACGCACGACATCGGCCAAAGCAGCACCTACCTGAGCGGAGAGGGCGACTACATGACTGTAAGCGAATGGACTTCGCCATTGTCGAAGGTGCATCAGCCCAAACTGGCGATGAACTACCTGAAGAATGCCGACCGCGTGTATCTGAGCGAGACGTTCGTGGTGAAAGGCAAGTTTGAGCAGAACGGAGGAGATGTAGTGGCTAATCGGCAACAGGTGGAACAGCGGAGGAGGACATCTTCGTTTGAGGTGGGCAACGACCTGTTTTGGATGGGCAAGACAGAGAAGGGCACGCGCCGCCACGTCAATGCGTCGGTGTCGTTCAAGCGGACACCCACACTGCGGCTGTCCTTTGCCGACGGCAACGAAAGCTACGGACAAACGGCTGAGTCATCGACGCTATCGATGAATGTCGGCTCATCGTTCAGCGTTCCCCTCAGCAAGACCTTCCGAGTGAATCTGCCCGTCCACGTCAATGCGGTGTACGATGACTTGGCAACCCATCGCATACCCACTGGAGAGGCAAACAACATACGCGGTTGGGGCTTTGCTCCTGCTGTCAATCCCGGCTTCGACATCCACTCACGCAACCACCGTTTCTACTTGGAGGCAGGCATCCATGCCATGCTGAAAGGCTTGTATTATAACAAATTGAATTACACAAAGCCCGTGCTCAATCCCTCGGTCGGCATCAACTATACCTTTTCTGCCAACAGCAAGCTGTCGTTCCACACGGGCAACTCGACCCAGATAGGCGACATGATGACGCTGCTGACGGAGCCGATGCAGACGGACTATCGCACGGTGCGCACGTCGTCGGGCATCATTGGTGAATCGAACAACTGGAATACGTCGGGCGACTGGAAATGGCAGTTGCCCATGCAGTACTTCACACTAAAACTTGCTGCCAGCCACGCGGAGGGCAAGCGCAACACGCTCTACTCGCAGCACATTGACGGCATCGACATCAGCAACAGCACATTGCTCCGCGACACTCGCTCACGCTCCACAGACTTCTGCATTGCCGTCACAAAAAACATCCCCGCACTCTTCGCCAAATTCGGTGCGGAAGCCAACTGTGGCTTCGGCGACAGCGAACAGGCTGTGAATGCGAACATTATCAAGACGAAAAGCAACAATTACAACATTCGCGGCAATGCCGCCGTCGCGCCCGTCGCATGGCTTGAACTGCGCTACGACATCAATTACAGACGGGCGCAATCTCGCTATTCCGACAAGCGCAACACCGTGACCTCGCTCACCCACAGCGGTGCCGTCCACGTTTTCCCTGTTTCAGCCCTCGACCTCTCGCTCAATTACGACTATGTGCGCCACCAAATCACAGCCGACCAGTACAAGCACACGTCGATCTTCAACGCCTCGGCGCAGTATAAATTCAAGCGACTTGTCTTCTGTTTTGAACTTGACAACTTGCTCAATCAGCGCAGCTATGCCTACACCGTCTTTGACGGCATCAACACTTATAGCTACAACTATGACCTCTGTGGTCGTACTGCCATGCTTCGTACCACTTTCAGGCTATGACATAAACATGAAAGCATAAATCCCCCCAAAATCGATGTCCCCGACATCGACCAATCGGAGTCCCCGACATCGACTGACCGATGTCGGGGACTCCGATTTAGAGGTACAAGAAAAACCTCGGAACATTTGTGTGTCTGACTATAAATCTCTACATTTGTACCCGATTGCAATCGGCATAGTGCCATTGCCACAAATGTTTAACCCAAATTAGTTGCCTATGGCATAAACGTCAACAAAAGACATTTAGACATATAATATAAGAGCGTATTGCTTTTATTCCAAGTACCCCAAGAATCTGGACAATTCGGAGATACTACAAAGGAATTAGAGTCAATAACGCCTGCACTGTGTGGTGTGGGCTGATTGAATCTTCCCGTAGTATCAGGTAGTCCAGAACCTTTGGGTAAGGAAGATGAAGTCGGCTTCACGCCTTTATTTTATCTGTCCGTCTATTACTCAGCTTTTTTATTTTCACTGATTCATGAAGCCGGAATCGCAATCAATAACATCATTTTCAAAAAAAACAAAATTAAATGAAACGAATTTTATTTGCTCTTGTAGCGTCTATTGCTACACTGACAACATTTGCGCAGGCTGATCAGTCGGACATGGTTTCCGCCACACTGCTGCATGGTGACCAAACAAAAGTTTATTACACAGCCAATGCTGTTGAACAAGCATTGAAAGACGCCGCCGACGGCGATGTGATTATTCTTTCCGAAGGAGAGTTTGATTACATCACGATATCAAAATCTGTGGCAATCTATGGCGCAGGATTGGACAAAACAATGGTTTCGTCCTTTTGGGTAAGCGAACAGAAGGGTTTTGATGAATACGGAAAAGAGTATTATTACTATCCTGTCATCAAACTCGAAGGAATACATTTTAATAGTTCTTCCTATAATGAGATATCCAAGGGTTCTCACAATGCCGTTATGAAAGATTTGTTAATTAACAAATGTAAGTTGTCGAACAATATACACTTTTATTCTAATATGGAGAACTGTAGAATTTCACAAAGCGTATTTTTGAGCAGCATTAGTGCGAACTCCAGTTCCTCCTACAAGTCCTTAGTATTTGAGAACTGCTATTGGTCATCCAGTGCTCTTTCCAGCATAAAAGAAACTGGCAATACAGTACTTTTTGACCATTGTATTATGATGTATGCTTCTGCCCCCGCTACATATACAAACTGCATCATTAAGAGTGCCCTTCCCCGATACTCAACAGCCTACAACAACATCTTCATTCAACCACAATCATTAGGCGAATATGTTGTTGGTGACGGGAACTGGTTCGGCATTGCGCCCAAAGGCATCTATGCGGCCGAAGACGAGACGGGAGAATATGCGGACGACAAGGACTTCGCCCTCAAATATCCTAAATTGTATGTCGGAACTGACGGTACAGAGGTGGGCATCAACGGTGGTCACGGGTTCAGCCGCATCGCTGCCACACCGAGCATCGTTGCGAGCGACATCGATACGCGTGCCGAAGAAGGCAAAATCAAAGTCAACATAACCGTTGAGGCACACACGAAATAACCCAACCGACAAACACACATGAAAGCATGAAAAGATTAAAACTTATTTTGCTTGCGGGATTGTCGGTGGCTGGTGGCACAATGGCTATGGCACAGACAAAGCCAGCCATCACAACGTGCGAGTATTGGTTTGACTACGAGTTCGACTCACGCACCAGAGAGCCAATGGCAAACGAAGGAACGCTAAGCAAGACTTTCGACGTGTCAACCATGTCGAAGGGCGTACACAGCATCGGCATACGCTTCGGCGACAACCAAGGTCTGTGGACTCCACCGTTCATCAAGAGCTTTGTGATACCACAACTTCCACATGAGACGTTCGACGGCAACAAAATCGTGCGCATTGACTACTGGACAGACGACGACTACGAAGCACACAAATCGGTGGTGCCTCAAAACGACAATGTAGCAATAGAACTGGATTTCAGCAGCTTCTATGCTGGCGTTCACTCCTTGACCTACCAAGCCTTTGACGAGCGTGGATTGGCTACCGCACCGTTTGTCAAGCACTTTGTCATTCCCACGCAAGCACAGCCCGAAGCCAAGAGCATTACGGCTTACGAGTATTGGTTCAACTACGGACAGAGAGTGCGCGTAGAGGTTGACCCTCAAACACCGCTCGAACTCAAAGACTTGGTGATAGAGATTAAGGACGTGTTGCCCGTCACGATAACCCAAGACTATGTGTTTGACCCGACCACGGAAATGGTGACGCAGCCCGACAACGTGTTCTTCGGCATACAAGCATTCAACGATGCGGAAGTGGCATCAGCAGCCATGCTGTCTGAGAAGTTCGCTTTCGACGTACCTGTCAACCCCGAATTTATCACGCTTGAACAGGGAACAGTACACGACTTTGCCAACCGTGGTGCAGGAACCATGCAAGGGTTCAAGGTGAACACCACTCCAGGCGACAGTGTGCGACTGAGCATCACTGCTGGAGGACAACTCGACTTCTACGACAGCGACGGTAAAAGCGTGAAAGCGGACAAAAGCACAGACGCACTTGGCAACACCGTCTATGCCGTAGTACCGACCAGCAACATCGTATATGCGCTCCTTTGGAATGTGCCTATATTGGTGAACGACATGCAGATAGCGTATGAAACAAATATGGTCAATGGCGTGGAGAGCACAACCGCACCCACAGGTGTAAACGTGCGTTCGGGCAAGGGTTGGTTCAGCATAACTACACCCAAGACAGGACACGTCAGCGTCGTGTCTGCCCAAGGAGCAACCGTCGTGAACGACAACCTCTCTGTGGGTACGACCACTTATCATGTGGCACAAGGCATCTACCTTGTACGTTTCAATAACAACGAGGTCATGAAAGTGCTGGTAAAGTAGCCTATATCAAATCGATAAAAAGCGCATCGGACATTGAAGTCCGATGCGCTTTTTGTTTATTCCACTATATAACAGGCTACGACGAAGGCAACCACTGCAAGCTAACGAGCCACACGCATCCGTTATTCCGAGTATTCCAACAACCTGCCGTTGTCGTTCCATTCTCCAATCAGTTCGCCGCGTTCGCAGGCTTCTATCAGTTTGTTCAAGCGGCTTTCAAAGACCTGTGGGTAGGCTTTGTTGCGCTGGATGTTGTCAAGGCGTACACGTTGGTACAATGGAGGGAACGTGTTGAAGTTTGCCCATGCCACGGGGTTGGCTTGGAACGCTTGAAGGACTTCGGGAATGATGACAAACTCGGCATCGAGGTGGGGGCACGCGGCTCGACCGCTGTCGGTCATCAGCCCGAGCTTTTCGAGCCGACGGCAACGCCCTTTGTTCAATTCCGACCAATAGCTGTTCTTCGTCCGTTTGCCAAAACGCTGGAGCGAGACACCATCGACATTCTTCAAGGTGCTGTCAATCCAACCGAAACACAATGCTTCCTCCACGGCATCAAGATACCACAGGGCATCCTTTGGGGGAGTCTTTCCACGTTTGACCGCTATCCAACACTCCTTCTGCGTGTCATGATTCTCTATGAGCCATTGGCGGAAGTCGGCTCTTGTCCTAATGTCAAGTATGTTCTGTGGTGTCATGTGAAATGTTTTGGCAAAGTTACCGAAATATTCTCTCTAAGACATGAAGAAACAGGTTTTTTCTTGCAAAACTATTATTTTTTATCCTTTTCATTTGTCTGTTTGAAAGAAAAGCCGTTACTTTGCAAACGAAATGACACAGAACAACAGCACATATTGGCGTTGGCGTAGCTTGGGATTCAAAAAATCGTAAGTCCAATGGTTGTTCCCCCTATGCAAAGCCAAACATATCGAGCATAGCACAAAAGAGCCTGTCGTACTTGCGATAGGCTCTTTTCTTTAATAGCAACTCAACAACACAAAATTATGACATACCAAGTAGATAACAATGGGTTCTACGGACAATTCGGTGGAGCCTACATTCCAGAGATTCTCTACAAGACCGTGGAGGACCTGAAGAAGGCTTACCTCCCCATCTTGGAGAGCGAGGACTTTAAGCGTGAGTATCATGCCTTGTTAAAAGACTATGTGGGTCGCCCTTCCCCACTCTATTTCGCCAAGCGAATGAGCGAGAAGTATGGTTGCCAACTCTATCTGAAACGTGAAGACCTGAACCACACGGGTGCCCACAAAATCAACAATGCGCTGGGTCAGATTCTCCTTGCTAAGAAGATGGGTAAGACGCGCATCATAGCCGAAACGGGAGCTGGTCAGCACGGTGTGGCAACCGCCACCGCCTGTGCCCTCATGGATATGCCCTGCACGGTATATCAGGGTGCGCTCGACGTGCAGCGTCAGCACGTCAACGTGGAGCGAATGAGGATGTTGGGAGCAACGGTAGTGCCTGTGGAGAGCGGCAACAAGACGCTGAAGGATGCCACCAACGAGGCCATCCGCGACTGGTGCTGCCATCCTGCCGACACATTTTATATAATAGGCAGCACCGTAGGCCCTCATCCCTATCCCGACATGGTGGCAAGACTCCAGTCGGTCATTTCGGAGGAAATCAAATGGCAGCTCGAAGAGAAGATTGGTCGCGACTACCCTGACTATCTGATGGCATGTGTGGGTGGTGGAAGCAATGCCGCAGGCACCATCTATCACTACATCGACGATGAGCGAGTGAAGATTATCCTTGGCGAGGCTGGTGGACTTGGCATCGAATCGGGTCAGACAGCCGCAAGTATGCAGGTGGGCACAGTGGGCATTCTGCATGGCAGCCGCATCAAGCTGATGCAGACAGAAGACGGTCAAATCATTGAGCCATACTCTATTTCGGCAGGTCTCGACTATCCTGGCACAGGCCCCATCCACTGCAACCTTTACGAGCAGGGACGCGCACAGGTGCTTCCAGCCAACGACGACGACGCTTTGCGTGCAGCTTTTGAACTGACACGCATGGAAGGCATCATCCCTGCCCTCGAAAGTGCCCACGCCTTGGCATTGCTGCCCAAAGTGAAAGACCAGTTCACTCGGGACACCGTGGTGGTGCTCACCGTCAGCGGCAGAGGCGACAAGGACTTGGACACCTATCTGCAACACCAGCGATAGCACAACCTCATCAATGACACACCCTCAAACGGAGGTGCTTCTGACCCACCAACGGAGACAAGGAGCTTCCAGCAGAGGAGTTGTTCATAAGTTTGGAACAATTATTCATAAGTTAGGAATATTAGTTCATAAGTTACGAACAATTATTCATAACTTATGAATAAGCAGCCACAACATCAGACAACCAACAACACAACAACGATTATGTATCACTATCACACCGCCTCAAAGAAGGTTCTTGGCGACCTCAACACGCCCGTGAGCGTCTATCTACGAGTGCGCGACGCTTATCCGCAAAGCGCACTGATGGAATGCTCCGACTATCACGACGGGAAGAACTCACGCTCCTTCATTTGTCTGCACCCCATAGGCAGCGTGTCGGTGGAGCACGGCACAGGCGTGATGAAGTTCCCCAACGGAGAAGAGGCACGCACCCCCATAACCAACACCAACGACACGGCACAGCTCATCAACCAGTTCCTCCAGAGTTTCCACATCGAGGGCGACAACCAGAGCGACTGCGGACTCTTTGGCTACACCACCTTCAATGCCGTGCGCTATTTCGAGCACATCGACGTGAAGGACGAGACACAAACGGAGAACGATGCGCCTGACCTCCTCTATATCCTCTACAAGGACTACATCATCTTCGACCACTTCAAGAACGAAGTGACGCTCGTAGAACTGCTGGCAGAGGGCGAGGAAGACGACCTCAACCAACTGGAACACGACGTGAACAGCCGCCCCTATCAGCAGTATGGTTTCCACCCCGTTGGCGACTACACGTCCACACTGACCGACGACGAACACCGCGAGAACATCCGTCGGGGCATCCAGCACTGCCTGCGTGGCGACGTGTTCCAGATTGTCCTGTCACGCCGTTTCAAGCAGAGATACGAGGGCGACGACTTCAAGCTTTACCGCGCCCTCCGCAACATCAACCCTTCGCCCTATCTCTTCTACATGGACTTTGGCGGTTTCCGCATCTTTGGCAGCAGCCCCGAAACACACTGCCGCATCGAGAAGACCACTACGCCCAACGCTCAATGCCCGACATTCAAAGCATACATCGACCCCATCGCCGGCACCACCCGTCGCACAGGCGATGCCGAGCAAGACCGCAAGAATGCGCTCTACCTGAAGCACGACCCGAAGGAGAATGCCGAGCATGTGATGCTGGTTGACCTCGCCCGCAACGACCTGAGCCGCAACTGCCACGAAGTGCAAGTCGATTTCTACAAGGATATGCAGTTCTACAGCCACGTCATCCATCTTGTCTCTCGTGTGAGCGGCACGCTGGACGAAGGGGCTGACCCCGTGAAGACCTTCATCGACACCTTCCCTGCTGGCACACTGTCGGGCGCGCCCAAAGTGAGAGCCATGCAACTCATCAGCCAGTACGAGCCACACAACCGTGGTGCCTACGGTGGCTGTGTGGGCACCATCGGGTTCGACGGCAGCCTCAACCAAGCCATCACCATCCGCACCTTCGTCTCGCGCAACAACGAACTTTGGTTCCAAGCCGGTGGGGGCATCGTGGCGAAGAGCGATGTGGAGTATGAATTGCAAGAAGTGAACAACAAACTTGGTGCTTTACGGAAAGCCATCAGCATTGCCGAAAGCCTCTAAAGCCCAACCTTTTCCATTCATCCCCTTAACCACATTCACCCCATGAAGATAGTAATTATCGACAACTACGACTCGTTCACATACAACCTTAGCCACCTCGTCAAGGAACTGGGAGCCGACGTAACGGTCTATCGCAACGACCAGTTCCAAATGGAGCAATTAGAGGCTTTCGACAAGATTATCCTTTCCCCAGGTCCTGGCATCCCCTGCGAGGCAGGACTGCTGCTCGATGTCATCAAGACCTACGCTGGACGGAAGCCCATCCTCGGCGTGTGCCTTGGTCATCAGGCCATTGGCGAGAATTTTGGCGGCAAGTTGACAAATCTGAGCCAAGTCTATCACGGCGTGGCAACCCCAACCACCATCACCATCAAGGACTACCTTTTCGACGGGCTGCCCGACGAGATTGAGGTGGGACGCTACCATTCGTGGGTGGTCGATGCCAACACGCTGCCCGACTGCCTCGAAGTGACCAGCGTCTCCGATGAGGGCTATATCATGTCGTTCCGCCACAAGGAGTTCGACATCCGCGGCATCCAGTACCACCCCGAAAGCGTGCTGACGAAAGACGGCAAAACAATCCTTAGCAACTGGTTAAAACACAATACAAAATGAAACAATATCTTTTGAAACTCATCGAGGGAAACACCCTCACACAGGAAGAAACCCACGCCATCATGCTGGGCATCGTTGAGGAAAAGTACAACGTGCAGCAGATTGCAGCCCTGCTGATGGCAATGCAGACACGCGGCGTGACCGTGGCCGAACTGCTCGGTTTCCGTCAGGGACTGCTCGAAACGGGCAAGTATCTGGATTTCATGGAGTACGACACGCTCGACATCGTGGGCACTGGCGGAGACGGAAAGAACACATTCAACATATCCACCTGCTCGGCCTTTGTCATTGCTGGTGCTGGCTACAAAGTGACCAAGCACGGCAACGGTGGCTCATCGTCCGTCAGCGGTGCCAGCAATGTGCTGCAAGGACACGGCGTGAAGTTCACCGACGACATCGACCAGCTGAAACGCTCGCTCGACGAGGCTGGCATCTGCTATTTCCACGCCCCTCTCTTCGCATACGGCATGAAGTTCGTCGGCCCTACTCGCAAGGCTTTGGGCATTCCGACCTGCTTCAACCTGCTCGGTCCGCTCGTCAATCCCTGCCATCCGAAGAACTCGCTGCATGGCACTGCCAATCAGGCACAGTTGCGCCTCTACACCAACCTGCACCAATGTATCGGCGACAACTTCGGTGTCATCACCTCCTACGATGGCTACGACGAGATTTCGCTCACCAGCGGCTTCAAGATATGCACCAACAACTTCGAGAAGGTGTTCACACCTGTCGATTTAGGCTTGAAGTACATTGAGAAGAGTGCCATCTACGGGGGCGAGACGCCTGAAGATGCCATCAAAATCTTCGATGCTGTACTGGAAGGCACTGCCTCCGAAGCTCAGAAGAATGTAGTGATTGCCAATGCTGCATGCGGCATCAGCATCATGGACAAGAATATGTCTATGGCTGACTCTGTGGCAATGGCACGAGAATCGCTGGACAGCGGCAAAGCCCTCCAAGCCTTCCGCCGTTTCATCGAACTGAACTCATAATCTCCATCTATTCCCCATTCATCCCATTAGCCCCATGGACATACTCGAAGAAATCGTCGCTAACAAGCGCATCGAACTGGAAAAACAAAAAGCCATCGTTTCCCCTGCTATATTATATAATAATGTAGAGAAGATGATGGCAGACGGAACACTGCCCAAACAATCCATGCGAAAAAGTCTTGCCGCATCCACCTCGGGCATCATTGCAGAGTTCAAACGCAAAAGCCCCTCAAAGGGATGGATTAAAGAAGAAGGAAAGCCCGATGTCATTCCTGCCTCATACAGCGAAAATGGAGCCAGTGCCATCTCCATTCTCACTGATGAGAAGTACTTTGGCGGCAATCTCAGATATGTGCGCATTGCCCGTCCAACAGTCTCCTGCCCCATCCTGCGCAAGGACTTCATCGTCGATGAATACCAACTGTATCAAGCCAAGGCGATTGGTGCCGATGCGGTGCTGCTCATTGCGGCAGACCTTGAATGGCGCGAATGCAAGGAACTGGCTAAGAAAGCACATGAACTGGAACTCGAAACCCTACTGGAAGTACATTCGGAGTCAGAACTGGAGTACGTCAACGAGTGCATTGACATGGTGGGTGTGAACAACCGCAACCTTGGCACATTCCACACCGACGTGGCAAACTCCTACCGCCTCGCCTCGTTGCTTCCAAAGGAATACCTTTTGGTCAGCGAAAGCGGAATCAGCAATCCACAAACGGTACGTGAACTGCGCGAAGCGGGCTTCCGTGGTTTCCTCATCGGCGAAACCTTCATGAAGACTGCTGACCCAGGAAAAGCCCTTGCTGACTTCATCACCCAAGTAATCCGATAAGCACATGATTATCAAAGTCTGCGGAATGCGAGATTCCGATAACATCCGCCAAATAGATACATTAGAAGGCTTGAATTGGATGGGATTCATTTTCTACTCCCCCTCTTCCCGAAACGTGGAGGGTGTGCCCGACTATCTGCCACAGCACTGCAAGCGTGTGGGCGTGTTCGTCAATGCAACACCAAAGGAGATACTGCGTCGCCAAAAGGAATTTGGTTTCGACCTCATCCAACTGCATGGCGACGAGACACCCCTCTTCTGCAAGAACCTTCGCCCCCTCTTACCTGCCAAGACGCAGCTTATCAAGATGATTCCCATTACATCAGCCGAGGAACTGGCACACACACAACCCTATGAAAGCGTCGTCGATTATTTCCTTTTCGAGACCAAATGTCAGGGTTATGGCGGTAGTGGACAGCGGTTCGATTGGGACATCCTGCAACACTATCATGGTCAGACGCCTTTCCTACTCACTGGAGGCATCAAATCTACCAATTCCGAGAAAGTGCGAGCATTCCATCATCCCCAATTCGTAGGCATCGACCTCAACTCAGGCTTTGAGATTGCCCCTGCCCTCAAAGACCCTCAACGTATCCAAGCATTCATCCATCAAATCATCCATTAAACGTACACACATTATGATAAACAGAATCAACCAATTATTCGCCACAAAAAGCAACAAAATCCTGTCAATCTACTTCTGTGCAGGACACCCTACATTAGACGGCACAGCCGACACCATACGCACCCTCGAACAGAAAGGTATAGATATGATTGAAGTTGGCATTCCCTTCTCCGACCCTATGGCTGACGGTCCTGTCATTCAGGATGCCGCCACCAAAGCCCTGCACAACGGCATGACGCTCAGGACACTCTTTTCACAGTTAGAAGGCATCAGAGGAGAAAGCCCAAACGACGGAGTCAAGATGCCTCTCATCCTCATGGGTTATCTCAATCCTATCATGCAGTTTGGTTTTGAGGCGTTCTGCATGCGTTGCACAGAGGTGGGTATTGATGGTGTCATCATCCCAGACCTTCCTTTCAAGGACTATTTAGAAGAATATAAGCCCATTGCCGACCGCTATGACATCCGTATTATCATGCTCATCACTCCTGAAACCAGCGAAGAGCGCATCCGCTTCATCGACGACAACACCGATGGGTTCATCTACATGGTTTCCTCAGCCGCCACAACAGGTGCGCAAAAGGAGTTTGGCGACCAAAAGCAAGCCTACTTCT
The DNA here is from genome assembly GCA_947174565.1 of uncultured Prevotellaceae bacterium. Classification (GTDB taxonomy): domain Bacteria; phylum Bacteroidota; class Bacteroidia; order Bacteroidales; family Bacteroidaceae; genus Minthosoma. Next base: position 6,671 of record CAMWJL010000043.1, on the reverse strand, counting down.
CGCGCATCAAGGGCATGAATCTCAAACATCCTTGCATGATAGGCTTTGGCATCAGCAACAAGCAAACGCTCGAAACGGCTCAAGCCCATGCAGCAGGTGCCATCATTGGTAGCAAATTCGTCAAGCTCTATGAAGAGACCCACGATGCAACTAAGGCAATGGATGCACTGTACGATTGCCTCACACGCTAAGAACGTAAGGTTCAACCACCATTCTTTTGAATATCATTCATCGCAGAAACGAAAAAGTCGGTTTATGTGATAAAAAGTCGTAACTTTGTACCCGAATTAAAAATCTGGAAACGATGAAACACCTTTTGTTCATGATACTGCTGATGCTGCCAAGCATGCAGGGATTAGCACAGACAAAGAAGACTGCACAAACGAAAACGCCACAAACTGTTATCAAAAAGACGGTGGTGGTTACAAAGCCAAACACGGCTGCCAAGAAAGAGGCAACGCCACAGCCAACATGTGGCTATTTGTGCAACGTCCCACTGCCTTATATGCCCCAAAAGTTAGATGTGCTCTTTATCGGCAACTCATTCTCTATCGACACCAGTGCAGCCCTGCCTGAGCTGTTCCGTTCTATGAACATCAGCAACGTGAATGTGTATGTACTATACCGAGGAGCCAGCTCGATGAAGCAACATTATGAATCGTTCAAGAACGAGGAAAAAGTATATGAGTTCTACCGCTACAACCAAAGTGGCGAACAACTGCTGGAGAAAGGGGTGAGTATTGGCGATGTGATGAGACGCTACGCCTACGATGTGGTTGTGTTTCAGCAGTATTCGTTAGAGTCGGGTGACTACAATACTTACGAGCCTTACCTCGCCAAGCTGATTCAGGCCTACAACATCACAAAACAGGCTGCTCGCACCACATTTGCCTTCAACGAGACATGGGCCTACGCATCGAACTACAAGAACATTGCCAAGTACAAGACTCCCACCACAATGTGGAAGAACATCTGCACCTCAGTGAAGAAAATGAAGAGCGATTCAGGCATCGACATCGTGATTCCATGTGGCACCGCAGTACAAAACGCACGCAATGTGGAACTGTTGAACGTGGACAACGAGCTGACACGCGATGGAACACACATCAACCTCTATGCAGGACGTTACCTGCTCGCCTGTACCTTCTTTGAAACCATCATTGCCCCCTGCATGAACTACAACCTGCGCGACGACCGCACCATCTATGGAAAGAACACAGACATAGGACAAGTGACCGATGAGAACCGACGCTTGTTGCAGAACTGCGCACGGCTGGCTGTAGCCAATAATTACGAAATCAGCGAATTTGCAGGGCTATAATTGTTAAACATCATTAAGAAACGGAGATTCACAAGAAATTCCGAAGGTGTAATCAACGAGAAGCCCTAACTTTGCAACGTCGTTTGGAAACGACCATCTAAAAATTGATTGAATTATGAAGAAAGTCATCTTTACACTATTAACGCTCATCGCATCAGCGAATAGCATTCAAGCTCAGAACAAGAACCTCTACGACGTGGTATATGAAGAAGCCACAAAGATTGTGAACAATCCGAAGTCATCCGACGACCAGATTCAGATTAACCAGTTCAAAGTAACAGCGTTGAACTATATGTCGATGATGATTCAGAAGAGCGGCATGAAAAAGGATGAAATGTTCTATGCCACACAGGCAGTCATGATGTCGTCATTTGTCACCGACTTCCACGCCAACATGCTGAAAGCACAAGAAATGTCACCATCCAAGCGCAACGAAATCCTCAAGATTTATACAGACGCTTGCAAGTACAACCCCATGTTTAAGGACACAGATAAGGAACGTGCCAATGCCTACGTTAATGACAAGAGTTCATTGACACCTTTCTGTCTCGACACAAACTGGGAGAAGGCTTACGACCAAGCCACCACATTGGCAAAGACTGCACTGAAATAGCACACAAACGCCTTCAAATGGGACACAGAAGATTTATAAACAGCAAACAGCTGGCAGAAAAGGGAGAAAATCACAGTTTTTTTCCCTTTTTCTTTGTCTTTTTTGTATATTTGCCGACAAATAGAACAATCCTATCATGCACACAACAAAGAAATCGTCCTTCCCCAACCCCATCATAAAGGCAGATTTGCTGCACTTCCCCACAGACGAGCGATTTGCCCAAATACCAGGCAAACTGGTGCTGACCGACAACTTGAATGAGGAATGGGACAAGAATGACGAACCACAACACCCTGAGTTTCCCGTGCAGATGACAATGGCGGTGAATATCTTCTGTCAATCAGGCGAAATGGCAATGGACATCGACTTAAACGAGTTCCGACTGACAGAGGGGCATATAGCATTCATCCTGCCAGGCAGCTTCGTGCGGATGAAACATGTAGAAAAAGGAACGAAATACGTATTCATGGCTTTCGCATCCGACTTTGTGAAGCTTGTGGGCGACGTGAAAATGAGCATTGAGTTTGGACGCATTATAAAGGAACAACCCGTTCACCATCTCACACACACGGCATTGGAGGAAAGCCTGAACATCTATCAAGCACTGAAGAAGAAACTGATTCAAAAGGACTACCATTTCAAAGAATCTGTGGCAAAAGCTTACCTGCAGATCATACAATGCAATGTATTCCAAGTATTCGCCCAAGCGTTGAAACAGAAAGATGAACAACACCCTACCAGCCGCAAGAAGGAACTGTTCATGCATTTCATGGAAGCAGTGAAGGAGCACTATATCGACTATCGCAACATGACCTACTATGCCGACCAGTTATGTGTGTCACCTAAGTATCTGTCAAGCGTGGTGCATACCGTAAGTGGGAAGTACGCCACCGAATGGATTAACCAATATGTGATTCTGGAAGCCAAAGCCATGCTGAAAACAGAAGGAACTTCGATTAAGGATGTAAGCAACAAGCTCCACTTTGCCAATCAGAGCTTTTTTGCCAAGTTCTTCAAGCAACATACAGGCTATACTCCAAAAGAATATAAAGAACTCTAACATTATATTATTGATTCATCAACAATGAAAACCATCAAAATCAATCCTGCCGACAATGTGGCTGTAGCCATTGAGACGCTCAAGAAAGGCGAAACCGTCGATGTAGAAGGACAACTCATCACACTCAACAGCGATGTACCTGCTGGACATAAGATACTTTTGACAGACCTTGTAGAAGGCGAAAACGTCATCAAATACGGCTATCCTATCGGACATCTGAAAGAGAGCCACAAGCAGGGCGACTGGGTGTGCCACGACCATATCAGAACCAACCTTTCGGGCTTGCTCGACTATGAATACAAGCCCGTTAGCCAAGCCGAACTGACCAATCCCGCCTATGAAGAATGGTTTCCGAAAGAACAACTCACGTTCCAAGGTTATCGTCGTAAGAATGGTGACGTAGGCATCCGCAACGAGGTGTGGATTGTGCCGACCGTAGGTTGTGTGAACGGCATTGTCAATCAGTTAGCAACGTTGCTCACAAACGAGCTTAAAGATCTTGCTTCCCCACTCAGTCAGATGCTTCCTGCCGATGCCGAACGACTGCGCATTGTAGCTTATCCTCACAACTACGGCTGCTCCCAACTATCTGACGACCATGAGAATACCCGAAAAGTGCTGCGCGACCTCGTGCTACATCCCAACGCAGGTGCAGTGCTTGTGGTGGGGCTTGGCTGCGAAAATAACCAACCCGACCAGTTTGAAACGCTTTTAGGCAACTATGACAAGGAGCGTATCCGCTTCATGGTCAGTCAGAAAGTAGCGGGTGACGAAATGGAAGAAGGAATCAAGATTCTTCGTGAACTCTACGCCATCGCCGCCAAGGACAAGCGTGAATCCATCCCCCTGTCCGAACTCCGTATCGGTCTCAAGTGTGGTGGTTCCGACGGATTCTCTGGCATCACCGCCAATCCGCTTTTGGGCGTGTTCAGCGACTTTATCGTCAACCAAGGCGGCACGACCGTACTTACAGAAGTGCCTGAAATGTTTGGTGCCGAAACCATCCTCATGAACCGCTGTGAAACACCCAAACTTTTCAAAGAAACGGTTTCGTTGGTCAACGATTTCAAGCAATACTTCCTATCGCACGGCGAACCCGTGGGCGAAAACCCATCGCCTGGGAACAAAGCAGGTGGAATCTCCACACTCGAAGAGAAAGCACTTGGCTGCACCCAAAAGTGTGGCAAGAGCGCAGTGAAAGGCGTACTCCCCTACGGCGAACGCCTCTCTGTAAAGGGACTCAACCTACTTTCCGCCCCAGGCAACGACCTTGTGGCATCCACCGCATTGGCGGCTTCTGGATGCCACATTGTGCTCTTCACCACAGGGCGTGGCACTCCTTTCGGAACTTTCGTTCCTACCATGAAAGTGAGCACCAATAGCACCCTCGCCAAGAACAAGCCCACATGGATTGACTTCAATGCAGGCACCATCGTAGAGGGTGAACCGATGGTAGAGGTATTCAAGCGTTTCGTGCAGAAGGTCATTGAGATAGCCAGTGGAGAACTTACATGGAACGAGAGGAAGAACTATCAGGAAATCGCCATCTTCAAGAACGGTGTGACGTTATGAAAGCCCTCTCGCCCCTCCTCGTCTTCCTCATCCTATACCTTGCCACCAGCATCATCGCACAAGACTTCTACAAAGTGCCCATCGCTGTGGCATTCTTGGTCAGTGCCGTCTATGCGCTGCTGACGGTGAAAGGGACGATGAACGAGCGCATCGGCATTTTTGCCCAAGGAGCTGGTAATCCGACAATGGTGCTCATGCTTGCCATCTTCATCTTGGCAGGTGCCTTCGCCGCATCGGCAAAAGCGATGGGAGCAGTGGATACCACCGTCAATCTTGCCTTGCGCTACCTGCCCGAACAAGCCATTTTACCAGGCATCTTCTTGGCCTCCTGTTTCATATCCCTCAGCATCGGCACCAGTTGCGGCACAATCGCAGCCCTCACACCCTTGGCTGTCGGCATCGCCCAACAATCGGGCATCAGTGTTCCGTTGATGGTGGGATTGGTCGTGGGCGGCACTTACTTTGGCGACAATCTCTCCTTCATCAGCGACACCACCATCGTCGCCACCCAAACACAGGGTTGCAGCATGAAGGACAAATTCCGTGTGAACATCCGCATTGTGGCACCAGTCGCCTTGGTGATGCTCGTCGTTTATTTCCTCATGGGCAACCAAGTCAACACCCCCACCTATATAGAAGAGGTGAACTTTTGGCTCGTCCTCCCCTATCTTGCTGTCGTTGTTCTCGCTATCTGTGGTGTGAATGTGCTACTTACATTAGGCATCGGCATCCTCCTCACAGGCATCATCGGCGTCGCATTAGGCATCTACGATGTCTTTGGATGGTTCTCCGCCATGAACGAAGGCATGTTGGGCATGTCGGAACTCATCATCGTCACTATACTGGCTGGTGGCATGCTCGAAATCATCCGTTACAATGGTGGCATCGACCTTATCATCAAGGCTTTGACCCGTCGCATTGACAGCCAGCGAGGCGGAGAATTGAGCATTGCCGCTCTCACTTGTCTCGTCAACATCTGCACTGCCAACAACACCGTAGCCATCATCACCACGGGGCCTATTGCCAAGGACATTGCCCAACGATTCCACATCGACCCACGCAAATCTGCTTCCATCCTCGACACCGCCTCTTGCTTCACCCAAGGACTCTTACCCTATGGTGCGCAAGTGCTCATTGCCGCAGGACTCTCAGGTCTCAACCCCATCGCCATCATCCCCCACCTCTACTACCCTATGCTCATTGGTGTAGCACTCCTCTTGGCGATTCTCTTCCGCTATCCTCGCAAATATACTTAACCCACTTATTCTATATTACAAATCCTGTGACGGCGGGCAAATGCTATGAATGATAGCATTTGCCCGCCGTCGCTGGATTCATTAGCCAATCACTTCAAACTTAGCGAATTTGAGCAGGAGTTGCTTAGTACCGACGTTCTCGAACTGGACGGTGGCTTTCGTGCTGTCGCCTGTACCTTCGATGCGGAGAACTTGACCACGACCAAAGCGATTATGGAGAATATAGTTCCCTTCCTTCAACGCCCCCCCTGTATGATGTGCAGGAAGACCATTCGATGCGCCAATCGTCTGAGAAACAGGAGAGAAAGTCTTGTTCGTTTCGCTTAAAGATGCGACACGACGCATAGAGCTGGGGCTTGTTCCTTGGCTTCCGCCAACAGAAAGAGAGCGGACAGATGGTGAAGGAATCGTAGGACGGAAAGGACGTAGCTGAGCCGACTGCCCACTCTTGCGCGCCCAAGGAAGTTGAACATCATCGTCGATGCTGCGACGGGTGGAGAACATGCTTTGCTGACGGTCAAGATACTTGGGGTCGATGTCCTTGAGGAAACGGCTGGGAGCGGAAAACTCCATCTGACCATAGCGGAAACGACACTGGGCATAGGAGAGATAGCAGTGGGTCTTGGCTCGGGTGATGGCTACATAGAAGAGACGACGCTCTTCTTCCATCTCACGAGGATTGCCCGACACCATGTCGCTGGGGAAGAGTCCTTCTTCAAGTCCCACCACGAAGACAGTGCCAAACTCAAGCCCTTTGGCTGAATGGATGGTCATGAGACTAATTATATGATCAACTCAATCCACATCACTCATCAACTAGCCTTCTGAAATGTAGTCGCTCAGCAAAAT
>CAMWJL010000042.1 GCA_947174565.1 uncultured Prevotellaceae bacterium | reverse complement strand
GTGTAGGGTCGAACCAACATTTACTAAGTGGCAGAAAATCAAATAGATTCCGCATTCAAATGTCTCTTAATTTTCCATCCGACAGCCGCCACAAGAAGGGTCATGAGGGGACTGATGAGGTTGAAGAAGCAGTATGGGAGGTAGGTCAAAGTGGGCACACCAAGAACAGAAGCTTGGGTCATGCCGCAGGTGTTCCAGGGAATGAGGACGGAAGTAACGGTAGCCACATCTTCGGTGGTGCGACTGAGAAGCCGGGATTCATACCCCTGCTGACGATAGGCTTCACGGTACATATCGGCTGTGAGGACAATGGATATGAACTGGTCTCCCGTAGTGAGATTGAGGAAGAGACCTGTGCTGGCAGTGGTGGCGACAAGACCGAAACGATGGCGAGCAAAGCGGATAATGACGCGAGTGATGCTTTCTATCATGCCGCTGGCGACCATCACCGCACCGAAACACATGGCGCAGAGAATGAGCCAAATAGTGTTGAGCATGCCAGACATACCGCCTGTGGAGATAAGGTCATTGAGCGCAGGGCTGCCCGTGTCGATGGCGGTAGAGCCGTAATAAGTGATAGCAAGTCCTTTTGCCAAAGACATGGATGCGGAGAGCTGAGGAGTGTCTGCTATCTGATGGAGAATGTGTGGCTGAAGAATGAGAGCCATGACACCTGCCATGATGGCAGAGGCAAAGAGGGTGATGACGGAGGGCACACGACGGGAGATGAGAAGACCTGTGAGGAGGGGCACAAGGAGTGTCCACAAGGAAATGTTGAAGACACCTGCAAGCCCCTCTGTGTATTCAGCCACTTGTAACTCAGTCCTTTCGCCATTACCGAAACCTGCAATGAGGAAGATGAGGAGCGTGATGAGGAAGGTGGGTACAGTGGTGTACATCATGTAACGGATATGGACGAAGAGGTCTGTACCAGTGGAGGAGGATGCCAAGATGGTGGTGTCGCTGAGTGGAGACATCTTGTCGCCAAAGTATGCGCCAGAGATGATGGCTCCAGCTGTCCAAGCAGTGCTGATGCCGAGTGCCTCGCTGATGCCAAGCAGTGCGACACCGATGGTGGCAACAGTGGTCCAGGAACTGCCTGAGAGCAGCGACACCAAGGCGCAGATGACGCAGGCACTGACAAGGAAGAACTGGGGCGACATGATTTGTACACCATAATATATCAATGTGGGAACCACACCGCTAATCATCCAAGAGCCGGAGAGCATGCCCACAGCCAAGAGGATGAGCAACGTAATGGCAACATCGCCAATGGTCTTGGTGATGCGCTGTTCAAAAGCCCGCCACGGAACACGATAGACGGTCATGGAAATAGCGATACAGACAGCAGTGCCAAGAATGAGGGCTATCTGGCTGCCACCACTGAGGGAATCGCTGCCAAAAAGGTAGATGACTGTACTTAACAGGGCGATGAGCACAAGAATTGGAATGAGGGCTACGAAGGGATGAGGAAGTTTCATCGTTTTATTTTTTGTTTGTATTGATTCCAACGAGCACGAATGCTGTTGACATAATCGTATGTTTCGCTGCCACGGAAGTAGCCGTGTGCGACTTCTGGCTGGTTATAGTAAGCAGGGGCACTCATTTTCAGCACATAAGCATCAACATTGCCCAACCACACATCAGGGTTCTTGCCATACTTTCGAGCAAGGGCACGAGCATCATCCACATGACCAGGACCAGCATTGTAGGCCGCAAGGATGAAGTTGATGCGCTCGTCAGTGTTGGCAATGGCGGCATAGTGCATGTTGAGCTGCGTGATGAGTTTGGTGGCACCACGCACATTGCAGGTGGGATTGAACACATCGGAGGATGCTACACCTACCTGTCGCGCAGTGCCAGGCATAAGCTGCATCAGTCCCATCGCCCCCATATAGGACACTGCCTGTGGGTCGAAAGCGGACTCTTGGTAGGCTTGGGCAGCGAGCAAACGCCAATCCCAGCCGCACTGAAGGGCGTATTGCTTGAACAGGTCATCGTAGAGAGATATCTGACCTTTGGCCGCATTAAGGATAGGAGCTGAAACTCGACGGCGAGGCGTGTAGGTGCGTCCCCCACCCGATTTAACGCGGATAGTGGTGTAAGCAAAGAAGTCTTTCTGATGCGCTTTCATCCACTGAGCCAACGAGGCTGACAACAGGGGTGAGTCTTTGCGGACAGCCCATGCAGCATGGGGACGAGCACGCAAGGTCGTGTCGCTACGCTGTCGGGAAAGGCTATCCATAAAGGCGGTGATTTCTGCTTCCCCCACAAACTCAAACCGTGTCGTGAGTGAGTCAGCACACGGAAGTTGACAAGCGATGATGTCGCCTTCTCCATCCGTCAGTTTACGAATCAAATCCTGTTGATTCCGAGCCACTTCAACACGAACTCCTGCACCGATGCTTTTGGCATACTGGCGTGCTATCATGAACTGTATGCCAAAGTGCTCGCCACGAAACTCGAAGTAACTTTCAGGACCATAGAGTGTAAGGATGATGAGTTCACCATTCTCCTGAATGTCAAGCAAATCAAAATGTGGATTGCCTGTTGTTGCACGACAAACGAATGGAGATTTCTCCAAGTCATTGTCCGACTTAACGTCATTGCAGGCACAGAGAGAAAACAACAACAAAAAACAATTAGCAACCAACAAGTGGCTCACACGATGCAAACACGCCGTATGGCTCTTGTTGATTGCTAATTGTTCATTGTTCATGACCTGTTTATCCTTTGCGCTGGCTGGGACGACTCTTCACACGCTGGCGAATTTCTGCTTTGTGTTTTGCAGAGCCAGAGTTGTGAGAACCCGTCTGATAGCCCTTCTTGCGAGCTTTGGTCTTCACCTTGTTGGGGTCGTCCTTCTTCTCGCTCTTGACCTTGCCAAAGTTAATGCCATTCATGATGGCATACTGGATTTCGTTGTCTGAAGCCATATTATATCAATGGTGGAAAAGGCGGATGCCTGTAAACGCCATTGCGATGCCGTATTTGTTGCAGGTTTCGATGACATTGTCGTCACGCACAGAACCTCCTGCCTGAGCTATGTACTGCACACCGCTCTTGTGGGCACGCTCAATGTTATCACCAAAGGGGAAGAACGCATCGGAACCGAGGCAAACATTGGTGTTTTTAGCCAACCAAGCCTTCTTTTCCTCAGCAGTGAGTGGTTCTGGTTTCTCTGTGAAGAAGTTCTGCCAAGTACCTTCACGGAGCACATCCTCATACTCATCGCCAATATACACATCAATGGTGTTGTCGCGGTCGGCACGACGAATGTCGCTCTTAAATGGCAATGCCAAAACCTTAGGGCACTGACGCAACCACCAAATGTCAGCCTTGTTACCAGCCAAACGAGTGCAGTGGATACGACTCTGTTGACCTGCACCGATACCAATAGCCTGTCCGTCCTTCACATAACAAACTGAGTTTGACTGCGTATATTTGAGGGTGATAAGAGCAATCTTGAGGTCACGCTTTGCATCAGCAGGGATGTCTTTATTGTCAGTAGGAATATTCTCGAAAAGGTTGTCGCCTGTCAAGTCGATTTCGTTGCGTCCCTGCTCGAAAGTGATGCCAAATACCTGCTTGCGCTCAATAGGTGCAGGCGTGTAGTTTGGATTCATTTTGATGACACAATATGTGCCATTGCGCTTATTTTTAAGAATCTCCAAAGCCTCTGGCGTGTAGTCAGGAGCGATAATGCCGTCGCTCACTTCACGCTTGATGAGTGTGGCTGTAGCCTCATCACAAGTATCAGAAAGTGCTATGAAATCACCGAAAGAAGACATGCGGTCAGCACCACGAGCACGTGCGTAAGCCGTAGCAATGGGCGTGAGTGGAATCTTCACATCCTCCACAAAATAAATCTTCTTCAAAGTATCACTGAGGGGAGCACCCACAGCAGCACCAGCAGGACTAACGTGCTTAAATGAAGCCGCAGATGGCATGCCTGTAGCAGCTTTCAGTTCCTTAACCAGTTGCCAACTGTTGAAAGCATCAAGCAGATTGATGTAACCAGGGCGACCATTAAGTACTTCAATAGGGAGTTCGCCCTCCTCCATATAGACGCGTGATGGCTTCTGATTTGGATTGCAGCCATACTTCAGTGCTAATTCTCTCATAATTATATTATTCATCGTAATGGACGGCAAAGTTAGAGATTATAATTGACAATTCATGGCTGACTGCGGACAATTTTATTTAACGGCAAATATTTTTGCAAAAAAATACGTCAAATGGCAATTTGTCCGTTGCCAACAACCAATTATCAATTAAAAGTTGTACCTTTGTACCCGATTTTATCAAGCATCAAATCACAGATTATTATAGAACATGAAACAAAGGACGAAACTGTCGCTTGACGATTTGAACAAAAGCAACGTTTGGACCATCACACCAAACGAACTCAGCCAAATGATTATCGACGCAAAGAAGAAGCGTGAAGAGTTTGCGGAGAACGAAAAGCATTACATGAACATCATTCGGGCTGTTTTTGACATTCAATACCTTAAACGAGAAGAGTCCAATAGAGTGACCCAATTGGAAAATGCGAAATACGAAATCTTCTCCACCCCTGATGAAAATGGAAACAATGCCATCGCTATCCGTAAACATCCCATCAAGAAAGTCACGGACTTGACAATGGAAAACATCCTTCATCTGGAGCCATGGGAGGTGCTGGAACTTATTGGCAACAACATGGGTACAGGATGGAAAGGACTGCCATTAGCCATTCAAGACATTATCGAATCTGCGTTTTTCGTTGATTGTACAATTATGCCTACAAAGACGATGCGCAAGGAAGGTGGTATCATCGATAAACGCAAAGAGGACGGTTATGAGGTACTGGAAATTGAACGTGGCACATGGATTGAAGGCATCTTCATGAAACCCAAACCACGTGTAGAAAAAGTACACACTGATTATGGCATAGATGACGATGAAGACGGAAGAAAGATACACAACAGGGACATCGATGATGACTTGGATTTGGGCGTAGAGGAAGAAGAAGACATGGATGATGAGGAACTGAAGAAACTCGACGGTGAAAAAGAAGAGGAGGACATGGACGATGAGGAACCAGACGAGAACACTCTACACATAGAAGACATTGAAGATATAGATGCCATCGACGACATAGACGAAGAGGAAGAATAACCTTCCTCTTCTTTTTATCCTCTCATCAGTCTTTATAGAAGTCTATGTTCTCTTTGGTGAGCAACTCAATGGCCATATAGTGGTCACGCGGCAACTTCATATTGAGCACACAAAGGTTAAACATGGAGCGGAAACACTCCAACCCTTGTGACTGAGGATGCTGCGCAATGAGGAAATCGACCGAACCATTTTTGAGACACTCCACATTGGCAGCAACCGCCTCATAGCCCAATAAAGTGACATGAGGATGCTCTGGCATCTGCTTACGCAAAAAGTTTGCGATGATATGAATTGAAGAATTGAAGGACAAAGCATAGCGGATATCTGGATTCTCTACAAAAAAATCACGCATGATGTCCTGCATCCCTTGCTTGTCATAAGCATAAAGGTTCACATCAACAATCTCTATCAGAGGACAATGTTCCTCCATGTATTTACGGAATCCCACCTCACGGTTCATTTGCTGAAGACTCGCAACACGCCCCTCACCCAACACTTTGAACAAGGCTATTTTTTTTGTATCCGCATCGGTTGCTAATGACATGATACGTCCTGAAAACGCCCCACTTTGCAAGGAGTCTTGTCCACAGAAAATACGATGATTAAATTCGGGCCAATTCGAGTCAAGAAGTGCATAAGGAATGCTCCGTTCATCAAGCTGAGCCGTGAAATAAGCCATTATGTTATAATTAAAAATCGGGGCAATAATCACGGTGTCAGGGTTGAACTCAAGCAGGCTCTGAAACTCCAGCTTAAAAGATTCTGTATTGAATGGGTCATAACGAAAAATCTTGAAAGATATCTTGAAATCATTGCAACGGCGAACGCCATCTGCCAAGCCTTTCTCCACACGCGCCCAATAACTATTAACTTCATGCATGGGAAGAATGGCAGCGAACTGGTGTACGCTGTGTGCAGCCAACGCTGAAGCATAGTGATTGGGAATAAAGTTGATTTCGTCCAGCACTTTCTGTACTCTTTCGAGGCTGATAGGCGACACATTGCCACGCCCATGTATGATTCTATCAACTGTACCGACAGACACCCCTGCTCTCTCCGCAATATCCTTAATACGGATTTTGGAAGTCGTTTCCATTTTTTTATTACCTAAACAATACTTTTTAAGCCCTTAAAACCTATGGATACAAATATGAGTTTGCCGCCAACAAACAGCACTACTACATTTCTGTATCACAACGAAATTGAATGCAAAATTAACATTTTTCCCATAGACGAAATCAAAAAAGTGACAAAATTTAGCAAGACTGCCACTTTTTACTCACATCCAACGTCTGCTCTCGCAAAAAAAAACTATATTTGCACATTATTTAACTGACAGAAATATCCACACAACAACGAATTAACTAATATGGCTAAAATTGTTACAATGGGCGAAATTATGCTTCGCCTTTCACCTGAAGGCAACTACCGTTTTGTGCAGGCAGAAAAATTCAACATCATTCCTGGCGGTGGCGAAGCAAACGTTGGCATCAGCCTTGCTAACTACGGACACGAAAGTGTGTTTGTGAGCAAACTCCCCAAACACGAAATTGGGCAGATTGCAGTAAATGCACTGCGCAAGTTTGGTGTCAATACGGATTTCATAGCTCGAGGCGGCAACCGAGTGGGACTCTATTATGCAGAGACAGGTGCAAGCATGCGTCCATCAAAAGTCATTTATGACCGTGCCAACTCTTCCATTGCAGAAGCAAAAACCGAAGATTTTGATTTTGACAAGATATTTGAGAATGCCGACTGGTTTCACTGGTCAGGTATTACCCCTGCTCTCAGCGACGCATCAGCCGAATGTTTGAAGCAAGCATGTATCGCGGCCAAGAAGCATGGCGTAACAATTTCATGCGACCTCAACTTCCGCAAGAAACTGTGGACAAGCGAAAAGGCTATCTCCATTATGCGTCCACTGATGCAATATGTTGATGTGTGCATCGGCAACGAAGAAGATGCAGAACTCTGCCTTGGTTTCAAACCTGATGCAGATGTGGAAGCAGGCGTAACTGATGCTGCTGGCTATGAGGGAATTTTCAAGGCTATGGCAAAGGAGTTTGGATTTAAGTATGTGGTTTCCACACTGCGCGAAAGCCTCTCTGCCACCCACAATGGTTGGAAGGCACTCATTTATGATGGCAAGGAGTTCTATCAAAGCAAACGCTACGACATCAATCCTATCATTGACCGTGTGGGTGGTGGTGATTCTTTCTCTGGTGGTCTTATTCACGGCTTGTTGACAAAGCCAACACAAGGCGAGGCTTTAGAGTTTGCCGTAGCTGCATCCGCCTTGAAACATACTATCCCTGGAGATTTTAATCATGTATCAATAGAAGAAGTAGAAGCATTGGCTGGCGGTAACGCAAATGGCCGTGTACAACGATGAAGAAAGTCTAACAAAATTTATGGCTAAATTCGACAAACTTGCCGTTATGGCAAAGATTGGTAAGACAGGCATGGTGCCAGTCTTCTACCACCCAAATGCAGACGTAGCAAAGAAAGTTATCAAGGCTTGCTATGATGGAGGCGTTCGTGCTTTTGAGTTCACAAATCGTGGTGATTTTGCCCATGAGGTATTTGCTGAATGTGTAAAGTTTGCCGCAGTGGAGTGCCCAGAATTAGCATTAGGTGTTGGGTCTGTCGTTGACGCTCCCACTGCCGCTCTTTATATTCAGTTGGGAGCATGCTTCATCGTCGGCCCTCTCTTCAATCCCGAAATTGCTCCCGTTTGCAATCGCCGTCTTGTCCCCTACTGCCCTGGATGTGGTTCTGTGAGTGAAGTTGGTGCAGCACAGGAATTGGGTTGCGACCTCACCAAGCTTTTCCCTGGGGATGTTTATGGTTCTGCAATGGTGAAAAACCTCAAGGCTCCAATGCCTTGGTCGAAAATCATGGTGACTGGCGGTGTTGCTCCAACGGAGGAGAATCTCACAGCATGGTTCAAGGCTGGTGTATTCTGTGTAGGCATGGGTTCTAAGCTTTTCCCCAACGACAAAGTGAAGGCTGGTGACTGGCAATATGTGACAGACAAGTGCAAAGAGGCACTTTCCTACATTGAAGTAGCTCGCGAATCCATGATGAAGTAATTGAATTTTACTTATACATATAATATATAAATCTATGGTTATCTCAAATCTTCAGAAAGCTCGTGCTGCTTATCAGCCCAAGCTTCCCAAAGCACTCCAAGGTCCTGTAAAGACCGTGGAAGGTGCTGCCACTCAGTCGGTAGGCAATCAGACCGAGATTAAGGAACTCTTCCCTAACACTTACGGAATGCCTGTCATCACTTTTGAATCAGGCACACCCGTAGAGTTGCCACCCTTCAATGTGGGCATCATTCTTTCTGGTGGTCAAGCTCCAGGTGGTCACAATGTGATTTCAGGTCTCTTCGACGGTGTGAAGTCACTCAATCCAGCTAACAAACTCTATGGCTTTATCCTCGGTCCTGGCGGTCTCGTTGACCACAACTACATGGAAATTACTCCTGAGTTGATGGACCAGTACCGCAACACAGGCGGTTTCGACATCATTGGTTCTGGCCGTACAAAGCTGGAAGAAGAAGAGCAGTTTGAAAAGGGCATTGAGATTCTTCGCGAACTTGGTATCAAAGCACTCGTTATCATTGGCGGTGACGACTCCAACACCAACGCATGTGTGCTCGCAGAGTACTATGCAGCCAAGAAGTATGGCGTTCAGGTGATTGGCTGTCCTAAGACCATCGACGGTGACTTGAAGAACGAACAGATTGAAACTTCCTTCGGTTTCGACACTGCTTGTAAGACTTACTCAGAGTTGATTGGCAACATCCAGCGCGATTGTAACTCTGCTCGCAAGTACTGGCATTTCATCAAGTTGATGGGTCGTTCAGCTTCTCATATTGCATTGGAGTGTGCTCTCCAATGCCAGCCAAACATCTGCCTCATATCAGAGGAAGTAGAGGCAAAGGCAATGTCACTTGATGATGTGGTGACCTACATCGCAGAAACAGTAGCTACACGTGCTGCCGAAGGTAACAACTTCGGTACGGTGCTCATTCCTGAAGGCATCATCGAATTTATCCCTGCCATCAAGAAACTCATTGCAGAGCTGAACGACATTCTCGCTTTGCCAGAGGCACAGAACATCACCAGTGCCAACGAACAGCTGTCGTTCGTGCGTGGTCACCTCTCTAAGGACAACGCGTTAGTGTTCAAGTCACTGCCAGCGGACGTGGCAGCACAGTTAGCCCTCGACCGCGACCCTCACGGCAACGTACAGGTATCGCTCATCGAGACAGAGAAATTGCTTTCTCGCATGGTGGCTGACAAGCTTGCCATTTGGAAGCATCAAGGCAAGTTCACAGGTAAGTTTGGTACTCAGCATCACTTCTTCGGCTACGAAGGTCGTTGTGCTGCTCCATCTAACTACGATGCCGACTACTGCTACTCTCTGGGTTACAACGCTTCTCGCCTCATCGCCAATGGTAAGACGGGGTACATGTCTGTGATTAAGAACACGACAGCTCCTGCCGCAGAATGGATTGCAGGTGGTGTGCCAATCACCATGATGATGAACCTTGAAAAGCGTAACGGCAAGATGAAGCCTGTGATTCGCAAGGCACTCGTTGAACTCGATGGTGCTCCATTCAAGTACTTTGCCGCACACCGTGCAGAGTGGGCAAAAGAGACAGCTTATGTTTATCCAGGCCCTATCCAGTACTGGGGACCATCAGAGGTTTGCGACCAGACAACAAAGACCCTCCAATTGGAACAAGCCAAATAATCACTACAGAATTGTTAGATGACCGCGAAAAAACGAACAACGACTAAGCGCAAATCTACCAAGTCAAAGAAAGGCACACGACGAAATCCGCTTCGCCGTGTGCCTTCTTATGTTTTGTGGGCTGCACTAGCTTTTATTGTTGTCATTTATATCACCTTTTTCTATAAGACCTTTGTCGGTCCCTACTCTTTCCGTTGGAAAGCCATTTTCAGCCAAGTAACCTACCCCAAAGGAACGGTCAGGGGATTAGACATATCCCACTATCAAGGTGACATCGACTGGAACAAGCTACGCAACGCCCAAATACAAGGCGCCCCCGTCTCGTTCATCTTTGTGAAAGCCACAGAAGGCACTAACATTTGGGACGAGAACTTTAACCAAAACTTCCATAATGCCCGCAAGAACGACATCGTGCGCGGAGCCTACCACTATTTCAGCCCCTCCACCTCGGGCAAGACACAGGCGAAGTATTTCTGCAAGATGGTGCAGTTAGAAGAAAACGACCTTCCCCCTGTGCTTGATGTGGAAGAAACGGGGCACTGCACTACGGCACAACTACAACGAGAGGTGCTCAGTTGGATGAAGATTGTAGAGGAACACTATGGCATCACCCCGATTCTCTACACAGGTTACAAATTCCGTACCTCCTATCTGAACACACCCGAATTTGACCGATACCCCTACTGGATAGCCCACTATTACATTGATTCGCTCGAATACAAAGGCGAATGGGCTTTTTGGCAACACACCGACGTGGGAAAAGTAGATGGCATCAAAGGCAACGTAGATATCAACGTGTTCAAAGGCGACTACCAAGATTTGATGGACATGACCATCAAAGAATATGAGTGAATCCTATTCAAAAGAAATCTTCAACTCCTTTTCTCTCCCATGCAATACCTCTATACCGACATCACCGTCTCCCCCTATTCAGAAATGGCCTGCGATGTGCTTTCCGCCATGCTGAACGACATCGGCTTCGACTCGTTCGAGATGACCGACACAGGCATCAAAGCCTATATTCCTCAGAACCTTTTCGACGAAAATTTGTTTGAAGCCACATTGGCAGAGATTGTGCTGCCCGACGTATCCTTCTCTTACACACTCCACACCTTAGAGAACAAGGACTGGAACGCAGAATGGGAACAAAACAGCTTTGACCCGATTCTCGAACGCGAGTTTGGCATACGGCTCAATCCGCGCATGGCTTTTGGGTCTGGGTCTCATGCCACCACCTACCAAATCACGTCCCTCCTATTCAAACAAGACTTCACTCTCCAACGCGTCCTCGACATGGGCACTGGCACAGGTGTACTCGCCATCGCTATGGCAAAACGGGGAGCACAAGAAGTGGTGGCTATCGACATAGACCCTTTCAGCGTGGAGAACGCCCAAGAAAACGTGTTGCTCAATCATTTAAATAATGTACGCGTACAATTAGGCGATGCCTCGTCCATTGACGGAACGTTTCACACCATCGTCGCCAACATCCACAAAAACATCCTCACTGCCGACATGCCCACCTATGTGCGACACCTCGCTACACAGGGCACACTTTTCATATCAGGCTTCTTTACCGAAGATGTGCCTGATATGCAACGCGTGGCAATAGCAAATGGTCTCAGCGTCTTACACACATTCGCAAAAGACAATTGGGCTGTCATGCAACTCATCAAAAACTAACATCCTAATGTGCGTTCATCGAACTCTGCATAGAGATTTGTTGAGAACAGAATACATACCTGTTCTGAATAGGCAAGTCATCTGAAAATAAAAAGAAGGATAACAGACAGGCCCCGTTCTTTCATGAAGAACGGGGCCTGTCTGTTATGATATGATAATGAAGCGGATAACCTTACTTTACATAGACTTTGAAGGTCTGCCTGACAGCTCTCACAATCACGATGCTGTTGGGTTCGGCTACGAATGATGCAGTGCCACCATCGGCAGAGGTAAAGCCAAGCATACGACCGTCAATGGTGTAGCATGACACAGGTGTACCATCTGTAAGACCAGACACCACCACATTACCATTGTAGGTTTTGAGGGCAATGTTGAATTCTGAAGTTTCATCAACACTGACTTCCAGTTCATCTGTCCAAGGAAGAATTGTTCCGAAACTCCTCCATGGATCTTTGGCGTCCTTCTTTTTAGGAGGATTGTAGAGTTCAAGCATTTCTTTTGGGACATACAGAGTGGCAACGTTGGTGGGAACCAATTCAAATAAAGAACCATCTTCTATCCTTTTGTCCATCTTCCAAATTACTGTTTTAAGAGATGAACAGCCATAAAAGCACCAATGTCCTACACTGGTTACGGATGAGGGTATCTCTATCGCCGGAAGAGAAGAACAATCATAGAAGCAAGATGTTCCCAAACTCGTCACGGACGAAGGAATCACTATCGACGGGAGGGAGGAGCAACCACGGAAGCAACGTTCTCCCAAACTGACCACAGACGAGGGAATCTCTATTGTCGTGAGGGACGAGCAGCCATCGAAGCAGTAACCTCCCAAACTGACCACAGACGAAGGAAGCTCTACCGTCACGAGAGACGAGCAGCCATCAAAGCAGAAATCTCCCAAACTGGTCACTTTGTAGTCTTCTCCCTCATAAGTGACGAACTCAGAAATCACGACCTCCGTAGCATCTCCACGATATCCGCCAAGAGTTGCTTCCAAAGTTTCCGTGTCAAGGTAGTAACAAAAGCCGTCATCCGCTGGGTAATAGACGATTTCCGCTTTCATTGTACAACCAATCATCGCTAACAGGGCGATGAGCACAGGTTTAAGTGTAAAAATTTTTTTCATCTTTTTATAAAAAGATTGTGCCGACAGCTCCCTTATCGGTGGTTAAATAATTGTGATTGCTTGAACATGACAGATAAAAAGGACGTGGAGCCGACCCTGTCGCTCGTTCCACATTCTGAAGGCTCTCGCATTGCCCTGTATATCGAAACGAGCAACGCCGAAAGCCCCACGCTGTGTATGTATAACAATCACTCCAACAACAACTTGACTATACAAGATAGCCAAGAGCCAATGGCAGGAATGTGTACGATACACCCATAGGGCGTTTCCGTTGCTTTGTTTTTGATATACAGATGAATTTGCGAGATTCTCAGAATGTCAAAACCAAAGCGCAAGATACGCCTTTATATATGTAATGTGTCTGCCCGCCTCTGTCCCATGAAAGGCTTTCGGTAAGGGTATGACTTGGCAAAGGTAGGGAAAACTGATGAAAGGAGAAAGCAAGTGGGGGCAAAATGTCAGAAATGGTAAGAATTTACATCAACCATGCCAACGTTCGATACAGAAAGGTCACTATTATCCCCAAAACAAAAAGGTCAGACATAGGCAGTAAAGCACTTCTGTGTGTAGCGTGCTTTCACAGCCTCTAAATCGGAGTCCCCGACTCCGACTTGCCGATGTCCCCGACTCCGACCCATCGGAGTCGGGGACATCGATTTATGGGGTGAGTTTTAAGAATAAAAAGGAAGAAATGAGGGGTGAGGATGGAGTGCTTCGAGTGCTATTCGTGATGATATGGTTCGCCACGCATAATGGTCATGGCACGATAGAACTGCTCCACAAAGATGAGGCGAATCATCTGGTGGGAAAAAGTCATCTTCGAGAGAGAAAGCTTCTCATTTGCCTTGGCGTACACATCGGGAGAGAAGCCGTAGGGACCACCGATGATGAAGACGAGCCGTCGGCTGACGGTCTGCATCTTCTGCTCCATGTATTTGGAGAACTCGATGCTGCGCAGTTCCTTGCCGTGCTCATCAAGCAACACCGTGTAGTCGCCCGCTTGAAGCTGCTTCAATATCAGTTCGCCCTCCTGCTGCTTCTGCTGCTCGGCAGAAAGGTTCTTGGTGTTCTTCAACTCGGGAATGGTGATGATGTCGAAACTGATGTAGTGTTTCACACGAGAGGCATAGTCGTCAATCAATTCGACAAAATGCTTGTTCACCGTTTTTCCTACTAACAATAGAGTGACCCGCATGATGTTCAGTGGTTTATGTTCTTGGAAGACTGCCCAATGTGCGGGCTAATCATCGTTCAATGTTCTTGACTCCTTTGACAATGGTGAGTTTCTTGATGAGTTGGGTGAGCTGCTGCTGGTCATCAATCATCACGGTGAGTGTGCCTGAGAAGAGTCCGTCCTCAGAGGAGCGAATGCTGATGCCACGCAGCATCACGTTCTTCTCCTTGTTGATGATGGAGGTGATATTGTTGACGATGCCGATATCGTCGTGTCCCACCACACGCAGCGTGACAGGATACTGCTTGGAGCCTTTGCCTGCCCAGCGTGCTCGAAGCACACGATAGCTCATGCGGTCTTTCAGGAGGGCGGCATTGGGGCAGTCGGTGCGATGCACCTTGATGCCGCGGTTCACGGTGACGAAGCCAAACACGTCGTCGCCATAGATGGGGTTGCAGCATTTGGCAAGGCTGTATTCCACACCTTTCAGGTTGTTGTCGAGCACAAGCACATCGGTTCCCGACTGCGTGCGCTCGTCTTGCACGTTCGCCACATAGCCATCCGCACTGCGCTGTTCGGTGGAGAAGGCGTTAGGATTGGAATCGCGCTCTTGCAAGGCTACATATTGCTCAATCACAGTGTTGACATCGATCACATTTTCGGCAATGGCTTTGTAGAACTCAGTGACGTGCTTATACCCCATGCGTTTCAGCAGACGCATCATGGTGGATTCGTCAAGCTCAATCTTCTTGTTCTTGAACTTGCGCTCCAACGCTTCCTTTGCCAAGGTCGAAACCTGCATTTCCTGCTCCGTGAGCGACTGCCGAATCTTGGCACGCGCCTTGGGTGTGACGGCAATGTTCAGCCAGTCGCGCTTCGGCTGCTGCTTCTGCGAGGTGAGTATCTCCACTTGGTCGCCACTCTGTAACTTTGTGCGGATGTGTACATTTTTGCCATTCACCTTGCCGCCAGTGCATCGACAGCCCACGGTGGTGTGAATCTGAAAGGCGAAGTCAAGCACCGTTGCCCCTTTCGGCAGTTTGAAGAGGTCGCCCTTGGGCGTAAACACAAACACTTCGTCGCTATAAAGGTCAACCTTGAAACGGTCCACCAGCTGCTCGTCGCTGTCCGCATGATTCTCCAATGCAGAGCGAATGTCCTTCAACCAATCCTCCAACTTGCTGCCGCTGTCTTTCACACCCTTATATCGCCAATGAGCCGCCAAACCACGCTCTGCAATCTCATCCATCCGCTCCGTGCGAATCTGTATCTCCACCCATTTGCCTTCAGGCCCCATCACGGTGATGTGCAACGACTCATATCCATTGGATTTCGGCACTGACAACCAGTCCCTCAAACGCTTGGGATTGGGACGGTACATGTCAGTAACGATGCTGAACACCTGCCAGCAGTCCTGCTTCTCCCGTTCGGGTGCCGAATCAAGAATGACACGAATGGCAAACAGGTCATAAATTCCCTCGAATTTGCATTTCTGCTTCTTCATCTTCTGCCAGATGGAGTGTATAGACTTAGTACGTCCTTTGATGTGGAACTTCAGACCTGCCGCCTTCAACTTCTCTTCGATAGGCTCGATGAAGTTGGCGATGTAAAGGTCACGGGCAGCACGCGTAGCATTCAGCTTGTCCTTAATCATATAATAGATGTCAGACTCCAAATACTTCAGCGACAAGTCTTCCAACTCTCTCTTAATCAGATACAAGCCAAGCTTGTGCGCCAATGGTGCATATAGACGCGCCGCCTCGGTTGCCACACGGGTTCGTTCCTCTATCTCCCCTCGGTCCTTTATCTGCCGCATCAGGTTCACACGGTCGGCAATGATGATGAAGATGACGCGCATATCCTCGGCAAACGACAGCAACAAATCACGGAAATTCTCCGTCTCTATCGAAGGACTCTTGGCATATAGCTCGTTCACACGCAAGATGCCATGAATGATGTGAGCCACATCGTCGCCAAACTCATGGCACACATAAGCCTCATCCACCACACCGACTGCCACGCAATCATGCAGCAGGATGCTCACAATCGACGCACGGTTCAGGCCTATCTCTTCGGATGTAATGATGGCAGTTTGAAGGTCGAAGAGGACTGGCTCCAAGCCAAACTTGTCTCGGTTCAAACAGCCCGACTCCACTGTACGCAACAGAATCTCCTTGATTTTGTGGAAGTCTTCTGGGTTCAACACGTCAGCCACCAGTGTCTGCAACTTCTTCACCGTCAGCAACAGTTCTTCTCGCTCCTCCGCCATGAGTCTATCTTGCTCGTCCATCTATTTCCCTTTCTTTTGAGTGATTGTATCATGTATTTGCCATGCAAAGGTAACGAAAACGGCGATAACCACATCGTTATCAGCCAAAAAATGTAAGATTCTCCAACAACAAGGAGCTGAATTGGCGTCCTTTCCCGAAAAAAGCAAGAACAGGATTTGGAGCATTCGGGGAAAAAACACTACCTTTGTCAACATGTAACATAACGCTAAACATCAATCAATATGAAACCTTTCATGGACGAAAACTTCCTGCTGCAAAGCGAAACCGCACAGAAGTTGTATCACGAACATGCGACAAAGATGCCTATTATCGACTACCACTGCCACTTGGTGCCACAGATGGTGGCGGAGAACAAACGCTTTGAATCCATCACACAGATTTGGCTGGGTGGTGACCACTACAAATGGAGAGCCATGCGTTCCAATGGCGTTACCGAGCGTTTCTGCACAGGCAAAGACACATCCGACTGGGAGAAGTTTGAGAAGTGGGCAGAGACCGTACCTTACACGTTCCGCAATCCATTGTACCATTGGACGCACTTGGAGTTGAAGACCGCGTTTGGCATCAATAAAACCTTGAATCCTGAAAATGCACGCGAGATTTTCGACGAGTGCAACGAACAAATCAAGAACGACCCGAAGTTCACGCCACGCGGACTGATGAAACACTACAACGTGGAAACGGTATGCACTACCGACGACCCTGTGGATTCACTGGAATGGCACAAAAAGGTGGCAGAAGACCCTACCATGGAAACGAAGATGCTGCCCGCATGGCGTCCAGACAAGGCGATGGCAGTGGAAGTACCCGAGAATTTCAAAGCATACGTGGATAAGCTTTCGGAAGTGAGCGGCAAGAGTATCAACAACTTCAACGATTACATTGATGCCATCCAGTGTCGCCACGATTTCTTTGCCTCAATGGGCTGCAAACTGAGCGACCACGGCATTGAGGAGTTCTATGCAGAGGACTACACAGATGCTGAGATTAAGGCAATCTTTGACAAGGTATATAGCGGCAAGGCTTTGACACAGGAGGAGATTCTGAAGTTCAAGAGTGCCATGATGTACATCTTTGCCATGCAGGATGCCGAAGCAGGATGGGCACAACAGTTCCACTATGGCGCCATCCGAGACAATAACTCAAAGATGTTTAAGCAATTAGGTCCCGACACGGGTTTTGATTCTATCGGCGAATTTAACACCGCCAAGAAGTGCTCTAAGTTCCTCGACCGCTTAAATGCCGAGGGGAAGCTGGCTAAGACCATTCTCTACAACCTGAATCCTTGTGCTAATGAGGTGCTTGCCACCATGTTGGGCAACTTCCAAGATGGCTCTTGCCCTGGCAAGATTCAGTGGGGGTCAGGGTGGTGGTTCCTCGACCAAAAGGATGGCATGACCAAGCAAATGAATGCTCTCTCATTGCTGGGTCTGCTGAGCCGTTTCGTGGGCATGCTGACCGACTCGCGCTCGTTCCTCTCCTACCCTCGCCACGAATACTTCCGCCGCATTCTCTGCAACCTTGTCGCTACCGACATTGAGAATGGCGAAGTGCCATACGTTGGCTATGAGGAGAAGCGTGTCAATCAGATGATTGAGGACATTGCCTACAACAATGCCAAAAACTACTTCTGCTTCTGATGCCCACCCCCGACTTTCGTTTCAAGCAATTCACCATCCGTCACGACCGTTCTGCCATGAAGGTCGGGACGGATGGTGTGTTATTGGGGGCATGGGCAAGCGGAGAATTGTCAACGGAAGAATGCCAAAGGGAGCATATTACGATTCTTGATGTGGGCACAGGAACGGGGCTGATTGCCCTGATGTTGGCACAACGATTTCCACACGCTGACATTGTTGGAATAGACATAGATGAAGCATCTATTGAACAGGCAAAGGAGAATGTGGAAACCTCCCCTTTCAGACAACGAATCCGTATTCAGAGACAGGACTTTAACGCTATTGATTCCTGCTTTAATAAATATGATATAATCGTATCAAATCCACCATTTTACAAAGAAGAAACATTAGGAACAGAACAGGCTCGAAACGCAGCACGCCACACCACGTCCTTGCCTTTCGAGAAGCTGGTTGAGAACGCTTCCCGACTACTCTCAGAAAAGGGTCTATTCTCCGTTATCATCCCCTATGGAGAAGCTTCCTCGTTTATCAGTCTTTGTGCCCTCAACAAACTTTATTTACAACGTCGTTTGGATGTGCGCTCCAGCGAACGAAAACCTTTCAAACGAGCACTGCTCGAATTTTGCAAAGCGATTCGCCCTGTCGAAACCGCCACCCTCACGTTGCAGGACGCAGATAACAACCGCACCACAGATTACACCGCTTTGACCCAAGCATTCTACTTATGAACTACCAAGCTATCATTGATAAATACTACCCCGAAGAGAACGAGCTTCGCCACATCCTCCTTGTACATAGCCACAAAGTGGCAAACAAGGCTCTTGCCATCGTTGACCGACATCCCGAATTGATGGCTGACCGCCAGTTTGTGGAAGAAGCCGCCATGCTTCACGACATCGGCATCTTTCGCTGTGATGCAGCCGGTATTCACTGTTATGGCAGTGAGCCATACATCTGCCACGGTACTATCGGAGCTGATTTGTTGCGAGCAGAAGGATTTCCCAAGCACGCTCGTGTCTGTGAAAGACATACAGGAGCAGGTCTGTCACTACAAGAGATTGAAAAGCAGAACCTTCCCGTCCCACACCGTGACCTCATGCCCGAAACCATAGAGGAACAGATTGTCTGCTACGCCGACAAGTTCTTTTCCAAAACCAGACCCACCACAGAAAAGACACTGGAGCAAGCCATTCGTCCGCTTTCCAAGTTTGGCGAAGAAGGAGTCCTGCGTTTCGTCCGATGGTCGAAAATCTTCGGGTGATTAGTAAATCATATACACACAGAAGGCACCATGGCTTTACATACAAACCATACTGCTAAAATGGTTACATGAGATGTGAAATTGATAGTTACGACTGTAATATGTATCGTCATATACAAAGAAGATGATGAGGTTTTACATAATATCCCATCATCTTCTTTTATACTCGATTGATATGAAGTTTAAAGAAAAATAAATCCAATATGTTTTAGCAACAAAGGCTAAAGCTTTTTACTGACAGCATATATAAACTCATAACCACGATATGCATTTTTAGGCGTAGACTCTGGACGGAACGGCCATTCTATATTCAACACAAGTGTCGCATGAGAAACTTTCTCATATTTTATCAAAAGCTGATAAGAATCCATTTGAGCCTGTTTATTACCATTTGAACGGTCGATTGTGTACAGGCTATATCCCCTCTCTGTATACCCTGATTTTGTTGCAGGAGCAAGAGCGCATAACAACGAAGGTCTTGATGTAACTTGTTCATCAGATCCAAAATTATAGTAAGTTGAGAAAAGCCTCCATTCACACACATATGTTTTGCTGGTGCTGATTCTATATTCTGAAGAAACGACTTTGTTTATAGAGTCCACCATGGAGCGACTGAACTTAGCATTAAAACTCGCATAGACAGAAGGATCAGAATAATAATCCACCGTATATTTTGACACATATACTGTATCAGTTCTCACAGATCTGGCTCTAAGCATTGACCGAGTAGCCGTCTCATCTGTATTTTCTTTAACCCACCCATGCCGTAACAAATAGTCTTCATGTCTCTCGGCGGTTGGAGCCAAAGCATGTTGCAAATCCTTTTCAGAGCCAATAAAGACAATGGCAGTGTCGTTGCTTTCTTCAGGAATGATATACTTATGTATATCGTCTGCTTTTTCATTACCTTGCATTAGTGTTGCTTCATCACTGTCACAAGCAGTTAAGCCAATAAGAGAAATAAAAGCAACAAAAGAAAACTTACCTAAAATGTTATTCATACTACTATTGTGCTGAAATACTATAAATCCATTCTATATTATTAGGAGTACATGGATCGTACTTGTCCAATCTTCTTCCAGACAAATCACTTACAACATGCAAAAGAAATGTCTTTAGTTCCTTTGCATTACTTGCAGGTTCCTCATAGCCACGCTCCTTTGTCATTGCAATATTGCTGTTGCCAAGTACGAAATCACTTGACGGTTTATATCCACAATTTTCTGATTTCTCAGACCAAATGTCGTATCCTGCCTTGTATACATTCTTATAGCATAAGACATACTCGACAACATAAACACCTTGTGGCAATCCGAATTTTGAAGCAGAAGCACTGTCCAAAGCAATCTTTGCATTCTTTTTCACTTCTGACCTGTCACAGCCGTACACAATAATCATTTCGTCATCTACAATAACATCATTTGCAGCTCTGGTCCGTGATACAGAACTTGGAGATGATGGAGAAAATAAATCTTCATAATCTATGACAGGCGTGTCATTAAGTGATTCTTGGGAAGAACAATTTTGCGAGTCTTGTTCTTCAATATCGCTACTGCATGAAAATAAGACAACAGAAGCGAAAGCAATTCCAATTAACTGTTTAAACATACACATTAAAAAAATATTTGGTAAATATATTCCTTTGCGGACGGTTTATAAG
>CAMWJL010000041.1 GCA_947174565.1 uncultured Prevotellaceae bacterium | reverse complement strand
TGCGCCCACTTGTATGCTGGAAAGGAACTTAGGACAAACAAAAACTGCCCTCAAGCGATGAAGGAGACTCTACTAAATGTTGGGATAAATGCTTGATCTATCGGACATTTTACCTGATGCCTTCTGCTGTGACCAAGGCACGCACACGACTCAATGTCTCGGGTGTCATTTGGAGAAGAGAAGCGACGTTGTGGAGAGGCGCACGGCGAATAATCTCAGGCTTCTCGTGCATGGTACGCACATAACGCTCTTTGGCTGTCTCGAAACGGAAAACATCTGCTTTCTGTTGGGCAGCAATGAGCGCATGCTGATAAAACTGGAAGATGAGTCGGCAAAGTTCAAAGGAATGTCGGGCGAGCGCATACAGTTCGTCGTAAGGAATGCCAAAAACAATGCTGGGTTCGATGGTGGAAACCACTATCTTGGAGGGTTGCCGCAGAAAAAAACTCTCGACACAGACGACCATATCGTTTTCGTGACCGATGTCTTCGGTCACTTTCACCCCATTCTTGGTGTAGTGCTGCATCAGCATGCCCTTCTCCACATAGAACATATAGTTGCACACATCACCTTCGTTCACAAACCGATGACCTCTCAGCACTTTCATCGGCACCAAGATGTCGGCAAACGCACGCAACACCTCTATGCTCAATGTCACGCCATAACTTCGGCAAATGTCCTTTGCCACATCTTTTCGCCTTTCGTTTAGATTCATCGCTGTTTATAATATCTTATATTACCTTGGTTGTCAATGATATTCTCTTTCTCCAAATATCAGGCTTCCCACTCTCACCAACGTGCTACCATGCTGTTGCGCAATCTGATAGTCACTGCTCATGCCCATCGACAGCTCCTTGAACTCGGGTGCATCGGCAAAGAAGCGTTCCTTCACATGGCAGAAGAGACTATGCACCAT
The DNA here is from genome assembly GCA_947174565.1 of uncultured Prevotellaceae bacterium. Lineage (GTDB taxonomy): Bacteria > Bacteroidota > Bacteroidia > Bacteroidales > Bacteroidaceae > Minthosoma. The sequence goes on along the minus strand of CAMWJL010000041.1, from coordinate 20,050 downwards.
GTCAAACTCCTCGGCTATCTGCGCCTCGTTGTCCGTGTTCGTTGCCATTGCCATCAAGCCAGCGATGCGGACACTGCCGCACAGCTTCCACTCACCCACTTCCAGCATCTGCACCAGTTCGTCAGGTGAGAAGCCGAATTTCGTCTCTTCCTTCGCCACATGCACTTGCAAGAGCACGTCAATCAACCTGTTACACTTCTGTGCCTGTTTGTCAATCTCTTTGAGCAATTTCACAGAATCGACCGCATGGATAAGACTCACGAAAGGAGCCATGTACTTCACCTTGTTCGTCTGCAAATGCCCGATGAAGTGCCACTCGATGTCCTTGGGCATTACTTCCTGCTTCGCCACCAACTCCTGCACATGGCTCTCGCCAAACACACGCTGCCCAGCATCGTATGCCGCTTGCAAAGCCGCTACAGGATGGAACTTCGACACTGCCACCAGCCGTACATTGGGCAGCAACGTGTCTGAAACTTTCTGCAAATTATCCCCAATCATAACAACTTCAAACTATCTCCATCTCGGCTTTCAGGCTTCATACTCAGGCTTGGCAGCCTCCCCTTTCTCATGCACAACATAGCGGAACACGTCCATAATCTTCGTCTCCTGCACACTGGCGATGCGATAATCCATCAGCGAACCTTTCATGCCTTTGTCGAAGTTCTCCACAGCCGCATGGAATGTGCCTGCCTGCACCAGCATGCTGTTGGCTATCTCCTTCTCCACCTGCGTCTTTTCATCCAGCGTGATGAACAGGCAACGAACCTTATACCACTTGTCCGCCACATCGCTGTCGCAGGGGAAAATCTCGGCGAACTTCACACGCTTGATATCCGTCACATCCAAGTTTCCACTCGTGTAAGGCTTCACCTCTTCAATGATGCGCGACTCTGCCTCTGTGAAGTTCAGTGCATCAACCAAATAGACAAAGGTCTCAGGCTTCGTTGTGCCGTCGTCCTTCATCACGTCCATCTTCACCTTGCATTCAAACCAACTATTGATTTCCATACTGTTATTCCTTTCTTTTTTATATAGTTCGTCATTGTTATGTGTGCAAAGTTACAACGAAGCGAGTACAATACAAAATAAAAGTCATTTTATTTTTATTGCCAAGTGTGAGTGGCAACCAACAAAAAAGGCAGCACCCTCGCTATGGGTACTGCCTTTTTGTTGTCTTCTATCGGGGTGCTTTGAGGAAGTTCTCCAACTTCTCTGCAAACTCACCAACATGCACACCATCGACGAAAGAATGATGCACCTGAACGGAGAATGGCATGAGCCACCGCCCGTCTTTTTCGTAGAACCTACCCCAGTCAAAAAGAGGAGTGGCATTGTCTTTCTTACCTGAATTGGTATGAGAAATGTGGCTGTACTTAATCCAAGGCATAGGCGAACATTGGAAGACATCAATGGCCAAAGGTCCTGTGAAATATACTTCCTGATTTTCAGCCATTTCCTTCGCAAGAGTAGAATACTCAATGATGTCTTCTATCATGGGCACATTCACCACTTTGAAGAGATTAGTCTCCTTATTAAGATAGGTAAAGGCTGTATCGACCGAATCAAACAGCACCACCTTCCCATCCAAGAACCTGTATCGGAAAGCCTCAACATCGTTTGCACACTTACAGGTGGCATACACCATTGCCATGGTGAACGACAAACCGTTTTTCTTGGCAAAGCTCCTTAATTCGGTGACATCAACCTCAAAAGTAACACAATACGAAGGTTCTACGCAATCTCTGAACACGGCACAATGCACGGCTCTTTGCCACTGGGCTTCATTTATTTCTATATAATTGTTCATGTATATAAATTGTTGATGAACAGTAATTTGACAAATCGTTGGTAACGATTGTACAAAGATAGTGTATAACAAGTAAAGAACAAAGAATACTCCAAACTATTGTATCACACAGCAGACCTAAATTGTATATTTCTCGTATTATAACACATATTGTTATCCAAACCTCTTTTCAAGAACATCAAGATGGGTTGTTTCTTTTGAATTGCAAAAATAAAGTGATAACTTTGTGCCACAAAATTAAAAACAATAAGCAAATTCTGAAATTCCCACTGGCAAAAGACGCTGAGTCAAAATAACACAGAAATTCGTTTAATCGCCGATTTCAGCAGGAAAGAAAGCGACATTTTTTGGAAAATGAAGTTTGCTGATTTGGCAGACTTGAAAATTAAATTTATGGCTAGCGGGTCTGAAGAATGGGTACGAGAGAAGAGGAAACTCAGAAAGATTGGGAACGAATGGGAATAGTTTTGAACATATCTCTTCAACAAAACCCATACTGTATGCAACCCATGGATTGCCTACCAAATAACCAATGAAAGCCAACTACCCAATAGAGTTTACTGAAGTAATGTCAAGTACAGAACAGATACAGTAGAATGAAAATAGAAGTCCAAATCCAATCCATGCTGAAAGTTATGTCTGAAGGCATCTACGAAAAGGAGCATATTCTTGCCATGACACTGTTGAGTGCCATAGCAGGAGAGAGCGTGTTCCTTCTCGGCCCTCCAGGTACAGCCAAGAGCCTGGTCGCACGTCGATTGAAACTGGCATTCAAAGATGGAAATGCCTTTGAATACCTGATGTCACGATTCTCAACGCCTGATGAAATCTTTGGCCCCGTTTCTATATCTCTCTTAAAAAACAAGGACAGATACGAGCGTGTTGTGGATGGTTTTCTGCCCACGGCAACCGTAGTGTTCCTTGATGAGATATGGAAAGCCAGTCCTTCCATACAAAATGCCTTGCTGACAGCCATAAACGAGCGCATCTTCCAAAATGGGCGAAACACGTTGTCGCTGCCCATGAAGGCCTTAATTGCTGCAAGTAACGAACTTCCTGCCGAGGACGAAGGGCTGGAGGCGCTTTGGGACAGATTTCTCGTGCGGATGGTGTCGAACAGCATCCAAACCGAAAGTACGTTCTACAAGATGATACGACAGAAGCCCATTGATGACATTACAATGCCTCCAGACTTGCAGATAACAGATGAAGTCTATAAATCGTGGCAACATAACATCAACCTCGTTGCTATACCCGATGATGTGTGCAAGGCAATATCTGCCATCAGGAAACGTCTGAGAGATGAAGCTGTGCAGGAGGGGCGCAAGGAAATGGACTATTATGTGTCTGACCGTCGATGGAAAAAATGTTTCCATCTCATGCAGACAGCGGCGTTCCTGAATGGACGTAAAACCATCGACATGACTGACGTTCCCATCCTCTTCCATTGCCTATGGAATACAGCCGAGGTCATACCAACCATCATCGACATTGTGGCATCATCCTTGACAGCAGACCTTGACAAGCAAATGGAGAAACTACAAAAGGAGATTGACCAGGCAATCAAGAAGAAATCACAGCCCGTCAAGAATGAAGAAGATACACACAACCAACCAAAACAATTTATGCTGGTCAACTATTTTTATTACAGCATCCGCAACTTTCCACAAGGGAAGTGCCTTTTCTACAAAGCCGACTATAATCATGTCGGTGTGGACAAGGCTTCAGATGGTATTCTCTACCGCGACGACCAGAAGAGAGCATGGATTGTCCATGCCATCTATACCAGCTCACCCTTCGATAACAAAGTCAAAAACGCGCAGAACGTACGAAAGATAAAACTCCAGAAATGCAGGGGTGGAATTATCATCGACAAGACACCGTATGCTTTTGAACGGATGATGTCGTTACCCATGACCTCTCTATCTTCCGATGGGGTACAGGGATTATTTGCCGATGACAGCTTTATGGAAGAGTCGGTTGCCGAAACCACACTCTCCACCTTACAGAAAGACATCATACCGAGTCTGGTGAGACTTCAGGAATTGTTCGCAGGCTCAAAGCATCTGTTTTTGTCTGATGATGACAGGAAGATTGCCAAAAAGTATCTTGACGGGTGTGACAAGCGAGTTAAGGAATTGAAGGTGAAAATCAAGAATGCACAACAACTGCTATGAACAACATCGATGCTGACAGCTTCGCCCAAAAGCTCAAAGACTACAACGAAGCCTTTGATTTCTATATGGACTACGGCAAGTTGCCCGACAAGCTGCCGTATGGCGATTTGTTGGGAGGATTTATTGGGCAGACCATCCAAGACAATCCACAACTTGAAAGCCAGGATTCACTTTGGACGGAACTCCTGAAAGAGGAGCTGATGAAGTTCATCGAGGCAATGCTACAGCTATTCCACCCCATCGAGGAATATCACCGAAAGGAACAGGCTTTCATTGCGGTATTCGCCAGTGGCAGTATCGCCCAAAAACGCAAGATGTGGGGACAAGCCGTAAAAATCATCGAATCACAATACAAATCCGAGGAATTGAATCTAAAAGGCTACAAAGACCAACTTAACGAGAGCGAATCAGAAGAACAAGTTGAAACCATCCTGAATACGATGGGCAAGGAGTGGAAGCAAGCCTGCGACGAAAAAGAGGTGGAACGGAAGAAAAAACTGATTGAAGACAATCAATTGCGTTGGGAGCGTCACATCAAGGAGCATGGTCTGAGTGACTATAAAGAGCGTCGCAAGATAGAGCGTTTCTTTTATTCTTATCCTGAACTGAAAGACTTGCTTCGCATCATTGGCAGAGAACAACCAAAGCGGGAAGACAAGATGGACGATACACTGAAACGCTATCTCCCTTTGCAGCCATCACCGCCCAAGCCAGCAGCTGAAGCCGAGGAAGTTGCCAATGGCAATGACCTTCAACACTTGTTGCCTTCAGAAACAGCCATTCTATCAGAACGACAAACAGAAGGCTTATTCTACTATAAGTATGCCACTAGGCAACTCCAACTCTTTGCCAATCGGCCAAAGAATGAAAGCCAAATCAAAACGGAACAGACACAAAAGAAGAAACCGAGAATAGAAAAGGGACCTATTATTGTGGCTGTTGACACCAGTGGATCCATGAGTGGACGGCCTATGAAAATTGCATATGCCGTTCTTTTACAATTACTCCGACTGGCAAGAAAACAGAAAAGGAAGGTCTTCCTAATGTCGTTTTCTGTCAGGGCTAAATTTCTGGACTTATCGCTTCCACGAAACTGGATACAATTGAATTCTTTTCTCGAAGACCGGTTCTCTGGAGGCACAGATGGAGAAGAAATGCTGACCCTCTCTATCAAGATGCTACAAAGCAAAGCATTCGGAATGGCAGATGTGCTTATCATCAGCGATTTCTATTTTCCTCTACCGAAAGATTGTACATGGAAAAAGATGCAAAAAGAGCACAATAAGGGTACATGTTTTTACGGCTTGAAGATAGGCTGCACTGATAGATTGTATGACACAATCCTTGACAAGACATGGAACATCAAGTAAAACATGGGCCACCTTTCTGAATAAATCCCAACGTCCAGCTGAACACGCCACATTTTCGTTTTTCCTGATTTACGGTGGATAGCACAGTACTTCGACAAGAGGCATCCATATCATCGGGTGAGAGAAAGGTCTATCAGACTATCAATCTGTATATCGTCTGTATGCTTTCTCCAAATCACGAAACCTTTGATATTGTCTATGTCAACAAAACGAATTTTAGGATTAAAGCATGGAAGCAGAATCAAGAAAAAATACAACGCTATGGGTATTGTGACAGGAGAACAGAACAACCTTTCCCCAAATAAGTATTATTGGGAGAACGAAGCTCCACCATATAATCAACGTGAGTTTACAAAATTTAATTGTCTGAAAATTGTTCGATTAGCGAAAATTATTGTATTTTTGTAGTCAAAAATATAAAACGAAAACGACATCGCCATGGACATAGAAGAAGCGAGGGAGTATTGCCTGTCATTGCCGTTGACATCTGAGCATTTCCCTCTTGACGAAAACGTGTTAGCCTTTCGTGTGATTGACAAGATTTTCGCCATGGTGGATTTGACTGACCCCAAATGGTTTGCGTTGAAATGTGACCCCAATTATGCGCTTGAATTGCGTGATAAGCATTGGGAGATAACTGGGGCGTTTCACATGAACAAAAAATACTGGAATCAGATAGACCTATTCGGCGAATTGTCAGACGAGCTTGTCAAGGGGCTTATTCGCCACAGTTATGCTGAGGTCGTAAAGAAGATGACGAAGAAAATCAGGACGGAACACCCTGAACTGTCGAAAGTTTCATAACTATATCCACGGGGAAACAGGCAAACATCTACGACATCCCTTTCCGAAAGCCATATCTCTATCCGTATAACAAAACTCCCAAGAGGACGGTAACATCCCCTTGGGAGTTATAAACACATAGGTATTTCTTACAGGACAACTCTATTCTCGCTATACTTTAACGAAGTACATGCGTCCTTTAATCGTATCTCAAGAATTTCCCCCGCGAGTTAAACACCATATCGACTCCGTTAGAGAGTTCGACTTCATAGCCAGCTTTTTTCTTCTCGATGCCGATAATCGCAACGTTATTCTGATTCTGTTTGATGTAAGTTGCGATAGCCGAAGGAATGAAAACTGAGGGAACGGAAGCATTGCGGCGCACTTCCACCGTCTTCCAGTTGCCGTTGCGGTCAAAGGTAATCTCCGAGCCATCCGTCAAAACGACATCATACTCACTGACCCGTCCCCACTCCTTTTCTATCTTAATGTGACTGACTTCGGACTTGAAATTATTTTTAATCGTTGCCCGTGCTGCCGCAGGAAGAATGTTGACATCGTGAGAATACGTGTCGAGAGCTGAAGCGGAGAGTATCCCCGCTATCATCACCATCATCAAAAGGATTCTTTTCATCATTGTGTCTTTGTTTATTACTATTTGGGGTTATTACTATCTATTTCATTACCTCTGACTTGCAAGCAAGGTGCGTGGATAGAAAGAGGATTATTGTAGCCCGAAAAGGATTTTCAAGCCACCATCCACACCGCTGAAACCCATGAAAGCCATGGCGAGGAGCGAAGCCGTTACAAGGGCGATAGGTACTCCTGCGAAGATTTTGGGCACATTGACCAGTTCCAACTGCTCGCGCAATCCTGCGAAAAGCACCATGGCCAAAAGGAAACCGAGACCAGTAGAGAGTGCATAGATGATACCTTCAAGCAAGTCGTAGTCCTTTTGAATGACAAGGATGGCTACACCGAGAATGCAGCAGTTGGTTGTGATGAGAGGGAGGAACACACCCAAAGCCTGATAGAGGGCAGGCATGGTCTTCTTGAGAATAATCTCTATCATCTGAACCAATGCGGCAATGACGAGGATGAAAGCAATGGTCTGCAAGTATTCAAGACCAAAGGCATTGAGCACATACACCTGAATGAGGTAAGTCACGATGGTAGCAACCACCAAGACGGCAGTAACAGCCATGCCCATACCTGATGCAGTATCTACTTTCTTCGACACGCCAAGGAAAGGACAGATGCCAAGGAATTGTGCCAATACGACGTTGTTGACGAAGATGGCAACGATAATAATAAGAATCAAATTCAATACATAATCCATAGTCAATCCTCCTTACGCTTTCTTTGTGATTTTGTTGAACAATACGATAAGGTAGCCCAATGCGAGGAAAGCTCCTGGTGCCAACACGAACATAAGCATACCGTAACTTTCGCCCCACAGGGTGATACCAAAGATAGCACCTGTTCCGAGAAGTTCACGCACTGCACCAAGGCAGGTGAGTCCGAGGGTGAAGCCAAGACCGATGCCGATGCCGTCGAAAATGGAAGCTACAGGACCATTCTTAGCAGCAAAAGACTCTGCACGACCGAGGATGATGCAGTTCACCACGATAAGAGGGATGAAAAGTCCGAGACTCTTGTCGATTTCGGGTGCGTATGCCTTGATAACCATCTGCAAGACAGTCACGAGGCTGGCAATGACCACGATGTAGGCAGGAATGCGCACCATGTCGGGAATGAGTTTCTTGATAGATGCGATGATAAAGTTTGAAAGGATGAGCACGCACATGGTGGCGAGCCCCATCGACATACCATTGATGGCAGAAGAAGTGGTACCAAGGGTTGGACACATACCCAAAAGAAGGACGAACGTAGGATTCTCCTTGATGATACCATTCACCAGTACTTTGAAGTTATTCATAATTCAATACCTTTCTTTTAGGGGTTATTCAATCACTTCGGGAGTTCCCATGTCAGAGGCAGAAGCCTGCGTGGTTGCACCTGAAGTAGCATCTTGACCAGCAATCACTTTGTCGTAAGCATTCTGGATGGCACGCAGAAAAGCACGACTGGTGATGGTGGAAGCGGTGATAGCATCCACTTCACCACCATCCTTGCTCACGGTGAAGTTGTTCTTGCTGGGGTTCATACCAATGATTTTGTCTTGGAACCACTCACCAGCCTTAGCACCAAGACCTGGAGTCTCTTGATGCTCCAACACAGTGTAGCCAAGGATGTCGCCTTCGGTATTGAAACCGACAAGCACTTTGAGAGGACCACCGAAACCATTCTCTGTCGTGACCACAGCCTTACCGAGCAAATTGCCCTGCTGGTCGCTGATGTCGTAGGCTGTGAAAGTATTCACTTCCCACGGCTCTGACACCTTGATGTCGTCACTACCCATCACAGCCTTGATGCCAGCAGCAAGATTCTCTGCATTGATTTTCTCTATCTGAGGAGCGGTGACAGCATTGACTGATGCCAGCACGCCCGCAGCCACGATGGCGATGACAGAAAGCACCACCAACATATTTGTTAATGAAGACTTTAACTTTTCCATACGCTTACTTCTTTACAGGCACTTCGCCAAATCTCTTAGGTTTAAACTTGTTATTGATGAGCGGAACGAAGGCGTTCATGATGAGGATAGCAAATGACATACCCTCGGGATAAGCACCATAGGCACGGATGATGACCGTAAGAAAACCAATGGCTACACCATACACCAACTGACCGTTCTTGCTCATTGGAGATGTCACATAATCAGTGGCCATGAAGATTGCACCGAGCAGAAGACCGCCACTCATCAACTCAGCCAACGGATTAGCATAGCTCTGAGGATTGGCAATATACATCAGTCCAGACAAGACAAACACTGTAACAAGAATGCTAACTGGAATATGCCATGTGATAACTTTCTTGGCAAGAAGGATGGCAAGACCTAAAATAAGAGCAGCAGTACATACCTCACCAAGACATCCGCCAGTGTTTCCGAATATCATGTCCTCCCATTTAATTTTGCTAAGTTCTTGTACAGCCTTTTGGTACAACTCTGTATCTGGAGCATTCTTGAACATTACTTTCATCCATGCCAGCGGAGTTGCGCCCGTTTCGGCATCGAGATAAACACCAAAACCTTGTCCTGGAGTTGGCCATGTAGTCATGCCAACAGGAAAGGATATGAGCAGGAAAGCACGACCTGCAAGAGCTGGATTGAAGAGGTTGCAGCCAAGACCGCCGAAGGTCATCTTCACCACACCAATGGCGAAGAGCGCACCCACGATGATAATCCAAGGCTGAATGTTGCTGGGCATGTTGAATGCCAACAGAAGACCCGTAAGGATGGCCGAGCCATCGCAGATGGTACACTTAGGGTTCTTCAACATGAACTTGTTGATAGCCCACTCAAAGCACACGCACGATGCCACCGAAATGGCTGTGGTTATAATTGCGCCAACGCCAAAACTGATGAACGAGCAGAGAAGGGCTGGCACGAGGGCTATACAAACCCAGTACATGTTCTTCTGCACGGAATCACCGCTATGCACATGAGGCGAAAGTGATACTACTAATTTATTTGCCATAATCTTTACTTTTTAGCCGCCATCTGACGAGCACGGATATTAGTCATTACTGTTGTTTTGCCTACACGGATAAGGTCGAGCATGGGGCGGTTAGACGGACAAGTGAACTGGCACGAGCCGCACTCAATGCAACTGGTAATGCCCTCTGCTTCTACTTTGTCCCACATTTTTTTACCTGAACAAGTGGCAAGGAGATAAGGTTCAAGACCCATAGGACAGGCGTTCACGCACTTAGCACAACGGATACAAGGTTGCGGTTCGCCACGACGTGCATCTTCACCACTCATGATGAGCACACCTGAAGACCCCTTGCAAATAGGTACTTCGAGGTTCACCAATGCCTTACCCATCATCGGACCACCACCTATCACTTTCGCCTCGCCATCGGGCAGACCACCACAAGCTTCAATCAATTGGCTCATGGGAGTACCCATACGAGTGAGGAAGTTGCTGGGGTGCTTGAGCTGCTTGCCCGTCACTGTGACGATGCGCTCAAAAAGAGGCTTATTCTTCATCACTGCCTCATACACCGCAAAAGCAGTGCCGACATTTTGGATGATAGCACCCACTGAAACAGGCAGTGCAGGAGGTGCTGGCACTTGACGACCCACCACAGCGTCAATGAGCTGCTTCTCACCACCCTGCGGATACTTAGTCTTCAAAGGAACAACTTCTATATTGGGATGCTGAGCGGCACATTTCTCAGAAAGGAGCTTGATTGCATCGGGCTTGTTCTCCTCAATGCCAATGAAACCCTTGCTCACCTTGGCAGCCTTCATCAGCAACTCCACACCCACCAGCACCTCGTCAGCCTTTTCAAGCATCAAACGATGGTCGGCGGTGAGATACGGCTCACACTCCACTGCATTGATGATGACCCATTCGGGCTTGAACTGTGGAGGAGGCATCAGCTTCACATGAGTTGGAAAGCAAGCACCACCCATGCCGACAACACCAGCATTCTTTATCTTCTCTATAATCACCTCAGGAATGAGTTCGGGCTTGTCCGCCAGCATAACAAGTTTGTCCCTGCGGTCAATACTCTCCTCCCATTCGTCACCTTCTACCGCGATATACACAGCAGGCTTCTTGTAGCCACTGGCATCGACCACTGTATCGACCTTCAGCACTGTACCACTGACAGACGAGAAGATGGACGTAGAGAGCGCCTTCTCCATCGGCTTGCCAATCTGTGTACCCACCTTTACCTTGTCACCTTTCTGCACACAAGGAAGAGCTGGAGCACCGATATGCTGTCCCATCGGGAACACTGCCACCTTGGGCAATTCGGCAACTTTTATTGATTCAGCAGCAGACAGTTTGTTCTCTGCCGGATGAACACCACCTATTCTAAACGTTTTCATTTGTATCCTCCTTTATTTAAGGCCAAGCAGAATCAACTGGCTTGGGGGAAGTGGAGCGTCTGTGCGCTTTGCTTCAAATTGAACTTCTTTAGCAGCAGGAGCAGGAGTGCTAATGTCCTTAGGACCAGCAAGAAGAATCTGCTGGCTCGGCATGAGCGGAGCATCATACTTCACCTCGATAGGCTTCCATTCCTTGGCAGGCTTCGCTGGAGTAGCAGGAGCAGTGCCTGTTGCCTTGACAGCAGCACCCTTAGCGGCAGGCTTTGCAGCACCAGGGATAGGGTTGTGCGTATCCTTACGTTCCACACCCTTGATGCTCACCGATGCGATAGCACCACGTGGACATGCCTCGAAGCAAGCACCACAGAGCACACAAGCCTCAGGGTTGATGTAAGCCACGTTATTGCCTACATGCACAGCATCGCTGCCACAAGCGTTTTGACACTTCTTGCAGGCAATACAAGAGCTGGCACAAATCTTCATGGCCTCAGCTCCCTTATCCATGTTCATACAAGTAACGACAAAAGCATTCTTGTTGGCACCGCTCACATTGCGAACCTCCATAATGCCACGCGGACACGCCTTTTGACAAGCACCACAAGCCGTACACTTCTCGGCATCCACCTCTGGCAATCCAGTCTTTGGATTCATGTGGAGCGCATCGAACTGACAGGCAGCCACACAGTCGCCACAACCAAGACAGCCGTAGGAACAGAGCGTCTCACCCATACAGGTGGAGTTAGCCACTCGGCAGCTCACCACACCATCGTAAGAAAGCACGTGAGGGCGTTTCTCACAAGTGCCATTACACCGAACAATGGCAAGTTTTGGAGTTGCTGCTGCAACCTCCATACCTAAGATTCCCGCAACCTGCTGCATGCACTCCGCACCACCCACAGGACAGTTGAGTCCTTCGAGCGAACCAGCATCGGCTGCCTTCACACAAGCCGTAGCCATACCGCCACAACCAGGGAAGCCACAACCGCCACAGTTAGCACCTGGCAGCACTTCAAGCACTTGCCCGATTCGGGGATCTTCCTTCACTGCAAACCGCTTTGACACCATGAAGAGCAACAGCGCAAGCACGAAGCCCAAGACGGCCAAAACAGCCACAGCAATCAGAATTACTTGAAAATCCATAAAATGTTTATTTTGTTAGTATATTAAGATGTTCAAAAGTTAGTAAACAAAACCATCATTCAAAGCACTCCCTACTCTATCCAGAAAGCAAAATGCCTCGCCAAACGGTTTCTATATATATATAATGTGTAAAAATAGACCACCAGCACCACAGCCAACACTCCTATAGACACCAATTCGTTCAAGTGCAGCCACGCTATCGCCACCAGCATCCACACAAGCGTGAGCAGCAACGGAATGCCAAATGCCAAACGCACCGCCTGTTTTCCCATGCTCAACGTGCCGCATACACTCACCTGCTGCCCCACCTGATACTTCTGCGACGCACCCTGCTCATATACATCAATCATCTTCTCTTTGCTTTCGCTCAATGAGCATAAAGCACGCGCATGACAACCACTGCACGCTGACACCTGAAGGATGTTCACCCTCACATGCGCCCCATCCACCGACGCTACAACGCCCTGATGCTCTATTTTTTCGCTCATGATAAATAGACTTATGTGTACTTTTGGCTTAAAGTAGCCTTCACCTGCTGACAAATTGCAAAGCTAACATTGCAACTCAACTTGGCAAAAGTACTAAATTAAATCCTATCAAGAAAAGGAAAACCGAAAAAAACACACGAACAGATGAAAAGATTTCTGTTTTCCATGAAAAAGAAAAGGAAAAAGCGTAACTTTGTACCGTCATTACGAGTTAGTGACAGAGTTCACGTCGTCACGAGCTGACGACATAATCATTAACAATTAAACATTTTTATTGCAAAATGGCAACAAAAATCCGTTTGCAGCGTCACGGTCGCAAGAACTATGCGTTCTACAGCATCGTGATTGCTAATGCACAGGCACCACGCGATGGTCGCTTCATCGAGAAGATTGGTACGTACAACCCCAACACCAATCCTGCAACAATCGATTTGAACTTTGAACGCGCACTCTATTGGGTGCTCGTAGGTGCTCAGCCTACAGACACCGTTCACAGCATCCTTTCAAAAGAAGGTGTTTACTTGAAGAAGCACCTCCTCGGTGGTGTGAAGAAGGGCGCATTCGACGAGGCTGCTGCTGAAACCAAGTTCTCTGCATGGAAAGCCGAGAAAGAAGCCAAGGCACAGAAGGCTGCCGACAAGATGGCTGCTGACAAAGTGGCTGACAAGAAGGCTCGTCTTGCCGCAGAGAAGAAGGTCAACGAAGCACTCGCTGCTAAGATTGCAGAAAAGAAAGCAGCTGCAGCAGCCGCAGAGGTTGAAGCTCCTGCTGAAGAGGCTACAGAAGCACCAGCAGAGGCATAAACCTCAAACGTACAACATCAACGCAACAAAAGAAAAGGTGAACCCATTTGGGTTCACCTTTTCTTTTTTCTCAAATCCCAATGTCCAGCATGTATGCCTGCCTTGAGTTCCATGGCGTATGCCTTACCTAAGTTTGCCTTCACGTTGTAGCCAATATAGAGCGGTTTGAAGAATTTGGGGTAATAACGAATGCCGATGGTCTCCACTAACTTCGGCTCATAATTCGCACCCACCCAACCATGCTGGCGGAACAGATAAGTGCCCACGGACATGGGCAATGAAAGCTGTTTGTAGAACACCTCATGATGCCCAAAGATATACAAAGTGTGCTTGCTGTGACGATAGTTCGTGGTTACGCCACACTGCTTCTCGATTTCGGGAACACGTGCTAAATACCCTGCGAAAGAATACTCCAGTCCTATACCAGAAGCATGCACCTGATTGTAACGCACCATCGGGGTAAAGCCAGTGCTCCAAACCGTGTGGAGACCGAGTTTTCCATCCTTCTTCCGTTCGGTATCTGTCATGTGCTCGCGTTGCAAAAGCCACTCCTCATAGAGTGTGCGAAAGCCTACAGAAGCATCAATATCAAAATATAAATATGGTTCAAACGGCTGACACTTAAAGCGTTGTAACAGCAACAAACGCTCCCGATACGTGCAACCCTTATCATTTTCAGGACGATTCAAGTCGCATCGTCCACGCAACGTCAAGCCATAACTATTAGAACCCTTGTTAGGACGGTCGGTGGCACTATTCGACACATGTTTGTACTCAAAACCCAAACCTAACTCGACCGACGGCGCGAGACGATAGGCAGTATGCACACCCCACCCAAAAAAGAGAGATAGATGCTGACCAATGAAGTCATTGTCAAGATTCGTATATGGATTGTAAGGACGAGAACACAAAGCAAGCCCATTTTCCAAAGCGTAGCCAAAAGACCATTTGCGATTGCGATAAACGTCGCGGCGGAACGCAATGTAAGCCGCCCAAGCGTAACCCATGCGCGATTGGTAAGGCGTGTCTCCCGTATGCAAACGTGTGTGGCTATAGTCAAGCAGTTGAACACCAGCCTCCAACGTGGGGAATCCGAACACACGGTCATAGACACAGATTGCCGTGTCCAAAGGGTTTGCCTGTGAGTTCATGAACAGCGAATAGTTGCCTCCCCATCCTCGCTTGACCAACTTCTCACCACGAATCTTGATGTTTATCAGATGATTGATTCCAGCACTTCCGCCTACCGTATAGATAAACTTGGGGGGGGCATTTTTGACAACAACAGAATCAGCGTCTTCCGCCCGTATAGGCAAAAAAGACACTGACACGATTATCGCCACGAGGCAGCTTCGGAGAAGTTGCGCCATTCCTCTCATACAACTATCCTGCCGAGAACTCCTTGATGCGCTGTTCTTCTTCCAGCTTACAAATCAGCAAGGTATTGTCCTTCTCAGCCACGATGTATCCATCAAGTCCCTGAACAACCACCCGTTTCTCTTCTGTGACATGCACCACACTATTGCGCGTTTCATACAACTGCACATTCTTGCCAATCACATTGTTTCCCTGCGCATCCTTCTCTGCCAACGTATGGAGCGATCCCCATGTGCCCACATCGCTCCAACCGAAATCAGCCGGGAACACAAAGATTTCGTCAGCACGCTCCATGACGGCATAGTCAATCGAGATGCTCGGACACTCGGGAAAGTGCTTGTCGATGGCAGCCTGTTCCTCGTCCGTACCATACACAGGCAGCAAGTCTTCAAAGATTCTCGAGACTTCAGGCTCATAAATACGGAGGGCGTTCACTATCGTGCCCACATTCCAAATGAAGATGCCCGCATTCCAGAAAAACTCCTTGCTTTTCAGATACTTCACAGCCGTTGGGTAATCAGGCTTCTCCTTGAAGGAATCCACCCTGAAGATTTCCTTGTTGCGCAAAGAAGGCTCTTGCAGGTCGGCCTGTATATAACCATATCCAGTTTCTGGGCGCGTAGGATTCATGCCCAATGTCACGATGGCATCCGTTTCGGCGGTAAAATTCAATGCAGACGAGATAACACGCTGAAATTCCACCACATCCGTCACCAAATGGTCAGATGGTGTGATGACCAAATTCGCCTTCGGATTCTTCGCCTTGATACGCCAGCTCACGTATGCGATGCAGGGTGCAGTGTTACGACGGCAAGGCTCCAACAAGATATTGCTCTTGGGAACATCAGGCAACTGCTCAGCCACAATGTCGGCATACCGCTGCGAAGTGACCACCCACACATTCTCGGGTGCAATCAATCCCTTGAAACGGTCATACGTCATCTGTATGAACGTGCGTCCCGTACCAAACACGTCAATAAACTGCTTTGGACACTCTGTCGTACTCATGGGCCAAAAACGGCTGCCCACACCTCCTGCCATAATCACGAGGTTGTTGTTAGGATTCCACTGCATACTCATCACTATTCTGTTAGTTTCTACTGCTGATTCGCAAAATTGTCGCAAAATTAAAGTTTTTCCTCCGATTCACAACATCTTTTCACAAAAAAACAAGCGGAAAGTGATTCACATGCGGAAAGAATAAAGTAAATTTGTAAAAATTTATCACGAACCAATGAATTTAATAGCAGATAGCGGTTCGACCAAAACCGCATGGTGTGTAGCAGAAAAGGGCTGCGTCATCCACACCCAAGGTCTCAACCCCTTCCAGCAAGACGAGCAAACCATCTGCGATGTGCTCCGCAAGGAACTGATGCCCCAACTCCATGGAATCATTGACAATGAGCCGTTGACCACCATCCATTTCTATGGTGCTGGTTGCACCCCCGAAAAAGCCCCCGTCGTGGCTACATGCCTCAAGAATACGGTCAGTGCCACCGCTGAGATTCATGTGGAAAGCGATATGCTTGGCGCGGCACGAAGTGCGTGCGGACACAATGCTGGCACCGTCTGCATTCTCGGCACGGGCAGCAACTCCTGCTACTACGACGGCGAGCTGTTACACCCTGGCATTCCCGCCCTTGGCTACATCTTGGGCGACGAAGGCAGCGGAGCCTGCATCGGCAAACGCCTGGTCAGCGACATCCTCAAACAGCAACTGCCTCCCGACATCTGCCAGATTTTCTTCGACGAAACGCACGAGACCCAAGCCAACATCATCCAGCGCATCTACCGCACTCCCCTCCCCAATCGCTATCTCGCCTCGTTGAGTCCTTTCTGCGCACGCCATCGGGAACATCCAGCCATCCACGCCCTCCTCATCGACTGCTTCACTCAATTCTTCCGTCGCAATATCGACCCACTCAAATGTAAAATGTCGGACATCGAACACGAATGCGAGCAATCTCCCAGCACACTGACAGTCAAACAAATCCACTTCATCGGCAGCATCGCCCACCACTACCGCGACGAGCTTACTGCAGCCGCGGAACAATGTGGCTACACCATTGGCCACATCCTCCAATCGCCTCTCGAAAGACTCGTACAATACCATTTGTCAGTGTCCCGATAACTGCGCACCCTGCGCATATATAATCGTCCTTCCTGCACGAAATAAAACGGACACCCTGCGCATATTATTTCGCGCAGGGTGTCCGTTATTGATAATCAAAGGCTTGTGTGTTTTACCCCTTTGAGTTTCAGAAAGGAGACTCTCCTCCTTACTTCATCTGTATGTGTATGCTGTCAGTTTTCTTTCTGTTTCCTTACTTCTTGTTTACAGGTTACTCTCCTTGAGCAAGCGACGAATCTCGTCCTGCTTGTCGGCATAAAGCCGATAGAGCAATTCGCCATTGCGCTGCCCCTGCTCCTTGGTGAACGCATTGTTCCACAGGCGCATACCTCCAGCGGTAAGGCTACGGAATCCTGCATCATACCAGCCAACTTGAAGTCCGCAGAGCCAAGCGCGTGCGCAAAGTTCGTAGTCGTCAAACTGGAACGGGGCAAAGCGGAAGTCGATATGATGCAGATGCTGGGAAAACAACGCTTTGTTAATCCACATGGGCGCACGGTTGACAGCAGTGGCAAAGCAGAAATCTCCATGTGCCTGTGATTCACCTCCATGCGCCCACTTCTTATCATCCTCAAAAGCGATGTCGAGCGCGCCGCTACCCCCTAAAATCACCATCTTGGGGTACTGCTCAAACAGGTTTATCGCTTTCTCCACCCATTCGATGCCGTCAAAATCGTCGTCATCTTGCATCAAGGCTATATATTGACCATTAGCCAGTCGGATAGCCTTGTCGTAAGTGACATTCTCGAACAAATCATTGGCACGAAGCAGAAACTCGTTAGCACCAGTCAGAGCAGAAGCCAAACGCGCGGTATGCTCCAACTGAGAACCATCGTCGATGACGATGATTTCAGCGTCTTCGTATTGGCGCAGTTTGGGTAACACATGGCATATCTGCAAGCTCTTGTCATGCGATTGCAGAATGAACGTCACCTTGGGCGTTTTCCTATATCCCTTAGCCACCCATGAGGCGTGATTCTTTTTCTGCTGCACCGAGCCTGTCCGCTTTTGGAGGGCAAGTTTTACTTTTTCTATCAATAGTTTCATATATCAGGATTTTGTTGTGGCGAGCACTTCTTGCCCACCAAGGGCAGGAATGCACCATCGGAAAAAAGTACGCCCAACATGGACGTACTTCTCTATTACCTTGTGTGTTTGTCGCATGAAACGATGAGGCTCAAACAAACCTTCTTTATTACTTCTTTTTGGGTGTTGCCTTCTTGGTTGAAGCGGCTTTCTTTGCAGAAACAGACTTTTTCTCCACATCGCCCGTCGAGTTGTACTTCTCCAGTTCCTTGCGCAGACGCTCTATCTCCTTATCCTTGGCTGCGAGTTCGTCGCCCTGATTCTTAATCATGGTGATAAGACCATCAATCTCTTCATTGTCAGCACCACCATAGAGGTTGTTGACACGAGAGATGAAGTCGCCAAGGATGTTCATGTAGTTGGTGAAAGCATCGTATGGGCTGTCGTAGATGCCACGGTACTGATAGCCAGGCTTGGTGGTCATGAAACGGAAGTTGTTGGATGCCTGCAAGGAATCCCAGTCCTTCTGGATACGACGGTCACCCGACACACGCACACGTTCAGCAATGCTGTAGAGTTTGTCGAATGCCTCACGCTGCATCACGTTGCCCAACCAGCAAGAAGTGTCGCGCTCTTCATCGACCCAAGAAATGTTGTATGGAACCTCAACAGCACCCACACTATTCTCTTCACAAAGCTCTGATGGCAGGGCAAAACCGATGCCACGTTCCTTTGCCAGTGCAGGAATAGCCTTCAAGAACTCCAAGATGTTGCTGGAGAGCGGCTGCAAGATACCGAACGTCACTAACTCACCAAAAATGTTGATAATATCCTCACCCTCAGGGGTGTTGGCAATCCAATCCATCCACGTATCAGCGAACAAAGGATATTCTGACCAATCTTGACGCGAGAAACGTTCAGTAATGTCTTCGGAGAGCTTAATGTCGCGCAACAAAAGTTTCAAGCGTGGGTCACTTGCGCAGTGATATAAATAATGTGGGGATTTCCAACCCAACACCTGCTTAGCACCTTCTGTTATCATACCTTTGAAGCCCATAGCTGCTACCTGAGCACCAATGTCGTCATTGTAGATGAGGGATGAGTTGCGGAACACCTTAGGACGCTTGCCAAACAGCTCCTCAATCGTATTGCTCATGCGTTTCACTTCCTCAGCAAAACTCTCTTCGTCAGCCAAAGAAGCAAGACCGTGGCTGTAAGGTTCGCACAGGAACTCCACCTGACCCGTAGAGTTTATCTCACGAAGCAAGTCAAGCACCTGCGGAGCATGGAACTCCAACTGCTCAAGTCCTACACCCGACAAGGAGAAAGCAACCTTGAACTCAGGGTGTTCCTTACACATCTGAATCAGCGTCTGCAATGCAGGTACATAACTGCGCTCTGCAATGTCATTGATGGAACGCTCATTCTCGTAATCGTCATAATAATAATGGTCACGACCGATATCGAAGAAACGATAACGCTTGAGATGAATTATCTGGTGAATCTCAAAATAAAGACAAATCCTTTTCATATTCTTTGAGGTTTTGAGGTTTTAAGGTTCTGAGGCCTTCAAGTTTGGGAGTTCATATAACCCATATAACTTTACCACCCCATAGCCTTATAACCGATTGTTTTATATTAGTGAATGAATCCTCCGTTGTAGATGCACTGGTCGTAGAGCTTACGGATGCGGTGTCCCACCTTTACCCAAGTGATTTCAGCAACCTCCTTCAAACCCTCTTCCTGTAAGTATTTGTGCAAACCTTCATTTGTACAGAGCGAGTAGATGGCATCTGCCATAGCGTTGATGTCCCAATAATCGACCTTGATAACCTTGTCGAGTATCTCCCCACATCCCGACTGCCGGGAGATAATGGAGGGAGTACCACACTGCATGGCTTCAAGAGGGGCAATGCCAAAAGGTTCTGACACCGATGGCATCACAAACACGTCAGATGCTTTATAGCACTCATACACTT
>CAMWJL010000040.1 GCA_947174565.1 uncultured Prevotellaceae bacterium | reverse complement strand
ATAATATGAAGTATAATCGCATTATTCTTATTTTATTCGTCTGCATGATTATCTCATGTGGTGAAGAAAAGAAAAAGCCTGTTTTCTATGACTCTGACATTGAAACAGAAATAGATTCTATTGGCACAGAAGAGTCAAGCCACGATTATAACGAAATGAGTTATTCGGACATCATTTCTATTCCCTTTAAGGAAAAGGAAGGTGTTAAGTATGTAAATGTTTCGGTCAACGGATTTGGCTTTGAAATGATATTTGACACAGGTTGTTCAGGTGCTCTTATCTCTGTGGCAGAAGCTAACTACCTGTATCAGAAAGGGTATCTCACTAACGATGACATCCTCGGTACAGCTCAGTCACAAATTGCCGATGGAAGTATTGTGGAAAACATGGTCATCAACCTGAAAGAGGTTATCATTGATGGTAAAATCCTATGTACTGATGTGACAGCAACCGTTTCTGCAAACAACGATGCTTCCCTGCTTCTTGGAAATGAAGTTCTTAATCGTGTAGCTGCATACGCCGTAGATAACCAAAACAAAACAATCAATTTCAAATTAAAGTAATTTATGAATGCATCAGTTTATCTGTTTAGCGAATTGAATAGTTTCTATATTCAATATCCAGATGACCATACCGCTTCTATTTTCAAGAAATTCTTAGTCAATGCCAAATCTGCTACACAGATTGCCATCCATCGTGATGGCAATCTTATGTACTACAGTTATATTTGGAAGCCTAAACAAACAAAGTATATTGGTCTTTGTGTCGTTCTGAATGGATTGGTTATTAAGGATATAGGTGCTTTGTTCTACTTGTTTGAGAACACTATATCCAACCTTGTGAACAAAGGTATGTTAGTTCATTCCGATAAGATGGATAGAATGGGTAATCCTATTATAAATAATGACAAACTATATCAGAATCAAGAAGAAATAGAACTTTTAGCGGAATCATTACGAGAAGGATTCAATAGATTCGAGCTTTATGCTGAATCTCTACCACCCGTAAGTTTTGGAATCTTGAAAGATTCACAGAAAGATTTTGCTATAAATGACAATCAAGAAGAAATTCTCAAATCAAGCTACACAAATGGCTATACTTATATCTACGGACCGCAAGGATTCAACCCAATTAAATCAAATAGTAACAAACCTGTAATGCAGGATAATGATTTTGAATTTGACGCACTTAAACAAGAACAGCCTCAAACTAATACGTCATCAGAGTTATATGAGACAAATTACTCCTGTATGAAGAGAAATTTCCTAATTATAGGTTTTGGTATTATCTTTATTTTTATTATAACTTTATTATGTAGTATTTATAATTCATCAGATGAGAATTACTATAGTAGCGAAGATACTTATAATTATGAGGAGGATTACTATGATAGCGAAGATACTTATGATTATGAGGAGGATTACTATGAATAAGTACGACATAAGGAAATCACAATAAAGACTCTTGTGTCGTACTTGCTTTATATAGTTTTTATTAACATGAATCGGTAACAAACCACCTCAAATCGATGTCCCCGACATCGACCAATCGGAGTCCCCGACTCCGACCGACCGATGTCGGGGACTCCGATTTAGAGGCTTTGAAAGGATGAATCGCATCTCGAAGTGTTTTGTTACTTATCACTTTCTTTTTTACTCAAAGACAAACAAAGTGTTCTTATCTCGAATAGGAGTGATTTATTCAAAAGCAGAAAATTTTTTTCCTATGCTCATATAACTTTCGTTATTTTTATCTACATTTGCGACCGAAATGAGTGTTTACACAAAAAATCCTGACTTATGATTAAAATTTATGTAATGAACACTTGCCCCGACTGTACGGAAGTGAAGCGGAGAGCAGAAGGCGACAATCGCTATGAATTGATTGACATTGGTAGTCATGTACGCCATTTGAAGAAATTCTTGTCCCTGCGTGACACAAGGGAGGAGTTTGCCCCTATACGCCGATTGGGTTATGTGGGTATTCCTTGTTTTGTGCTGGAGGATGGCAGCATCACGTTCCGTCCCGAAGAAGCAGGATTTGTGCATCAAGAAGAAAACAATGTGCCTGATGGTGCAGCGTGTGGCATCGACGGAAAAGGTTGTTGATTAACTATAAGAATTAAACACTACTAAAGAAAGTCCAGCACGGGAAATCATGACGAATTTCCTGTGCTGGACTTTCTTTAGTAGGTTTATATATTGTGCTTTTTACATCATTCCGCCCATGCCAGGTGCGCCCATAGGCATTTCGGGCTTATCCTCCTTGGCATCACAGATGACACACTCGGTAGTGAGGAACATGCCAGCGATGGAGGCTGCGTTTTCGAGGGCTACACGGCATACCTTTGCAGGGTCGATAATTCCCGACTCACGCAGGTTCTCGTAAGTGTCCTTGCGAGCGTTGTAGCCGAAGTCACCCTTTTGGTTGCGTACCTTCTCTACTACGACTGAGCCTTCCAAACCAGCGTTCTCAACAATCTGACGAAGTGGCTCTTCGATAGCACGTTTCACAATCTTCACACCAGTGGTCTCATCAGCGTTGTCGCCTTCAAAGTTCTCGAGGCAATCGATAGCACGAATGAGTGCTACACCACCACCAGGGATAGTGCCTTCTTCAATGGCAGCGCGTGTGGCGCAAAGGGCATCATCTACACGGTCTTTCTTCTCCTTCATTTCTACCTCAGAAGCTGCACCTACATAGAGTACTGCTACACCGCCAGAGAGCTTAGCCAGACGCTCCTGAAGTTTCTCCTTGTCGTAGTCAGAAGTGGTGTTCTTGATTTCGTTCTTAATCTGATTAACACGGTCTTGGATGTTCTCCTTTGCGCCCTTGCCGCCCACGATAGTGGTGTTATCCTTGGTGATAGTTACCTTTTCGGCAGAACCCATCATTTCGAGTGTAGCTTGTTCCAATTTCAGACCCTTCTCCTCAGAGATAACGATACCGCCTGTGAGAATTGCGATGTCTTCGAGCATAGCCTTGCGACGATCGCCAAAGCCAGGAGCCTTAACAGCACAAATCTTTAATTGGGCACGCAAACGGTTCACTACCAATGTAGTAAGTGCCTCACTCTCCACATCTTCTGCAATGACGAGGATAGGACGTCCAGTTTGAGCTGCGGGATTGAGAATAGGAAGGAACTCTTGCAAGTTAGAAATCTTCTTGTCGTAGATGAGGATGAGAGGGCTTTCCATCTCACACTCCATCTTCTCAGTGTTGGTCACGAAGTAAGGTGAGAGATAGCCACGGTCAAACTGCATACCTTCCACTACACCGATGGTAGTTTCACGGCTCTTGGCTTCTTCAATAGTGATAACTCCATCCTTTGAAACTTTCTTCATAGCATCAGCAATGAGCTTACCGATTTCGCTGTCGTTGTTGGCAGAAACGGTAGCTACTTGCTCAATCTTTTCATAGTTGTCGCCTACTTGCTCGCTCTGTTCCTTGATGCTCTCCACAACTTTAGCCACAGCCTTGTCGATACCACGCTTCAAGTCCATTGGATTAGCTCCAGCAGCCACATTCTTCAATCCAGTAGCTACAATGCTCTGAGCCAATACTGTAGCTGTTGTAGTGCCGTCACCTGCGTCATCACCAGTCTTTGAGGCTACGCTCTTAACCAACTGTGCGCCTGTATTTTGGAATGGGTCAGCCAATTCTATTTCCTTGGCTACGGTCACGCCATCCTTCGTGATATGAGGTGCGCCAAACTTCTTTTCAATGATGACATTGCGTCCCTTAGGACCAAGCGTCACTTTCACTGCGTCTGCCAACTGATCCACGCCCTGCTTGAGTTGTTCGCGGGCTTCTATATTGAATTTCAAATCTTTTGCCATGATAATTTTCTTTATTGATTGTTATGCTTTCTATGTAAAAGAGTTGGATAAACTATCATTATTTGATGATAGCCAAAATGTCGCTTTGGCGCATCACGAGATACTTAGTGCCCTCGTACTCCAGTTCGCTACCAGAGTATTTGCCATAAAGAACTTGGTCACCTACTTTGACAACCATTTCTTCGTCTTTAGTGCCATTGCCAGCAGCTACAACTTCGCCTTGAAGGGGTTTTTCCTTAGCTGTGTCGGGGATGATAATGCCGCCAACAGTCTTTTCTTCTGCAGGTCTGGGCAGTACGAGTACCCTGTCTGCGAGTGGTTGAATGTTCATAGTCTTAAAATTTTGAATTTATATATAAATAATGTATAGAAGCTTAATACTCTACTAAAAACTATTGACAAATGCGATGCCAGTATTCCATGATACTGACAAGAGTGACAAACTGTCACAAAGAAGTGACAAAGTAAATAAGAAAGTTAGACTTTTCTTTTGCTGGATACACTTTTATTCGTAACTTTGCTATCGCAAACATTGCGGTGCTCCATCTTTTTTTCAAACTATGACAAAAACATCAATAATATATATTTATTTTTTATTTTAGAAATCTAATTACATGATGATGTTAATAGACTGTTGATGATGTTGAGAAGTATTTTAAGTACATTATTTTCAATGGTTTATATTGTTGAGAATTATAGGTTTTAGTATTGAAAATTAGTTGAAAAAAAATAATAACTTCCCTTGTTTGTAAGATGGAAACAGGCGGTATAAAGATGTAGGTAAAAAGCAAGATTAGTTATTAGAAGTTGTTATTGAGTTATGATATGATTATTGACATAGTTATTAACAACAAAGAATAATCATTTAGGTGTTTTACTATTGTCGCAGTAGTTCCATAAACCGCTTTTTCATGGCTTGTTTAAGGTCATTCTCGTTCAGAATGAAGTTGTTGACCACTTCATCGAAGGCGTGTTCAGCCTTTATTCGCATTTGAGCTTTGCCAGCACGGATGCCAGAGGCAAGTTCTGTCTTAGGAAGCAGTTGTCTGTTGAAGTTTCCGTCGCTCATTTCTGTTGTTGATAATCTTGTTAATAAGAGGTATGATAACCTTGATAAGGTTGTTTATGATTGCAAATTTAATGATTCTATTTTAGATTGCAAGAGTTTGATATTGAAAATGATTTGGTTTCTTTTATTTTCAAAAGTAAATGTGTAATTTTGTCCGTGTTTATAATGGTTAATAAGTTATGAATAATGTGTTAATAGATGACGGAAAGTATATGCACCGTTGTATTCAGTTGGCAAAGAATGGTGAGAAGAATGCACAACCGAATCCAATGGTAGGTGCTGTAATAGTTTATGCTGGTAGAATCATTGGCGAAGGGTATCATGTTCGTTGTGGAGAGGGGCATGCTGAGGTAAATGCGTGTGCATCAGTCAAGAAAGAAGATGAGCATTTGTTGAAGGAAAGCACTATTTATGTGAGTTTGGAACCTTGTTCACATTATGGGAAGACACCTCCTTGTGCTGACTTGTTGATAAGCAAAGGTTTTAAGCGTTGTGTAATTGGTTGTCAAGACCCATTTGCGAAGGTACAAGGCAGAGGCATTCAGAAGTTGAAAGATGCTGGTATAGAAGTGATTGTCGGTGTGTTGGAAGAAGAATGTAAGGCATTGAACAGGCGGTTTATAACTTATCATGGTCAACAGCGTCCATACGTTACTTTGAAGTGGGCTGAATCGGCTGATGGATATATTGATGGAAAGATTTCCAACACTTATACACAGATGCTTTGCCATAAGCGCAGGGAGGAGCATCAAGCTATTCTTGTGGGCAGGAAGACATTTGAAATAGATAAACCTAATTTGACCAATCGTGAATGGATTGGTTCTTCTCCAAGGCGATATGTAGTTTCTTCGCAGCCGTTATCATTGCCCGATGGCTTTCAACTGATACAATCAACAAGTGTTGATAACATACTCCAACAACTATATAAAGACGGCATTCAGACACTCTTAGTAGAAGGCGGTGCTGAATTGCTCAAATCATTCATTGACAGTGGAATGTGGGATGAGTGTTATGTGGAGAAAGGTGTTGAAAACATTTATGGAATGGTGAAAGCCCCTGTGCTCAAAACGGCATATTTAGCGGATGAGGATACATGTTTTGAACATAGGGTAATGCACTATTTGAGGCAGTAGCCAAGGTGAGGATGGATATTCTCACATCTTTTGCTTTTGCTAATTCTTGCGCACATGAGGAAAGCGTAGCACCTGTTGTGGTTACATCATCCACTAACAGAAGATGCTGTCCTGCAATGAGTTCAGGATGTTTCAGTCGAAAGATATCTTCCACATTCTCCATTCGTTGTTGAGCATTCAGATGTGTTTGTGAAGAGTTGTTCTTCACTCGCTTTACCACGTTTTTCAACACAGGAATGTTTGTAACTTGATGAATGCCTTGTGCTATGTAATGGCTTTGGTTATATCCTCTTTTCATTTGCCTTCGCCAATGGAGTGGCAATGGAATAATCAAATCTATATCATCAAAGAAACCCGTTTGTTTCAACTCTTTAGCGTAGATGGAAGCCAAGTAAGTCGCCAATTCAGGATGTCCGTAATACTTGATGTGATAGATGAGATTTCGGGTTCGTTCTCCGTCGTGATGAAACATTGATACAGCCTTTTCGACAGGGAAATGAGTCCAAAACTTCTTTTCAATAGGATTGTGTTCAACTGTATGTGCTTGTGTGAGAGGTAAGTGTATGATGCAGTGGGTACACAGAAAGTGTTCTTGTGTCGAAAGTCTTTTTCCACATGCGGTACACAAGCGAGGAAACAACAAATCTATTACTTCATGAAAGATGCTCAAAGTTATGTGGCTTTTAGGTTATAAGGTTGTCAGGTCGTCATCTTCCAAGTGACCCACTACTTTAAGTATGTCATCCATTGCAAAGCCACGCCCCAAAGCAAAGCGAATCAATTTACCTTTTATCTCATATTCATTTTTTCCTTTCACTGAGAGGCGTTTCTTCCGTATTATTTCTTTGAGAGCATGAAGATTGTCTTCATCTTTCAGTTCTTCCAATCCCGATGCTATATGCTTGTCGTCAATGTGGCGCATCCTCAACTCCTGTTCGATTCGTACCCTACCCCAATGGTTGTAGCGGAACTTGTCCCTCACAAACGCTTTGGCATAACGCTCTTCATCAATAAACCGTTCCTTGACCAAACGGGCAACTATTCTTTCGATGATATCATCCTCCATTTCCCATCGTTTCATCTTTCGTTTCACATCCTCCTGACATTGCTCTCCCATAGCACACAGAGTTGAAAGTTTCAAGTATGCCTCTTGTTCTGTATAGGTATGTTTCTTCTTCATTTTCAGTCAAAGATAGTTAAAAACCACGATTCAACGATTGATGAAAAAAGGCGGCAGTCAAATCAATGACTTGCCGCCTTTTTTGTTGCCCTTATCATGCACCATGTGCCAAAGATGATGAAAGGAATGCTTAATAGTTGTCCCATGTCGAAGAGCATGGTGCGCTCAAAATCCACTTGTTCTTTTTTCAGGAACTCGATGAAGAATCGGAATGTGAAAATGGCGGTGAGGCACAAGCCGAAGTAGAAGCCCCGTCCTACAGCTACAGGAGAATTAGGAGACATGTTTTGGGCTTTGTACCAATAATGATAGAATGAAATACCAATCATGAAGATGACCAAATAAGCCAGTGCTTCATAGAGTTGCGCAGGATGGCGAGGCACTAACTCACCATCCACCATTGCCTCACGACTATGGAATATGAATGCCCAAGACACATCGGTTACATTACCTATGATTTCCGAGTTCATCAAGTTGCCCAATCGTATGCAACAAGCCGTAGCAGGCACGGAAATAGCCACATTGTCCAACACCGTCCAAAGCGAAAGCTTGTATTTCTTCCAATACATCACCATGCCGATAATCAGACCCAATGCGCCGCCGTGGCTTGCAAGTCCTTCATAGCCAGTGAATTTCCAACTTCCGTCGGGCATTTGATGGAAGGGCAGCAACATTTCCATGACACCCTTTGTGCTGGTCAGATAGTATTGTGGCTCGTAGAACAGACAATGACCTAAACGCGCACCCACTAACACGCCAAGGAAGCAGTAAAAGAAGAGTGGTTCAAACTTCTCGTCCGCTATCTTCTGTTGCCGATAGAGACGTTGCACAATGAGATATGCCGACAACAAGCCTATGCACCACAGGAGCGAGTACCAACGCACGCTCAATGAGCCTATGGAGAAAGCTTCAACGGAAGGATTCCAGTCGATAAAGAGTGTCATGGCTTACTTACACGTTGAAACGGAAGTGCATGATGTCACCGTCCTGCACCACATATTCTTTTCCTTCCACGCCCAACTTACCAGCCTCACGCACAGCCGTTTCGCTGCCGTACTTCACATAGTCGTCATACTTAATGACCTCGGCACGGATGAAGCCTTTCTCAAAGTCGGTGTGTATGACTCCTGCGCATTGCGGAGCTTTCCATCCGCGACGGAATGTCCACGCCTTGACCTCCATCTCGCCAGCCGTGATGAACGTCTGCAAGTTGAGCAGCGCGTAAATTGCCTTGATGAGCCTGTTACATCCGCTTTCCTCCAGCCCCATGTCCTCTAAGAACATTTGCTTTTCCTCGTAGCTCTCCAGTTCGGCAATGTCGGCTTCGGTTTGGGCACTAATGACAATCAGTTCCGCATTTTCGCCTTGGATGGCTTCACGCACCTTATCTACGTATGCGTTGCCCGTCTTGGCACTGGCATCATCCACGTTGCACACATAGAGCACAGGCTTTGTGGTGAGCAGGAACATGTTCTTGGCAGCCAACGCCTCCTCCTCGTTTTCGGGTTCTACCACACGAGCCGAGAGACCCTTTTCCAGTGCCTCCTTGTAGCGAAGCAGCAGCCCGTATTCCACCTTGGCGTTCTTGTCGTGACCCACATTCGCTAACTTCTCGGTCTTCTTGATGCGCGCTTCAACCGTCTCCAAGTCTTTCAGTTGCAGCTCCGTGTCGATGATTTCCTTGTCGCGCACAGGGTCAACGCTGCCATCCACATGCACGATGTTGCCATTGTCGAAACAGCGCAGCACATGAATGATGGCATCGCACTCGCGTATATTGCCCAAGAATTGGTTGCCCAAGCCTTCGCCCTTGCTGGCACCCTTCACCAAGCCCGCAATATCCACAATGTCGCATACGGCAGGCACGATGCGTTCAGGATGTACCAACTCCGCCAACTTTGTCAGTCGCTCATCAGGCACACTCACTTGTCCTAACTGCGCGTCGATGGTACAAAAAGGGAAATTTGCCGCCTGTGCCTTCGCACTCGACAGGCAGTTGAACAATGTCGATTTGCCCACATTTGGCAAACCCACGATACCAGCTTTCAATGCCATATCTTCTTCTTTTTCTGATGCTCAAATTACTAAATCAGCTGCAAAGTTAGGACTTTTCTCCCGATGAGCCAAATGTTTGGAACAGAAAGGGGCAGAGGGCGGTGCTGGAACAGGCGGACGGAGGAGGTCAGGAAAAGGGTGCTTTCAATACCACTTTTGGGGAGTGAGTCACACCCTTCTTGGGGTCTGACTCAGACCCTAAATAGGGTGTGACTCACTCCCCTTTAGGGGTTCTGAAACGCCCTGTTTTAGGGGACAGCCATTGGGCATGCTGAAAAGACGGCTTTCGGGAGGGTGAAATGGTGGGTGAAGAGATGCTTTTTTATATAAATAACGTAAGTTGGCAATGTTTTGTGGTGAGGGTTCACCGAAAAAGTTGTACATTTGCAGCAAATTTTCAGATCTGTAACTTTATGATTTACTTTTTTAGAACACCAGCCCAGAGTGTGATTGCCACGCAGGTGAACCACGAGCTTTCGGCTGATGAAACCAATGAGCTTTGCTGGCTGTATGGCGAAGCTCGTCCGGAAAGTGAGAACAGTTTGCAAGGTTACTTTGTAGGCCCACGCCGCGAGATGATTACACCGTGGAGCACCAACGCTGTGGAAATCACGCAGAACATGGCGATTGAGGGTGTGCAGCGCATTGAGGAGTACTTCCCTGTGGATAGCGAGGACGCTGAGCACGACCCCATGCTTCAACGCATGTACAAGGGCTTGAATCAGGACATCTTCACGGTGAACATCGAGCCTGCACCGATTCTTCATATCGAAAACTTGGAGGAATACAACGAGCAGGAAGGTCTTGCGCTCTCGCCCGAGGAAATCGAGTACCTGCACAAGGTGGAGGGTCAGTTGGGCAGAAAGCTCACCGACTCTGAGGTGTTCGGTTTTGCGCAGATTAACTCTGAGCACTGCCGCCACAAGATTTTCGGCGGCACTTTCATCATCGACGGTGAGGAGAAAGAAAGCTCGCTCTTCCAGATGATTAAGAAAACAACGCAGGAGAATCCCAACAAGATTCTTTCGGCATACAAGGATAATGTGGCGTTCAGCCAAGGCCCTGTGGTGGAGCAATTCGCCCCAGCCGACCACTCAACCAGCGACTACTTTGAGGTGAAGGACATCGAGTCGGTCATCTCGCTGAAGGCCGAAACGCACAACTTCCCGACTACTGTGGAACCGTTCAACGGTGCTGCCACGGGTACTGGCGGAGAAATCCGCGACCGTATGGGCGGTGGTGTCGGCTCATGGCCCATCGCGGGAACAGCGGTGTATATGACCAGCTATCCACGCAATGGCGTAGCTCCCACTCAGCCACACAGCTATCCGAAATGGACGAAGTCGAACAAAGAGGGCGACATCCGTCCTTGGGAAGAGGTGTTGCCTGTCCGTCAATGGTTGTACCAGACGCCTGAGCAAATTCTCATCAAGGCATCGAACGGTGCGAGCGACTTTGGCAATAAGTTTGGTCAGCCGCTGATTTGTGGCTCTGTGCTCACGTTCGAGCACGAGGAGCAGCAGGGTGAGGTGGCCGAGCAGTACGGTTACGACAAGGTGATTATGCTGGCTGGCGGTGTGGGTTATGGCACTAAGCGCGACTGCCTGAAAGGTACGCCTGAGAAGGGTAATAAGGTGGTTGTTGTGGGTGGTGATAACTACCGCATTGGCTTGGGTGGCGGTTCCGTATCGTCTGTTGACACAGGTCGTTACTCGTCGGGCATCGAGTTGAACGCTGTGCAGCGTGCTAACCCTGAGATGCAGAAACGTGCCAACAACCTTGTGCGTGCCCTTTGTGAGGAGGAGGTAAACCCTGTGGTGAGCATCCACGACCACGGCTCGGCTGGTCATGTGAATTGTCTCTCTGAGTTGGTGGAAGAGTGTGGCGGTCTTATCGACATGACCAAGCTGCCTATTGGTGACCAGACCCTTTCTTCAAAGGAGATTATCGCCAACGAGAGCCAAGAGCGCATGGGCTTGCTCATAGACGAGAAGCACATTGAACATGTGCGTCAGATTGCCGAGCGCGAACGCGCACCGCTGTATGTGGTGGGTGAGACAACAGGCGATGCACACTTTGCTTTCCAACAGGGCGACGGTGTTCGTCCATTCGACCTCGACGTGGCGCAGATGTTCGGTCATTCGCCCAAGACGGTGATGACTGACGAAACGGTGGTGAGGAAGTATGAGGATGTGACCTATTCTTACAAAGAGATAGGAGCATACTTGGAGAACGTGCTGCAGCTGGAGGCAGTGGCTTGTAAGGACTGGTTGACCAACAAGGTGGATCGCTCCGTGACTGGTAAGATTGCCCGTCAGCAGTGTCAGGGCGAGATTCAGTTGCCTTTGAGCGATTGCGGCGTGGTGGCTCTCGACTATCGTGGCGAGAAGGGCATAGCCACTGCCATCGGTCATGCACCACAGGCAGGTTTGGCTGACCCCGCAGCAGGCAGTGTGCTGTCGGTGGCTGAGTCGCTGACCAACCTTGTTTGGGCACCTTTGGCAGAAGGTCTTGATTCGGTGAGCCTCTCTGCTAACTGGATGTGGCCTTGCCGTTCGCAGAAGGGCGAGGATGCACGTCTTTACGAGGGTGTGCAGGCTTTGAGCAATTTCTGCTGTGCCTTGCAGGTGAACGTACCGACGGGTAAGGATTCGCTCTCCATGACGCAGAAGTATCCTGACGGCAGCAAGATTATCTCACCCGGAACGGTGATTGTGTCGTCGGGCGGTGAGGTGAGCGACGTGAAGAAGGTTGTTAGTCCTGTGTTGGTGAATGATGCAAACACGACGCTTT
Organism: uncultured Prevotellaceae bacterium; assembly: GCA_947174565.1. Lineage (GTDB taxonomy): Bacteria > Bacteroidota > Bacteroidia > Bacteroidales > Bacteroidaceae > Minthosoma. The sequence continues at coordinate 9,200 of CAMWJL010000040.1, read as the reverse complement.
ATCATATTGATTTCTCGTTCGATACACTGAAACTTGGTGGTTCTGCCTTTGCGCAGAGTCTTGGCAAGGTGGGTAGTGACGTGCCGACGGTGAAGAATCCTGAATACTTCCGCGATGCTTTCTTGGCTGTGCAGGAACTGGTGAAGGAGGGATTTCTTTTGGCTGGTCATGACATCAGCGCAGGTGGTCTCATCACTACGCTGTTGGAGATGACTTTCGCCAATCAGAAGGGTGGTATCAAGGTCAACCTCAATGGCATAGCCGAGACCGACCCTGTGAAGTTGCTCTTTGCCGAGAACCCTGGTGTGGTGATTCAGGTGAAGAATGCAGACAAGAGAGAGGTGGAGTATCTGCTGAACAAGGCAGGTGTGGGCTTTGTCGAAATTGGTCAGCCCATTGAGGAACGCCAGATTGTGGTGAAGAAGGGAGGGCGTAACCGCTACTTCGACATTGACAAGTTGCGTGACATCTGGTACTCGACTTCTTACCGTCTTGACACCAAGCAGTCGTTCAACGGAATGGCAAAGGAGCGTTTCGACAACTATAAGAAACAGCCGATTGAGCATAAATTCCCTGCTTCGTTCACGGGTAAGTTGGCGCAGTATGGCATCAGTGCTGACCGCCGAGAGCGCACTGGCGTGAAGGCTGCTATCATCCGTGAGAAGGGAACGAACGGTGAGCGCGAAATGGCTTACTCGCTCTATTTGGCAGGCTTTGACGTGAAGGACGTGATGATGACTGACCTTGTGAGCGGTCGCGAGACATTAGAGGACATCAACATGATTGTGTTCTGTGGTGGTTTCTCCAACTCCGACGTGCTTGGTTCTGCAAAGGGTTGGGCAGGTGCTTTCCTCTTCAATCCCAAGGCAAAGGCTGCACTCGACGCGTTTTATGCCCGTGAGGACACCTTGTCGCTGGGCATCTGCAACGGTTGCCAGCTGATGGTGGAACTCGGTCTTATCAACAACAACCATGCTGTGACGGATGCGAAGGATTATGCGCAGATGCTTCACAACGTGAGCCACAAGTTTGAGAGTGAGTTTGTTACCCTTCAAATTCCAGAGAACAAGTCAGTCATGTTCGGTTCGTTGAGCGGCAGCAAGTTAGGCATTTGGGTAGCTCACGGCGAAGGCAACTTCCATTTGCCAAAGGCTGAGAGCGAGTACAATATCGTAGCGAAGTACAACTATTCTGGCTATCCAGGCAATCCAAACGGCTCTACCTACGATGTAGCAGGTATCGCTTCGGCCGATGGTCGCCACTTGGCGATGATGCCGCACCTTGAGCGTGCCATCTTCCCTTGGCAGCAAGCGAACTATCCTGCTGACCGAAAGGCAGATGAGGCTACTCCTTGGATTGAGGCATTCGTCAATGCTCGCAAGTGGATTGAAGAGAAAAATCAATAGATAATTCTATATAATCTAGACATACTAGAAAGGCTAGAAGGACTAAAAAAAAGACCAAAATCCGATGAGCACCTACACAGACATCTTCCTCACATTCGCCAAAATAGGCAGCTTCACTTTAGGGGGCGGCTTTGCTATGGTGCAGATGATGGAGAAGGAGGTGGTGGACAAGAAGCAGTGGCTGAGCCATGAGGAGTTCATGGACACGCTGGTCGTGGCGCAGAGCACTCCGGGTCTCTTTGCCATCGACATGGCCTCGCACATCGGCTTGAAACTGAAGGGCGTAAAAGGCGGCATTGTGGGAGCATTGGGCACCGCACTGCCGTCCATTGTAGCCATCTTGCTCATTGCCTTGTTCTTCCAGACATTCAAGGGGAATGTGTATGTGGAGAAAATCTTCATGGGTGTTCGTCCTTGTGTGGTGGCGTTGATTCTGGCTCCCTGCTTCGGCATGGCGAGCAAGGCGAAACTGAGCAAGACGAACTGGTGGATTCCCGTGGTGACAGCCTTGTTGATTGCGGCTTTTGGCGTTTCGCCCATTTGGTGCATCCTCGCTGCTGGTGTGGGTGGTTTCCTGTGGGGACAATGGAACAAATAAAAGATTGAACGACTGACGCTTAATTTGGCACCATGATATTCTTAAAATTGTTTTACGTCTTTTCCAAGATAGGCATCTTCAACTTTGGAGGTGGTTATGCGATGTTGTCACTTATTCAGGACGAAGTGGTGAACAAACATCATTGGATGACTATCGACGAGTTCACTGATATCGTGGCTATTAGCCAATCGACACCTGGTCCTATCGGCATCAACTGCGCCACTTACACAGGCTATACGGCAGTGATTCATGAGGGTTTCCCTACATGGGCGGCTGTATTGGGTGCTGTCTTGGCATCGTTAAGTGTGATTTGGCTGCCGTTCATCCTGATGGTGAGCATCAGTAAGTTCCTTTTGAAGCATAGCCAATCGAAGGCTGTGACAGACATCTTTGGCACGTTGCGTCTTGTGATTGTAGGTTTGCTGGCTGCTGCCGCCATCATGTTGATGTCGAAAGAGAACTTTGGTGACCCGTCTGAATCGGTGTTTACGTTCGTGGTGAGTTTAATCATCTTCTTCATGTCATTCGTGGGAACGAGACTCTATAAGATTCATCCCATCATCATCATTCTGCTCTGCGGATTGGCGGGATTAGTCATTTATTGAGAAACAGTCTTATAGTGCCTGTAGGACAAAGCCCTATCAGAAAAGAGAGAAGTAATGGCAGAAGAAGCACGGACATACGCATTTGAAAACGGATTGCGTTTGATACAGATTCCATCACCCACTAACGTGGCGTACTGCGGTATCAGCATTGATGCAGGCACACGCGACGAAGAAGCGGGTGAGGAAGGGATGGCACACTTCTGCGAGCACATGATGTTCAAAGGCACTCGGCAACGGAAGGTTTGGCACATCATCAACAGGATGGAGGCGGTGGGTGGAGACCTGAACGCCTATACGAACAAAGAAGAGACCGTGGTGTATGCTGCTTTTATGAAGGAGCACTTTGAACGGGCGGCAGAACTCATCTTCGACATCGTGTTTCACAGCACCTTTCCTCAACACGAGATAGATAAGGAGTGTGAGGTGATAGTGGATGAGATTGAGAGCTACAATGATACTCCAGCTGACCTCATCTTTGACCGCTTTGAAAACCTTATCTATAAGGGGCATGACCTCGGGCACGACATCTTGGGCACAGCGGAAAATGTGAGGCGGTTTCAGACAGCGGATGCCTTGAGGTTTGTGAAGCGTTTATATAGACCTGAGAAGATGGTGTTCTTCGTCATGGGCGATGTGGATTTCGGAAAGGCGAAAAGGATAGTGGAAAGGGGCATGAAGACAATAAACCCGACGGGTTCGATAGGCTCTACATGTTCTACAAGTCCTGTAAGACCTCTATATCCTGTCAGTTCAGGAAGCAACCATGGTCTTATCATTGAAGAGCGTGGCACACACCAAGCCCATGTGATGATTGGACGGGCAGCATACGGGTCGCAAGATGACAAACGCATTGCGCTCTACTTCCTCAACAACATCTTGGGCGGTCCTGGCATGAATTCGCGGCTGAACATCGCACTGAGGGAGCATAAAGGGCTGGTTTATACCGTAGAGAGTACACTGACCAACTATACAGATACCTCTACATGGACCATCTATTTCGGGTGTGACGCTAAGGATGTGGAGAAATGCTTGAAGATCGTGCGGCAGGAATTAGATAAGCTGATGAACAAGCCCCTTTCTGAACGGCAGTTCCATGCCGCTCTGAAACAAATCAAGGGACAAATTGGTGTGGCATGTGATAACTTTGAGAACTATACGCTGGACATGGCAAAGGCTTACCTTCATTATCATAAGTTCGAGGGGATGAAGGATACCATTGAGCATTTGGAGCGTACCACGCCGCAACTCCTTCAAGAGGTGGCTAAAGAGATGTTTGACGAACAAGGACTGACCACATTGATTTTCAGGTAAAGTTTCAACACAATAATAGGATTAAGCCTGAAAGACTGGTAACACAAAGAAGAAAAGACAGGAAAGAAAACGATTTATGAGAAAAGTAATAGGAATAGGAGAGACGATTTTTGACATCATTTTCAAGAATGAGCAACCAACAGCAGCAGTGCCTGGTGGCTCTACTTTCAATGGTCTCATCTCATTGGGACGCATGGGACAGGATGTCACGATGATAACCGAGACGGGCAATGACCGTGTAGGCAGAACTATCAAAGCTTTCATGGAAGAGAATGGTGTCAATAGTCAACATGTGTGTATGTATGAGGACGGGCGTACAGCCATTTCGCTGGCGTATCTGAATGACCGAAACGATGCGGAATACACGTTTTACAAGGACTACCCCAAGGCACGCCTTGATGTGGAATGGCCCGAGGTACACCGAGACGACATTGTGATGATGGGGTCTTATTTCGTGTTGAATCCCGTGTTGAGAACTAAAGTGAAGGAGTTTTTAGAGTATGCGACGAAGCGAGGGGCTTTGGTTTATTACGACATCAATTTCCGCTCTTCGCATGCTTCGGAAGCCATTAAACTCTATTCGACGATTTTGGAGAACTTTGACTATGCCAGTATTGTGCGTGGTTCGACGGAGGATTTCCAGAACATGTTCCGCCTGTCTGATTCAGAAACCGTCTATAAGCAGGAGGTGGCTTACCACTGCAAACAGATGTTGTGTACTGATGCAGAGGGCGATATAAACCTTTTCTCTCCCAGCGTGACGAAAACGTATAAGGTAAATAAAATAGAAACGGTCTCCACTATCGGAGCAGGCGACAACTTCAACGCAGGTATTGTCTATGGATTGTTGCAGGAGGGCATCGGAGGCGATGACTTGGCAACTATCAGCGAGGAGCAGTGGAACCGTATTATAGCACATGGAACAGCCTTTGCGGCGGAAGTGTGCCAAAGTTTCAACAACTCAATCAGTAAAGAATTTGCAAAGAATTATGGAAAAAGCTAAAGACATGACACAAGAGAACCAAGAACTTCTGGAGACACAAGAGACTCTGGATAACCAAGAGACTCCAGAAACCCAAGAAATGCTGGACGAAAACGGAATGCCTAAAGTAGAAGCAACGTTTGAAGAGTTAGGTGTATCGGGAGAGATTCTGCGCGCCATCCAAGAGATGGGCTATGTAGCACCAATGCCTGTACAGGAAAAGGTGATTCCCTACCTGCTCGGTCACAACAACGATGTGGTTGCCCTTGCCCAAACGGGTACAGGAAAGACTGCCGCTTATGGTCTGCCCGTGTTGCAGAAGATTGACACGAGCCGCACCGACGTACAGGCAGTCATCATGGCACCTACACGTGAGTTGTGTTTGCAAATTGCAGACGATTTGAAGGATTACTCCAAATATATCAAAGACTTGCGTGTGCTCCCCGTGTATGGCGGTGCCAGCATCGAGCCACAGATTCGAGCTTTGAAGAAAGGCGTGCAAGTGATTGTTGCCACGCCTGGACGTCTCGTTGACCTCATGGAACGTAAAGTTGCCAAACTCGGAACAGTGGAGAACGTGGTGCTGGACGAGGCAGACGAGATGCTCAACATGGGCTTCTCCGAGAGTATCGACACCATCCTTGCAGGAGTGCCAGCAGAGCGCAACACGCTGCTCTTCTCCGCCACCATGAGCAAGGAGATTGAGCGCATCTCAAAGAAATATCTGCATGATGCCAAGGAAATTGTGGTGGGCAGCCGCAACGAAGGTGCGGAGCATGTGAACCACATATATTATATGGTAAGCGCGCGCGACAAGTACAATGCTTTGAAGCGTGTGGCTGACTACTACCCTGAGATTTATGCTATCATTTTCTGCCGCACTCGTATGGAGACGCAGGAGGTGGCAGACAAGCTCATCAGGGACGGCTACAATGCCGAGTCATTGCATGGCGAACTCTCTCAGGCACAACGAGATTTGACGATGCAGAAGTTCCGCCAGCATCGTGTTCAGCTGCTCGTGGCCACCGATGTGGCTGCACGTGGTTTGGATGTGGATGAACTCACCCACGTCATCAACTACGGGTTGCCCGACGACATCGAGAGCTATACCCACCGTTCGGGCAGAACGGGTCGTGCAGGTCGTTCAGGCACTTCCATCTCCATCATTCATGTGAAGGAGAAGGGTAAGGTGCGTGCCATCGAAAAGCAGATTCAGAAGAAGTTTGTGCCAGGCATCCTGCCTTCAGGTCAGGAAATCTGCGCCAAGCAGCTCTATAAAGTGATTGACGACATCGAGAAGGTGGAAGTCGATGAAGAGGAGATTGCTCCATTCCTCCCCGAGGTGTATCGCAAGTTCGACATGATGGAGAAGGAAGACCTCATCAAGCGTATGGTGTCGATGGAGTTCAACACTTTCCTCAACTACTACAAGAACGCTCCCGAAATCCTCCAGCCCTCGGAGAAAAGCGGTCGTCGTGATGAAAGAGACGGCTTTGGTGAGAAACGTGGACGTGGAGAGCGTCGCAGCCGTGGTGGTGAACGCAGTCGTACCGCTGAGGCAGGTTACACACGTCTCTTCATCAATCTCGGCAAGAAAGATGGCATCTCGCCCAAAGTATTCATGGGCTTCATCAACCGTGTGGGCGCAGGTGCGCACATCGACTTGGGTCGCATCGACCTCATGCAGAACTTCTCCTTCTTTGAAGTGCCAGAGCAGCAGACAAAGACCGTCCTGAACGTGCTCAACGGCACCGACTTCGATGGTCGCAAGGTGAATGTGGAAGTGACCGATCAGACAGAAGGTCAGCGTGGTGGCGGTGAGAAGAGACGTGGCGGCAAGGAAGGCGGCAGCTTCCGCTCTGTGAGGGGCGAACGCAGCACACGACGCAACCACCGTCATGAGCGTGAAGAAAACCGCTTCTATGGCGAGAAGAAGAGCCGAAAGGGCAGTGGTGTGGTGCGTGGTGCTGGAGCCAAACCCTCACGCGAGGAGCGTGGCTACACGGAACAACGCGGTCCTAAGGGGGCAGCCGAATGGGCAAAGTTCTTCGAGGGACAGGTAGAGTCACAACCCTTCTACGAGAACTTCAAGAAGAAAAAGAAATAAGCAACAATCATTGACACATGGGAGCATTTCATTGGGAAGGTCGCTACAAAGACCTTAACAGCACCTCCCGAACAGACAAGCCACACCCCGTCATCGGCATCACAGGCAACTATGACAAAGAAACCTGTATGCTGGCTGAGGGCTATTACCAGTCAGTGCTGCAAGCAGGAGGCATTCCCTTTATCATCCCCCCCTTCTTGCCAGATGGACGCTTGGGTGAACTGCTCGATGGCTTGGACGGCATCCTCTTCAGTGGGGGTGGTGACATCAACCCGTTGCTGTTGGGCGAAGAACCCATCAAGGAACTCCACAGCATCACGCCCGAACGTGACATGCAGGAGCTGCTCTTGGCTCGTATGGCCTACGACCGACAAATCCCCATGTTAGGCATTTGTAAGGGCATTCAGGTCATCAACGCTGCCCTTGGAGGCACTAACTACCAAGACATCCACACGCAGATGGAAGGTACGCGCATCAAGCACAGCCAAGACCAAGACAGACGCTACCCCTCCCACACTGTCACACTGACGAAAGGCTCTATGCTGGAACGCCTCTTCGCCTTCGATATGTGTGGTGGGACGGAATACAACTCTGACCATCAGGGCATTGAGAAACTCCCTGTCAACTCCTTCCACCATCAGGCATGTAAGGATGTAGCCTCCTGTCTGAGTGTGTCGGCAATGAGCGAGGACGGGGTTATCGAAGCCATCGAATCGTGCGAGTTCAAGTCAGTTTTGGCTGTTCAGTGGCATCCCGAGACCTACATCCTGCGGAACGACCGCTCCATGATGCCCATCTTCAAGTGGTTAGTGGAGGAGAGCACCGAGTTCAAGAGGGCAAAAGCACTGCACGACAAGATTTTGACGCTCGACAGCCATTGCGACACCCCCATGTTCTTCTCTCAGGGCATCAACTTCGCTTCGCGCGACCCAAAAGTGCTGGTTGACCTCCACAAGATGGCTGATGGACACCTCGATGCTACCATCATGGCAGCCTATTTGGAGCAGCAGGAGCGCGACGAGGCATCGCTCGAGAACGCCACTGCCAAAGCTAACCAAATCCTCACCCAAATAGAGGAAATGGCGGCACAGAACTGCACCGCAGTTGATATAGCCTACACTCCTGCCGACCTCTGGCGGTTGAAGCGTGAGGGCAAACGAGCCATCATGCTCGGCATTGAAAACGGCTATGCCATTGGCAAGGACATCCGAAACGTCAAAGCCTTCCGTCAGCGCGGTGTCGTCTATATGACCCTCTGCCACAACGGCGACAACGACATCTGCGACTCCGCTCGAGGCAACCGCGAGCATGGCGGTGTGAGCGAGTTCGGAGCGGAAGTCATTGCCGAGATGAACCGCGTGGGCATGATGGTGGACCTCAGTCATGCCAGCGAAGAAAGTTTTTATGATGCCATCAAACTGAGCCGCACTCCCATCGTGTGCAGCCATTCCTCCGCCCGAGCCTTGTGCAACCATCCGCGCAACCTGACCGATGCCCAGCTGCGTGCCCTTGCCGATGCAGGAGGTGTGGCACAAGTGACGCTCTATCATGGCTTCCTTGTCAAGGATTCCGTTGATTACAACCCACACAACGTGCTCCGTTCCTTCGCCTCACCCACCGAGGGTGTGACCGAAGCCACCATCCTCGATGCTATCGAACACCTGAACCACATGGTCAACGTGATGGGCATTGAGCATGTAGGCATTGGTACCGACTTCGATGGCGACGGAGGCATCCGTGGCTGTGCATCAGCCAGCGAACTCATCAACTTCACTCGCCGACTGCTCTGCGAACGCTACACCGACGAACAGATACAGATGATTTGGGGCGGCAACTTCCTCCGTGTGATGCAGGAAGTGCAGAGACAAGCATAAACTTGGTGCCCTCACAGAACTGAGGACGATATAACAAGGGCTGGCAAAGCATGTGTCGCTTTGCCAGCCCTTTTTGTCGGAGACTCTTCAATGAAATTGAGGATTTTCTGCAATCTTAAGGATACAAAGCATCAAAAATGTCTAAATCAGCGGCATTTCCTCCGCGAGAGAAACGTGTTCGGTGAGCATTGTCAATGTTTGCATGACACCGAATGCATAGACATTGAAGATTAGATTTGCGGTTATCTGCCTTTTTACCATTCAAATGATGAACATGTATATATTTTTGGTCTATATTTTAATGATTATCCGCAATT
>CAMWJL010000039.1 GCA_947174565.1 uncultured Prevotellaceae bacterium | reverse complement strand
GTTGTCATACTGCATGTCAAACTCCGCCCCCTTTTGCCAAGCCGCTTGCGGCATGTCTTTCAGCCAGCCGACGATGGTCGCGCTGTCGGTCAGGCTGTAGCCGTTGTCAACAAAGCCCTTGCGCAGATCCTTCTTCGGATAGTCGGGCAGTGTGGTTCCCGTGATAAGGCTGCATGCCACGGGCTTCTCCTTGCCGACAGCGATGGTGCGCCGCCCCTTCTTCATCTTGCCGATTTTGATGACCGTGCCGTCGTCTAATGTCAGCGAATAGGTGTCTTTCGCCTCGGTTTGACGAGCGATGTCCCATATATGATTCTTGTAAATCACGTGTTTCTCGGCAATGCCTATCTGCCAGTCGCCCGTCGCGTCGTTGCGCCAGTAGGTGTTGGCTATGCCGTCGGGCTGGTCATGAGTACTGCGGATGTTCGAGCATTGTATGCCGTTGGGCGACACGAAGTCGAACGCTTTCGTGTCTGTCGGCAGGGGAGCGAAGGTCAGCACAAAGTCCAGTGTGTCTGCGGACATGGTATATGGCTCGCCCAACTTGATGATGGTGGCATCGGTCACGGCATACTCCTTGCCGTTGGCCTTCAGCACCATGCCAAACGGAAAGCCTATTTGCCGTCCTTTGGGAAATGTGAGGTGCAAGGCGAGGTCCGTGCGGTCGCTGTTCATGGTTACTTTCGTTATCCGGATGACGTGGCTGATATTGGAATATCCCGTGACGATTTCGTTCCAGACGACTTCTCCTTTCTCTTGCGCCCATCCTGCCATTGCGACAAGGGCAAGCAGAAGGAAAATAATGTTTTTCTTGTTCATATTGGTTTTGTTTTGGTTGTTGATAATGGTTCAGAATGCAGAGTTCTCACCGTGCTTCCGCCTACAAAGTAAAGGGAAACACCTGAATCTCGCAAGTTTTCGATATAAAACCTTCCAAGAAAGAGGCGTTTTTAACATTTATTAGTGGTAATAGAAGAGAATCTGTTGGCGGCAGGAAGGGGACGGGGCGTTGGCAACCTTGCCTCTCACCCTTTCCTCTCACCCTTTCCCGAGAGGGGTGCAGATGGTGCGCACTGAGTACCCCTCTTTTTATACCACAAAATCGATGTCGGGGACATCGACTTGGCGGAGTCCCCGACATCGGTGAGTCGGAGTCGGGGACTCCGATTTTGTGGGTCATATTGTGCCTGTTTCGTGTTGAAGGCAGAGGTCACTTTACGACCACGCGCGGATGGTATTCAAACAGGTGTTGGTTGTTGCGCAGTTGCTGAACGTCGAGGTCGGTGATTGCGTCGCCGCTCCAGTCGGCGCCCCATGCGCTGAAAGGTTCTCCCTCGGGGTCTATATAGTTGAAAGTGGTGACGTCCAGCGGCAGTGGCTCGAATACGAGAACGATGGCGAAGTGGTCGCCCGGATATCCATCAAGCCAAAAGATGTCGCCTTTGGGGTAGCCCATGACTTCCTTGCACTTGTACTGGTGGCCTTGCTGGTCGAGGAGGATTGTTTTGTCGCCTCTTCCGTAGTACTCGCGGAGCCAGTTCTGTTCGGTGGCGATGGCCAGATAGGTGGCATCGGGGGTGCGCCAGATGGCCATGGTGTTTTCCGTCACAGGCTTGATGAAGTGGGCATCGGTGTAAACAGCCCACGAGTCGAGGTTGTCTTTGTTGTAATTGACGGATTCCTTCACTATGCGGGGCATGTGGAACTGTGGAACGACGTCGTATTGCTCGATGGGTGTCTGGTCGCTGAACTCAATATCCATTCCTTGCATGCGCCAGGCAGGAACGCCGTAGATGGCTAACTTCCTTGCCGTGTCGGGCAGACGGGGGAAGATGATTTGCAGGTCGAGGGCGGTGTCCTTTTTGCCCTTCACGCCGAACACCTTGTTGTAGCAACGCGCTGGCACAGTGCTTTGGGCTTGGTAGATGATGCCTGTCTCCTTGTCGAGGATGACGCTCTCGCTGCCGCCTAACCATAGGTTCGTCACGATGTCGGCTGGCATGCGGAGATAGCAGTGCAGCACGGTGTTGTCGCCCTCGTCTGCCAGTTGCCATCCTATAGATGTCCAACCCATTCCCTCTGGTGGTGTTGCAAGGTATGTGCTGGGAAATGCGTCTTGGAGGTCGGTGACGGGCACTTTGTCTAAGATGCCGATGTCTTCATGCCACGAGTTGTTCTCTGTGCTGTGCCATTCGACTGTTGTTTTCTTGGTTTTCGATTCACGGATGATTTCTGAAATGGGTGCTACTGACTCGGCTCGCATGATTCTGTTTCTTGTTTCTTCTTGCGGTTGTGCCTGTGTGGCGATGCTTGTGAACGCCAAAAGGCTTAGGAGGATTGTTCTCTTCATAATGCTTTTGTTTTTTGATGAATATTTGTATGTGTCAGTTTATCGCGGTAGTTATGAAAGCATTCCGACGACACCTCGGCGTCGATGGGGGAGTGGGTGCTGTAGAGCAGTATCCTGCCGTTCACGCGCTCGGCTATCCAAAGGTACTTCAGCCCCAGTTGCAGGTCCTTCAGGCAGAAGAAGAATTGCAGGTAAGAGTAGTTGAGGAGGTAGCCGGGCGTTTTGCTGTCGTACCAACAGGCGGCTTGCAGCAAGCGACCGAAGAGGTTCTGCTCCTCCTTGTCCTCGAAGACGTAGGCGATGCAGACAATGGCGGAGTCGGCTTTGTCTGAGGAGCATTCGAGCCGTTCGCCCTTCACTTGATGATAATCTGCTAACTTCACGATGAAGTCCTCCATGCGGCTGGGCTTCTGATAGGTGGTGTCGGTGGTTTCGTGCTTGGCGTAGTGCAGGTTGTTGTCCGCAGGGGCAGATGCTTGCTCGTTGATGCAGGTGCTTGTCTGTTCCTCCTCCTCCGTCGTAGGAGTGGCGGTGATTAGCACGGACGGCTTTTGTGTCATCGTTTCACAATGCGCTAATTCCTGCTCTTTTGCTTGGGGCTTTACGGGCTTCTCCACGTTGCGTTGATGGGCAATCCGCTTCTCCACGAGTGGTTGTTCCTTTGTTGCCACATTATTATAATGATACAATGTCAGCAACAGCAGGAGGCTGGCGGCAACGACACCGACGGCAGGGTATAGCCACACACGACGACGCTTGGGCTTTGTGTCTTGTTGCTCAAGGCGTTGCATCAGGCGGTCGGAGAAGTCCGCTGGCAACTGCGGCGTGTCGGCATATTTGCGGCGCAGTGCTTCGCGCAGGTCAGTATCTTTGTGGGTCGTCATGTCTTCTGAAGTTCTTTGTGGAGTTTCTTGCGGATTCGGTAGAGGCGATTCGCCAAAGCGTGAGGCGTGGCATCCATGATGAACGAGCATTCGTCTAACGAGCGGTTCTCAAAGTAGTGGAGCGTCAGCAACAGGCGTTCGTCGGGCGGCAAGTTGTCCATCAGTTGCTCCAATTGCTGTATGCGTTCCTCCCTTCCTGTGCTCAGTTCCGCCTCTAACTGCTCGTCGCTGATGTCCGTCTCCCATGCAGTGTTGTCGTCTATCGGGACGACGGGCAAGCGGCGGCGTTTCAGGAAGTCGAGTGTCAGTCGGTAGGCGATGCGGCAGAGCCATGTGGTGAGCGACGCTCGCCGAGGGTCGTAGCTGCCGATGTGGCTGAAAGCTCGCAGGAAAGTGTCTTGCGTCAGTTCCTCCGCATCCACCGTTCGCGGCACTTGCCGTGCTATCATGGAAAAGACCACCTGACCGTAGCGGCTGACCATCAGTCTTTGCCCCTCACGCCCACCGCCTTTCACGGCTTCTGCTATTTGCTCGTCTGTATTCACGCGTGCTTCTGTTTCTCCGTCCCTTCTGCCTATTATACGACAAAGGTAGACAAATATCCCGCCCTTTCCACAATTTTCTTCAAAATTTGTTGGATGTGTGAGCATGGCGGTGCGAGACGGCATTGGAAAACGCTGGGCATGAAAAACCCACGGCTGTGCTCCTTCGGGTAAAGGGACACAGCCGTGGGTGTTCTTGTTTTTCTATAATCGGTTGGGGTCAGTCCTTGTCCAGCAGTTGCTTCACCGCCTTCTCCATCTTCTCGAACTTGAAACCGCTGACCACTTCGTCCATGAGGGCTTGGATTCGGTCGTTGCAGAGGTTGCCGATAGAGCCTTCGTGGGTGTGGTGGATGTCTTTGTTGGGGGTGAAGTTGCCAGCCTCAATGTCGAGGCCCACTTTCTTGTAGGCATCGCGGAAGGGCATGCCCTCGCGTGCCAGACGGTTCACCTCCTCCACCGAGAACATGGGGTCGTAGATGGCATTGTCGAGTATGTGCTCGTTTACCTCCATCTTGTTGATGATGTAGGCAGCCATCTGCAAGCAGTCTTTCAGTTCGTCGAAGGCTGGGAGGAAGACTTCCTTGATGATTTGCAGGTCGCGGAAGTAGCCCACGGGCAGGTTGTTCATGATCATCGTGACCGTGACGGGCAACGACTGGAGTTTGTTGCACTTGGCACGGGTCAGCTCAAACACGTCGGGGTTCTTCTTGTGTGGCATGATGCTGGAACCCGTGGTGCAGTCGGCTGGCAGCTTGACGAAACCGAAGTTCTGCGAGTTGAACATGCAGGCATCGAACGCCAGTTTGGCGAGTGTGCCAGCGATGCTTGCCATCGAGAACGCCACGTTGCGCTCCGTCTTGCCACGCCCCATCTGGGCATACACCACGTTGTAATCCATTGAGTCGAAGCCTAACAGGTTGGTGGTCATCTGGCGATTGAGTGGGAACGAACTGCCATATCCAGCCGCCGAGCCGAGCGGATTTCGGTTGGTGATTTTCCATGCCGCTTGCAGATACTGCATGTCATCCACAAGCCCCTCGGCATAAGCCCCAAACCAAAGACCGAACGAGCTGGGCATCGCCACCTGCAAGTGTGTGTAGCCGGGCATGAGCACATGCTTGTACCGCTCCGACTGCGTGATGAGTTCGTCGAAAAGGCTCTTCACCAGCCCTGCAATCTCCTTGATTTGGTCGCGGATGAACAGCTTCAAATCGACGAGCACTTGGTCGTTGCGGCTTCTGCCCGAATGAATCTTCTTGCCGATGTCGCCAAGCTTACGGGTGAGCAGCATCTCCACCTGCGAGTGGACATCTTCCACGCCCTCCTCAATCACAAACTCGCCCTTCTCCGCTTGCCGATAGATGGCTTTCAGTTCCTTCAACAGCACCTTCAGCTCATCTGCCGTCAGCAGGTCAATCGACTGCAGCATCGTGATGTGCGCCATCGAGCCAAGCACATCATACTTAGCCAGATACAAGTCCATTTCGCGGTCTCTGCCCACGGTGAACTTCTCTATCTCCTCCGTCATTGAGACATTCTTCGTCCACAATTTGTCTGCCATACTTTGATTGTTTCTTGCACGACACAACTGACGACCTTCCCACCTCTGGTGAGACACGCCGTCATGCCCGTCGTTGCTGTGAATTACTCGTAGGGTATCATTGCCAGCATATCGGCAAACTTGTCCACCCCTTTCTCCAAGTGGCTGCCCACCATCTGCTTCATGAAGAAGTTGAGGTCAGCGTCAATCGTCACCTTGATTTTGCACCCCGTGTCGCCCATCGGCAGCATCTGCACCCACAACTTGAAGCCCACGGGCGAGTTGGTCGAAGTGAACTTCACGCACTTCTCGGGTTCTCTATCCACAATCTGCACGGCAATCGTGCCGATGGGACCAGCGGGCACACTCACCGTGTCGGCAGTGAACTCCATCTGATTCACAGCGTTGCGCACCTCCCCCATCTTGTCGGCAGGGATTTGTGCCTGCACGTTAGGGTCGTCCAGCCGCTCCTTTATCACCGCCAAGTTCGTCAGGTCAGCCAACTTGGCATACACCGCGCTTTGGCTGTAAGGAACTTGCTTGATTTGACTCTCGTATTTAGCCATGCCTCAATCCTTTTTCCATTCGCTCGGATTCGCTCTCCACTCGTTCAGCACAGGAATCTGCTCCTCCGTAATGTAGCCAGTCTTCAGTGCCACCTCCAGCACTGCCTCGTAGTTGGTCAGCGTAATGAGCTTCACCTTCGCCTCGGCAAACGCCTTCTTCGCCACCTCGAAGCCATACGTGTAGCTTGCCACCATGCCGATGACCTCACACCCGTTGTTGCGGATAGCCTCCACAGCTTTCAGCGACGAGCCACCCGTCGAAATCAGGTCCTCAATCACCACCACCTTCATGCCAGGCTTCAACTCACCCTCAATCAGGTTCTCCAACCCGTGGTCCTTCGGTTTGCTGCGCACATACACAAACGGCTTATGCAGCGCATCCGCCACCAATGCCCCCTGCGGAATGGCACCCGTGGCCACACCAGCGATGGCATCCACCTCCTGAAAGTTCTCCTCAATCACGCGGCAAATCTCCAGCTTCACGAAGTTGCGCAAATCGGGATAGCTCAACGTCTTTCGGTTGTCGCAATAGAACGGCGACTTCCAGCCGCTCGCCCATGTGAACGGATTCTCAGGCTGCAACTTGATGGCCTTGATGTTCAGCAGTTTCGCTGCAAAAATCTTTTCCAATGTCTTCATAAGAATGCGAATTAAAGATGAATATTTGTGGCAAAGGTAGTGATATTAGTTGAGAATCGGAAACGGAGAACAGCATTTATGACGAAATAAATGGCAAAAAACAGTTGCCCACCACCATGCACGGCATCGGATGAACACCGTCGCCCCGATTCCCACCCCTGTTGCGGTGCAGTTCAGTGGCAGAAATACCCCCAAAATCGATGTCCCCGACTCCGATTGGTCGGAGTCGGGGACATCGGTCGGTCGGAGTCGGGGACTCCGATTTAGAGGCTGTGAAACCGCGCCACACACCGAGGTGTCCTGCACCTCGTTTCTGACCTTCCTGTCTGAGGGCAACAAAAATCCCCGACTTGGAGAAGTCGGGGACAAACAATGAGAAACAGGGGAGAAGAACTACTGCTTCACCCAAATCAATTTGCTGGTATCATATCCGCGCCTTTCCGCCTCGGCAAGAATCAGACTCTTGAGTTCATCCGAAATCTGCGGTGTGCGCGAGAGAATCCACAGGTAGTCGTCGCTGCCGCCACCGATAAGGGCATATTGATAGTCATCGTCGAGCAGCATGATGCGGTAGTCAGAATAGAACGGACCCCAAAACGACACCCGCAGCAGTGCAGGCGTGTCCGTCAGCTTGGCAACTCCCTTTGACTCAGACGGTTTCCCATCCTTCATACCCGTGTTCAGCACATCCACCTTGCCGTCCTCACGGAGCACATAGTTCGCCTTTGTCTGCTCCATGCCGCGTTCAAACCTGTGGTCGAAACGGGCAATCTCATACCAGCTGCCCAAGAAGCGGTCGAGGTCAAAAGTCGCTACCACGGAATTGTCCACCGTCAGCTTGCTGCACCCTGCCAGCAGGCAGAGCAGCGCAGAAAATGTAATCATCTTTTTCATAAGCAAATGTTTAGAATGAGTTGATATAAAGACCATTTGTTTCCAAGACTTGCCGTCATTCTCTCCTTTTCGGTTGCTTGTTGAACTTATATGTCATGCTGCATAACAGGTAGGCAGGAAGGGAAACGCTGCGTGTCTCCCGTATTCCGCGCTCGTTGACAACGTATGCCACACTCTTGTACTGGTGGAGGATGTCGATGGCTTGCAGTTTCAGGTCTATCTTGTCCTTCAAGATGGACTTCGACAGGCTCATGCTCCAGTCGCACATCAGCCTGTTCAGTTCATTGCCCGAGTAGCCATGGCGTTTCGTAAACTCGCATTCGGTCTCCCAATCTATGCCTGCTGGCAGGTGTATGGTGAGCCATAAGTCTGCACGGTTATCCCATGTGTCATGGTAGTCAATGTCAGCTCCGTCATTCATCGGCTTTCTCCAGACCGCACTCAAGTGGATGCCTCCCGACACCTTCTTGTAATGGCTGCGAAGCTGAAGGTTGAACACATTCCTAAGCTCGTTGTTGTCAATCTGCACGGACTGCCCAGAAGTGCCGTCAGCTGCAAAGTTCTTCATCCGCTGGTAGTTGACCGACCATCCGTAGCTTATAGACGATCTCTTAAAGTCCAATCCTCCGCGTGTGCTAACCTTAAGATTCCACATGCCGTTCACGTTGTCCGGCCTGTTGGTGTACACCCCGTCCTCGTAGCGATAGGTGTTCACTATCCTGTTGATGTAATTCGTATAGGACAGGCTCTGTTGCAAATAGCCGCCACGACGTTTGAACGGAATCTTCCAGCTAAGATCCGTGGTCCATGTAGCAGGTGCTTTCAGGTGTGCGTTGCCCTGATAGATGTTCAGCCTGTCCGACGTAAGCGGAAGCGTTATCAGCTGCGTGGCATCGGGCAGCGAGTACTGAAGTGACGAGGAGGCATTGAAATACCATATATCATAGTACAGTAGTCCGTTGCTACCACCCAGCTTCTTATGCTGCAACGAAATTGAAGGTTCAAAGAATACGGGCGACTGCATGAGGCAGGTGTCGATGGAATGCCTGCTGTAATCGGTGCTCCTATCGATGAAGGAGACGGGGAGCGTAACGTTGCAGATGGTCAGAACGTCCCCATGGAAGCAGAAGTAGTAGGAATTAAGCCCTGCGGTGTATTTGTGCTCGGTCATCCTCCTGTCATAGCTGTTCTCCCTGTCTATTGACAACGATGCGCCGTCCGTTATCGTCTCCCTGTCCTTGCCTTGATTGAATCGGTACTTAAAGAAGAGCTTCAGGTCTGTTGCGAATAGCAATCGGGAGAGCTTGTACGACACGTCCGCCATTGCTCCCACATGAGTGTTCGGACGGTCTATGTCTTCCAGCACGTCCTCCAGCCTCTCCCCTGACTTCCATGTGAGGTAACGGTTGTAGCGGTCCGTTTCGTTGTTGCTCTTGGAGTAGTCCACTCCTGCGCTGAGGTCTATCACGTCCGTGTTCCATAACTTTCTGGCAATGTTAAACTCCTGCGAAGCACCGTACTCCCTTGCCTTGCTTTTTTCCCACCGCTTTCGCGCGCTAATCATGGAGGGGTCGTTCAATGCCTCCCCAATGCCGAAGAGGGAGTCGAGCACGGCTATCCCCTGCCGCCTTGTGTCCGCTCCTGACTCGTAGTACCGCTCGCTGCCCTCGTCCTTCCTGTCGTTCAGGCGCAACTTCGTCGTGCTCTCCATCCAGAAGGGCACTTTTAGGGTGTATTTGTTCGACAGCGATGCGCCCAGGTTCCTGTTGGCCTGTGAACTCTGCGCTGTGCTGAACGTGCTGGCATCGCTGTGGAAGGTCTCCTGAAACTCGTCCGCTCCCCGTCCCGACTTTCTGTGGCTCAGCTCCACCGTCAGCACGTTTTTCCTCTCCTTGTTCTCCGTCAACAGCTCGGCGGTCAGCAACCTGCTTTTCGTCCTGCCGTCACGGGCAGGGTCTCCGAACACGTTTCCGCTGAACGCGTAGTCGCCCATGTTCAGGTTGTTCATGCCCCCGACGACTGCCAGCCGCGACACGTTGGTGAAACGAAGCCCGAACAGGCGTGCCAAATAGGCCTCCTCCGTCCCTGCGCCTGCCTCCACGTTTGCCATGTAGCCAGTGCTGTACTCCTTCTTCAGGTTCACGTCCATCACGAAGTCCTTCTTCGCCCTCTCGTCGTGCAGCGCGGCAGCCTTCTCGGGAGTCTGCTCATACACCTTAATCTCCTTGATGGTGTAGTACGGCAGGTTCTCGAGCATCAGTTTGTTGTTCCCGCGGAAGAAGTCCTTGCCGTTGAGCAGCAGGTTGTTTATCTTCCTGCCGTTTACGAATATCTCGCCATTCCTTGTCAGTTCCGTGCCCGGCATCTGCCTTATCAGAGCATCGAGCATGCTGCCATTTGCCACGTTGAACGCATCAGCGTTGTAAACCAGGGTGTCGCCGCGGTAGAACATCTTTACCTTAGTGGCTGTCACCTCGACCTCGTCAAGCAACTGCTCGGTAAAGCTTCCCTTGCGCTTTAGGTACATGGGAGGCAGTTTAAAACGACTGCTCTTGCCTAAGTATTTCAGTGAATATGCGCTGTATTGAGTCGGGTAGTCGGGATGCACAACCTTTATGATACATGAGCGGAACGACTTGGACCGCTTTATGTTCAAAGACCAGCCATGCTGTTTTGTTTGGGTACTGTCCAACAGCACGCTGTCCTGATTCAGTAGATATACTGCTGCTTTGTCAATGTTTTCGTTCGTAAAACCATCGCGAACATAACCATCCAACCAAAACATGTCACTACTCTGTGCATGAATCGATGAAGACACCGAAAAGAATGACACCGTAATGATAAGATGTAAGATATATTTATACATGATTGATTATCATTGTCCTTAATGGACACTTGCGGTTGCAAATGTAAACATTTCTTTTTATAATTACACAACAAAACTGCCACAAATTTGCAAATTGATGTATCAGGCACGTTTTTCAAGAAAAGGCATCACCGAAGTCGGAAGCAACGCATCATCGCTACAGTGCTACACCGCTACAGTTCTCTGAAAGGTTATCACACACTCCATTGTCAGCGCATTTTCTTGTCCTGTATCACCATATAACTTCTTAATTATTAAATATATATATAATAATATAAATATAATAAATAGTAATTCTAATGTATTTTCATTCGATGTCATCCTATGCTTTGGAACTGTAGCGTTGTAGCACTGTAGCGCAGTCATGCGGAATCCGAGAATGCTGCGTTTCACATCATCGTTTGCCCAATGGACGACGCACCCACAAACGTCATTGCGATACACCCTGCATCGTAATTACGATACGCCTTGTATCGTAATGATGATATACTCAGTATCGTTATTAGAGTGAGTTCGACGAACTCAGAAGGACACATCATTTATGCCTAATTCATGTTTAATTGATGGTCATTTGTGTTTTACGTTCAACATAAATTGCCGTGAATTACCCATGAATTTTCCATGAATCTTTTTCGCTGAACTTATGTATCAAATAACCGAAAAACTGCCCCCATACATATTACGATACAATCAATCACATTTTTGTGCTTTAATCGAATATTTGTATGACTTATGGTCGATGTACATTTGATATTCTTTAATACCCTTTTCTTTAGCCATTAAATGTAACAACTTCTTGTGAATTGATGAAATCCTTGAACCATAATAAATTGCCTTAGGCTTTAACTGATATATACATACAGGAGATTTGTCTTGATAATTATTTGGTTTGTTCACAACAAGCCTCCATTCTTTTTCGTACTTCCATTGAGAGGACTTATATAATAAGACCTTAGATGATACAAATGTATCAGGATCTTTAATAGGTAATCCCATACTTTTCCCTATATAGTATGCTAAAAAATTAGTAGCGTCATATCGCCGAGGTTGGTATATTATGGGGAATAAATTACAAATAATGGCTTTATCGCATTGTTCCCGCTTGCTACAAGAAAGGCATCTGAGTTGAAAATCCTTTGTGTCATATTCTAATGCAAATCCCTTATGTGAGTTTGCATAATGTGACCACATCGTAACAGAATCAATGACTTCACTAAAACAAGTTATAAAAGGCAGTTGTTGTACCATCCGTGCAACATTTTCCGTCTGCATATATAGATTTTTGCAAAAACTATCTTTAATGCTCTCTATCTCCTCTCCATATTTCTCAATCATACTGTCATTGGCATTCACGATGTTTTCTTTGATTCTTTCCAAGAAGTCTTGATTATAAAAATTTGCCAATCCATCAGGAAAATCCCCTCCTTGACGGAATAAATCTCGAAGAAAATACACAACCTCTTTTGACATTCCTATCATCACAGAACGACACAAGCTCTCTTTGTCATATCGAAACAGACAATCATAAGGATCATTAAATTTGTCCGCAGTAACAGCATATAGTTTATCTTCATTAAAGGCATCAAAATTCATTTCAGAACATTCTCTGTAACGAAAAATCGTCTGTGGCATGTGAGCGAGTATATGACTTGATAAAGGCTGAAGTCTTTTTTTCTGCTCTTCAGAAGAAAGGCCTTCTGGCAATATGGTTTCTTCCAAAATTTTTTTGAATTCTGTTCTATATCGCTGTGTACTCATATACTATTCTGTTTTAAGGGTATTCCTAAATTATTTCTTATCTGTAATTATTCAATTATTTCTTTTTCAAATTCTTTTAATGCTTCCTTTCTCATAACCTGAGCACGTCGCTTTAATTGCTTTGCCAAAACTTTTTGTTTCTTTATGTATGCAACAATCTCATTTTGAATGTCCATTGGGGGGACAACTACATCATAATTACGAATTTTTCCTGCATTAAGATTAGGCTGATTATTCCCACTTGCCATAGAACGTAAATCATGGTATCGACCTTGCAAATAATACCAAAGATAATCCGTGGTGACAATATTGTTATCTATATGATGTAATACTGCACACGCTTGATTAGTAGTAGCATCAACACCCAGTTTGGCAGTTCTACCTCTTGTGTCCCCCTGACCATACATGGCAATAATGAGAGAACCTTTAGGGTATAGTTTGGCTGAACTATTTGCAATAGCCTCTTCTGTAATATGCTCTTCTGTATCAAAGATTTCCTCATTAACAACTTCACCTGTCTTTATCCAAGGAGTTGTTCCTTTATAATAGTGAGAACAAGAACGTGATGGTGTTCCTCCGCTTCCAATTTGGCAAAGATCTTTAATCTTGATTATTGGAAATTTATAACTTTCCCCTTTTTGTTTTTTTGATACAATGTCAATACCCCATTCTACAACATTTGTAAACCTAACAAATCGCAAATAGTTATATTCTCTATTTTGTTTTTGGTAATAATGCGTATAATTACCTTGTTTTTTAGGGGGGAGTTGAGTGACAATCCCTAAAGTCTGTATCAGATATTCATCTATACATTTTTCTATTTGGCAAGCTTCCGCTTCCATCGTTCGTGCTTGATGAATCTTTCCATTATATGTATTAAGAAGTTTCTCTTGAACGGATAATTCAGGTATGGGAATCTCTATTTCAAGAAATTCAGTAGGCTTTACTCTTGCTTTTGAAATACCAGTTGCTTTCCTGTTAAGAATGGTTTTAAAAGCATTGCTTTGAATCACCATAACAAGGAAATCACCAAGAACTCTTGTCGAGTCGATTTTATATACAGGGTATTCGGAACTTACACCAAATGGAATTGCATCATGAGGGTGATAATAAATACAGCCATGCCTGACATTTATTTTAGAGTAAATAAGCGAATCCCCTTCAACTTTGTTTAGATTTCCCTTAAACGATATTGTCTCACTTATATTTCTTAAAAACAAATCTCCACTAAAACTAATTTTTGAAACGATTTGCCAATTATTGATTATCATTTCTTTTTTTGTAACAGGTTCACAAAATGGAGATAAGACATCTTTCAATTTAACGGCATTTCCAAACGATATATGGTCTTGCATATATCGTTTAACATCCCATAAAGACAGCGTTTTGTAGTTTATGAATGTAATATATTTATATCCAATAAAACTCATATAGTGTCGCTTTTTAACGTCATAAAATTCAGACTCACTCAGAAACAATGCTATCTGTCATACGCAAACGAAAAGTATTCCCGTCATAGTCAGTCCTATACTTTACAGATTTAATGGGCACTTCCCAAAGTTTATTCTCAATACGATAAGGTGTAAACTCCCTTGCCAATGGAGTAAGTTCATTTTCTATTTCTGCACCAGTCGAACTGATTCCTGCTTTTTGTATTTCTGCAATAGGAATTTCGTAATCAAACTTTTCTTTGACTATCTTCTTTACCTCAGTTTTTATTCTTTCCTCTAAAGCTTTCAATTTTGCTCTATATGCTTTTTTCTCTTCTTTTGTAGGAGCATCTATCCCTTTTAACTTTAGTTTTTCTTCAAGATTACCAATCTCTTCTTTATACTTTAAGGAAATATCCAATTCTGCTTGACGCAGAATTTGTGCGTATGTATTAGACTCTTCTTCTGTAAACTTTTTGAAGAAAAGAAGACTCGGTTTTACCGTCGCTCCAGAGGCAATAAACACATCTTGTGGAATGGATACAATTAACAATATCTTTGCCTTTCCTTCCACAAAGTCGCGAGCCTTTTGTAAATTTGTATTATTCAATACCCCTTCAGGAAGAACGATTCCCATTCGACCACCTGGCTTGAGGAGGTTTAGGCAGCGTTCTATAAATAAGACTTCGGTTAAACTACAATCAATCTGATACAAACTAAGTAATGGCTTATTTACATTGTCATTTACCTGTCGTAAAGCCTTTTCATAATCCTCTCCATATCGTTTCTTGTATTCTGAAATTTTCACTTCGTCCGTAAACTTATCTGCTTCTGATATTTTCAAATCCTTTTCAACTCGTGCTCCAAAGGGAGGATTAGTAAGAATTACATCGAATCTATTTTCAAAAATACCGTTTACATTCAGCAATCCATCGTGATGATGCACACCACCATG
Organism: uncultured Prevotellaceae bacterium; assembly: GCA_947174565.1. Lineage (GTDB taxonomy): Bacteria > Bacteroidota > Bacteroidia > Bacteroidales > Bacteroidaceae > Minthosoma. The sequence goes on along the minus strand of CAMWJL010000039.1, from coordinate 7,349 downwards.
ACCATCACCGTGCATTATCATGTTCATCTTGGCTGTTCGAGCCATACGAGGATTTGCATCTGTACCATATATACAATTAAACGATAAAGAACGTAACCGACCTCTTTCGTTATTTATATTCAGTTCTTCATTCAAGTACGAAAAAGTCCGTGCAACCCCGACTTCAATCTCCTGCTTTCTTTTATCAGACATTTTTTCATAATCACTACCATAAGATTGTGTTTTAATTACTTCTTTCTGTTTTTCAATATCTTTTTCTATTTTCTCACGAACATACTCAAATGCTTTTATCAAAAAACCGCCACTACCACAGCATGGGTCACAAATGAGTTCACCTTCCTGTGGATCAAGTATAGACACTATAAAATCAACAATGGTTCGAGGAGTAAAGAACTGCCCTAACTCACCTCGGAAAGTTTTGCCAAGAAATTTTTCAAAAGCAATACCTTTCACATCATCCGAAGTCGTGGATAGATTGTAAATCTCTAACTCCTTAACTATTTGCTCAAAACTATTTTCGCGTATTTCAATTTTTGCATTGTCATCAAAAAGATGGTCATGTGCAAATTGTTGTTTGGTCTTCTCAAAAAGATTTTGATAGAAAGGTATGGCATCTGTAACCCCCATTTCCTTATTCAATTTCTCATAAGCTTTCCGATTTTCGACAAAACGATTCTTAGAAAATATCTGTCCTTCATCATTTTCTCTCTCATAACGTATCTTAATAAACAATATCTTGCTGATTTCATCAAACGCAGCTTCAGGAGAGAGTTTGTCATTGTTGCGAATAATGTTATGGCACTTAAAAAGCAGTTTTGAAAACTCGTCACGCGTGAAAGCCTTCGTTTGTTTTAAGAGTTTATCTATTTCTTTTTGATTGTTAGCTTTTAATCTATCAGGAATATCAACAATTTCTTCTAATTTATCAGGTATTTCTCCTGTGACAATCTTAAAGATGCGAGTTTCTTTGAGATTAGTTGTCACAAAGAAATCCGCATGAAGCCATGAGGCATAATTCATACCTTGATAATAGTCTTCTTTACGAATCGTAACAGATTCTGCTTTACATTCAACTACAATCAGAGGATATTTACGCGCGTTTCTATCTTCTTTATTCTTCCAAACCACAATATCTGCACGGGCAGCACCCTGTCCTCTTTGAGAGTTTGTTACCTGCATTTCTTGAGCCATTTGTTCAAGAGAATATCCATAACTATCTACTAAGCGGCAGATAAACTTTTGTCTAACTTCCTCTTCCGGCTTCAAGACAAGCCATTTATCTTTTAATGGCGCATATATTTTATTGTTTTCAATTTTTACTTCCATACCTTCTGTATTTTAACGCAAACTAAATAAAACTCGATTGCCTTTAATTTGATATTGTGATTAACGAAAATGTTATGCCACATCGTATTGAAACTTCATGTACGTCAACAATAATCGCCATGTTCATTGAGGACAAAGGTACAGAAATATTTTTTGTTGCGAGTCTTTTTTACAAGTTTTTTAGTTCTGAATAGCAAAATCTGCGCATTTATTGGATGAACTACATTTTCTCTCCTTTCCTTTGCCCGTTCTCTAAAAATGTATTACTTTTGTGGCGGAATCAATAAATCATTAAGTTATGGCAAAATTTAGGCGTATATTGCTGAAACTCTCGGGTGAGAGTTTGGCTGGAGAACAGAAACAGGGCATCAATGTGGAGAGGCTGAACGAGTATGCTCGGCAGATTAAGGAGATTGCAGGGATGGGGGTGCAGATAGGCATTGTCATTGGCGGTGGCAACATCTTCCGTGGGTTGAGCGGTGCTGGTAAGGGTTTCGACAGGGTGAAGGGCGACCAAATGGGTATGTGTGCCACGGTCATCAATTCGTTAGCATTATCGAGTGCGTTGGATGCCGTGGGGCAGAAGAACCGTGTTTTGACGGCTATCAGGATGGAGCCGATAGGTGAGTTTTATAGCAAGTGGAAGGCGATTGAGGCGATGGAGCGGGGCGAAGTGGTTATCATGAGTGCTGGCACGGGTTCTCCTTACTTCACGACGGACACGGGTTCATCGTTGCGTGGCATTGAGATTGAGGCAGATGTGATGCTGAAAGGCACGCGTGTGGATGGTGTCTATACGGCTGACCCTGAGAAAGACCCGACAGCGACGAAGTATCATGACATCACCTATGCCGATGTGATTGCGCAGGGATTGAAGGTGATGGACATTACGGCTACGGCGATGTGCATGCAGAACGATTTGCCGATTTATGTGTTCAACATGGATGTGCTCGGCAACTTGAAGAAGGTGATGGAAGGAGAGGAGATTGGCACATTGGTGCATAACTGAGTGGTTGGCGGTGTTCGCCAATCATTTTCCTATAAGTTTTTTGATGGCGATGGCATCTTCATCGCCAGCAGCGGTGTCGGTGCGGAGGTCTTTCAAGATTTCCGCACCGTCTTTTTTGTTGCTGATGGCTTTGAGGAAGAAGGTCTTTGCCTTGGTTTTGTCTTGTGGTGTGCCTTTGCCCTCGAAGTAGCATTTGCCGAGGGCGAATTGGGCGTTGGCATTGCCTTGGTTGGCGGCTTTGGAGAAGTAGCGGAAAGCTTTGTCTTTGTCTTTCGCCACTCCTTTGCCTTTTTTGTAGCAACGACCGAGCTGGTATTGTGCCTTGTGGTAGCCTTGTGCGGCGGATTTGGAGTACCATTGGAAGGCTTTCAGGTTGTCTTCGGACGTGCCGTGACCTTTGTCGTAGCAGCGACCGAGGCGGTATTGCGCTTTCTTGTGGCCTTTTTGTGCGGCTGGCAGGAGTTTCTTGATGGCGAGTTCGTATTGCTTTTGGTCGTAGAGTTGCTTGCCTTGGTCGTAGAGGGCTTCGGCACTTTGGGCTTTTGCCACGATGCTTGCGAGGAGCATCAGCATGAGGAGGATAGGTTTTGTCATGGGTTAGGTTTTGTGTATGATAGGTTTCTGTTGCAAATGTACAATATTATTTTAAGGGGACAAAAAAGTGGGGGATGTTTGTGTGTGGGTGATGAAAAAGTCGTACCTTTGCAGCCGATTTGGAGGGGCGAGAGGGAAAGAAGAGTAAGGGCTGAGAGGTGAGGGAGTTAGGAGGGATATGTTCCACAATATTTAATATATAAGCATGAAGAAGCAACTGAAGAAGGTGCTTGTCTTAGGCTCTGGAGCCTTGAAGATTGGACAAGCAGGTGAGTTCGACTACTCGGGTAGTCAGGCGCTCAAGGCGCTTCGGGAAGAAGGCATCCGGTCGGTGCTGGTGAATCCGAATGTGGCAACCATTCAAACGAGTGAAGGTATTGCAGACAAGGTTTATTTCTTGCCCGTCAATACCTTTTTTGTTACCGAAATCATCAAGAAGGAGCGTCCTGACGGCATCCTCTTGGCTTTTGGCGGACAGACGGCACTGAACTGCGGCACGGAGCTGTTCCAAAAGGGCATCCTGAAGGAGTATGGCGTGGAAGTGCTAGGTACGAGTGTGGAGGCTATCATGAACACGGAGGACCGCGACCTCTTCGTGAAGGAGCTGAACAAGGTGGACCTGAAAGTGCCTGTGAGCCAAGCGTGTGAGACGATGGAGGATGCCATTGCCACGGCACGCCGCATCGGCTACCCCATCATGATTCGTTCGGCGTATGCGCTGGGCGGCTTGGGTTCAGGCGTTTGTCCTGACGAGGAGACGTTCAAGCAGGTTGCTGAGTCGGCCTTTACGTTCGCTCCCCAGGTGCTGGTGGAGGAGAGCCTGAAGGGCTGGAAGGAGATAGAGTTTGAGTGCATCCGCGACGCGAACGACCACTGTTTCACTGTGGCTTCGATGGAGAACTTCGACCCGCTGGGCATCCACACGGGCGAGAGTATCGTGGTGGCTCCTACTTGCTCGCTGACTGAGGAGCAGGTGAAGATGTTGCAGGACATCACCATCAAGTGTGTGCGCCACCTGAACATTGTGGGTGAGTGCAACATCCAGTTTGCGTTCAACGCTCAGACGAACGACTACCGCATCATTGAAATTAACGCGCGTCTGAGCCGTTCTTCGGCTTTGGCATCGAAGGCTACGGGTTATCCATTGGCATTCGTGGCTGCCAAGATTGCATTGGGTTACACGCTCGACCAGATTGGCGAGATGGGCACGACGAACTCGGCATACGTGGCTCCTTCGCTCGACTATCTGATTTGCAAGATTCCACGTTGGGACTTGACGAAGTTTGTGGGCGTGAGCCGCAAGATTGGTTCGAGCATGAAGTCGGTGGGCGAGATTATGTCTATCGGCCGCACGTTCGAGGAGCTGATTCAGAAGGGTCTCCGTATGATTGGTCAGGGCATGCACGGCTTTGTTGGCAACGACCACACGAAGTTTGACAACTTGGACGAGGAACTGGAGAATCCTACCGACTTGCGCATCTTTGCGATTGCTCAGGCTTTGGAAGAGGGCTACACGATTGACCGCATCTGCGAGCTGACGAAGATTGACCCTTGGTTCATCGAGCGTCTGAAAAATATTGTTGACTACAAGCATAAGTTGGAGACTTACAACGCTGTTGAGGACATTCCTGCCGACGTGATGCGTCAGGCCAAGATTTACGGCTTCTCCGACTTCCAGATTGCACGCTTCGTGCGCAAAGAGGCGGCTGACAACATGGAGCGTGAGAACCTCGCTGTGCGTGCTCACCGCAAGAAGTTAGGCATCCTGCCTGCTGTGAAGCGCATTCCGACGGTGGCAAGCGAACATCCTGATTTGACGAACTATCTCTACATGACTTATGCAGTGGAGGGGTATGACGTGAACTACTACGCCCATGAGAAGTCGGTGGTGGTGCTTGGTTCGGGTGCTTACCGCATTGGTTCCTCCGTAGAGTTCGACTGGTGTTCGGTGAATGCCATCACGACTGCCAGGAAGTTGGGTTATAAGAGCATCATGATTAACTATAACCCTGAGACGGTGTCAACCGACTATGACATGTGCGACCGCCTCTACTTCGACGAGCTGTCCTTCGAGCGTGTGCTCGATGTGATTGACTTGGAGAATCCGCGTGGCGTGATTGTCTCAGTGGGTGGTCAGATTCCTAACAACTTGGCAATGAAGCTCTATCGTCAGAGCGTGCCAATCCTCGGTACCAGCCCTGTCAGCATCGACCGTGCGGAGAACCGCAACAAGTTCTCGGCTATGCTTGACCAGCTGGGCATCGACCAGCCGCAGTGGAGTGCGCTGACCAGCATGGACGACGTGAAGGCGTTCGTGGAGCGTGTGGGCTTCCCCGTGCTCGTGCGTCCTTCTTATGTGCTCTCAGGTGCTGCGATGAACGTGTGCTACGACTACGAGGAGCTGGAGCGTTTCCTTCAGATGGCAAGCGAAGTCAGCAAGGAGTATCCTGTGGTTATCTCTCAGTTCATGCAGGAAACCAACGAGGTGGAGTTCGACGCTGTGGCTAAGAACGGCGAGGTGGTTGAATACGCTATCTCTGAGCACGTTGAGTTTGCTGGTGTACACTCAGGCGATGCCACGATGGTGTTCCCTGCCCAGCAAATCAGTTTCGCCACAATTCGTCAGATCAAGAAAATCAGCCGCGCCATTGCGAAGGAGCTGAACATCTCAGGTCCGTTCAACATTCAGTATTTGGCAAAGGGTCGCGATGTGAAGGTCATCGAGTGCAACCTCCGTGCCTCACGTTCGTTCCCATTTGTCAGCAAGGTGCTCAAGCGCAACTTCATCGACACGGCTACACGCATCATGTTGGACGCTCCATACGAGAAGCCAAGCAAGAGCGAGTTCGACATCGACCGCATGGGCGTGAAAGCCAGCCAGTTCTCCTTTGCCCGTCTGCAGAATGCCGACCCTGTGTTGGGTGTAGATATGAGTTCTACTGGCGAGGTGGGTTGTATGGGCGACACCTACGAAGAGGCATTGCTCAACTCGCTCATCGCCACAGGGTACAAGATTCCATCGAAGGACAAGGCTATCATGATTTCCTCTGGTGGCACAAAGGAGAAGGTCGCCATGCTCGACGCTGCTCGTGCGCTCGTGGAGAAGGGTTACACTATCTGCGCAAGCGAAGGCACTGCCAAGTTCCTCAATGATAACAATGTGAAGGCTACTGCCGTGGCATGGCCCGATGAGGAAGGCTGCGACAAGCCCAACGTGATGCAGATGATTGCCGACCACAAGTTCGACCTCATCGTCAACATCCCGAAGAACCATACGAAGCGTGAGCTGACCAATGGCTACCGCATCCGTCGTGGTGCCATCGACCATAACATCCCGCTCATCACCAATGCCCGCTTGGCTTCCGCCTTCATCGAGGCTTTCTGCCAGATGGGCATGGAAGACTTGCAAATCAAGTCTTGGCAGGAGTATGAGTCTTGACCTGTGTGGGGTAGTTTCAAGAACTACCCCACAGGAAGAATACAACGCTTAGTAATTGATGACATACAAAGAGAGCCATTCGGAAGCATCCGAATGGCTCTCTTTTTGTTTGTGCCTTATCGCTGTTCTTGGTTGGCTTTATTGGGGTTCGGGGTGAGAGATTGTAACCTGCCATGAGTTGTTCGGTATCTTCAATGTGGTGTTCTGCTAATATTGGGGGCTTGTTCTTCCCCTTTTTGCCTATTGTTTGTTAGATTTTTGGCAAAATTCATCTACTGCACAGAGTATTTCTGTAATTTTGTAACCTGTAATTATGGCAATCTGTTGAGTATGTTCTTTATATAAGAGGGATCTTCCTTATCATACTGAAATATAATATGGAAGAAATGATTTCGAGGTTCTTCCTTGTGCTCGTCAGTGTTGTGCTATTGGCTTTCGCAAGACAACTATATTCGTTCAAACTCAGCTGGAAGGATTATTGTATTATGGTGTCGTTTGTAATGCCTACACGGTAATAAATGGACAAATATAATGAGACCGATTAACGCCGTTAGAATCGTTGTAGCCTTGCTGCTGGCATTGCTCGCCAATGTTGCAGTGTTAGTTCATGCGGTTGTGCCACACCATCACCACAATAGTGTTTTCACAGCGTTAATCAGCACATTCAGTCCTAATGTTCAGCAGAAGTTTTGTCATAACCACCAATCTTTCTCGCATAGACATGCAGAAGCTGTTGGTTGGATTTCCTGTAAATTTGAGCTTGTCCAAGTTTGTTCCGAAGGAATTAGCAGCGAGTTGCCTCACTTTTCTGCAAACAATCATGTGTTGGCAGCAACTTTGCAGGAGATGTTTACTATATCAGTACCCCCTAATTGTGTGGATGAATCATGTGTCGAATTGTCGGCGCATCTGAGAAGTGTCCCCACGTCTATTCTAAGCCTGCGAGGACCACCATGTTTATATAGTTGATAACAATAATCT
>CAMWJL010000038.1 GCA_947174565.1 uncultured Prevotellaceae bacterium | reverse complement strand
GCGTGGATGAGGTCCACGACATCTTTAAGGCTTTGAAGATGTCCCACTTCACGGTCAAGTCGCGGTTCCACAAGATGAGGTCGGAGAAGGAGACGGGCAGCTTCGTGGCAGCGTCGATGTCACGTTCCTGAAACTCATAGTAGTTGCGTGTCAAGTCGGTGTTGAAGGCGATGCTCTGTGGCAGCCATTGCAGATTTTGTGCCTTCAAGATGTCCAGCCACTTCGACTTGCCTTTTACGTTCTTGAACGGCTCCCAAGCTTTGTATTTGGGCGCATAGTTGTAGCTCATGTTTAGCTTCCAGTTCTCCTCGTTCTCGTATGTGGTGGTCTCGCCCGTCTTGTATCGTTGGCTGTAGCTGTAGCTGAAGGCGAAGTTGGCAGGGTCGTAGGGCATGGGCTTGCGGCTTTGTACGCCCGAACGCCAGTTGCTCATGGAGAAGTTCTTGTTCTTCACCACCGTCTCTGTTAAGTTGCTCAGCGAGTCGCGGGCGGTCGAAGTGGTACACTCGTCCAAGGCATCCTTCAGCAGCATGTCTGTGTCGAATGGATTGTACTTGGGCGACAACTTCTGCCATGAGTATGAGTAGTAGAGCGGCAGGGTCATCCTCCACTTCTCGGGGAAGAACTTGCCTAACTCAATCTGGGTGGTGATGCCCCATTCGTAGAGATTGTCGTTCCGACGGTCGTTTACGCCGTCTTCCAAGCCTCCGAAGCCTGCGGTCTCCACATGGCCTGTCACGTTTACCGAACCCAAGTCAGACAGTTGCACGTTCAAGTTGCCTTGTGCTGCCCAACCGCCATCGTTCGTGTAGTCCTGCATGCGGAGTTCGTTCACCCAAACTTCCACGCCGCCTGTCTTGCGACCATTGTTGCGTACGCCAATCATCATGGTCTTTACTTCGCCTAACGACGGGTTGCCAATGATGCTCACCTTGTTGTTAGGGTTGTTCTCGTCGTAGGTGTAGTACAGCTCCGTGTAGCTCGCCTTGCCTATGGTCTTGTCTTTGTTACGGTTATGTTTCAGGTTGGTGAAGAGGGAGAAGTCTATGTCGAGCATGTTTTCCGCAGGCCATACTGCTTGGCATCCCTGTATAGTATAGGTGTCGTAATGTCCTTTTGGGGTCAGTTTCAGCGGAATCTCATATTCATAGTAGTTGCTCTTGTAGTCGCTGCCGATGCGCACGAAGATGCTCATCTGGTTGTCTTGCAGCTCGGTGTCCCCTTCCAGTGCATTGGCATGCACGAACATCTGCAAGTGCCTGTAATGGCGGAAATCCATGTTCATGGTCTTGTACACCGCTCTTGCATCGCCTGTGGCAAGATTCTCGACGGTCAGTGCCAATGCCTGCTCGTTGTCTTGCGTGAGTTGTGGCTGCGAAGGGTCGAGCACACGGGTGATACCTGGAGGCAGCACATAGTTGACAGGGGACTTGTCGTTGTTCTCTTCAATGTTCACTGCCGAGGGGACTAAAGTGCCGCTCACGCTGGGTTTCTCGCCAGTGTAGAGTGTCTGTGTGTAGTTGCGCCATTCGCCAGCCACCAGGTCGAGGTTTGCCAAACGCACCACGATAGGCTCTTCAAAGCCCGTCATGTACATACGCATGAAACGGATGCTTGAGAAGTCGCTGATGTTGCCCTCTCTGCCTTCATATTCCTCTACGGGGATACGGAACTGATACCATGTGGCACTCTCCTTGTCGCCGTTACGCAGACCCACAGAGGTTTCTCGTGCATCCACGATGAAGTTCCGTCCCACCACCATGTCTTCAGGGCGCAAACTGATGTGATACTCGAAGAAGTTCTCGTATTCGTTCATCGTGTAGTCCAAGTTCACGTCTTCCGCATCGGGCTGGCTCTTGTAGGCTGTTGAATAGCTCTCGCCCGATTCGCTTGTGTTGGGCGAGTTGCCTTGTGGCGAGTTGATGCGCTTGTAACGGTCCAAAATGGAGGTGTGTGCGGCATCGAAATCACTGCCACGGAAGTAATGGTAGTCGTCGCCCGCTGGGTCTTCATAGATGGGGTCGTAGGCAGTTGTTGTCACCTTGTTTTTCATGGTGTTCAGGTAGTCGGCATAGATGCCAAAGGTGCGTTCGTCCCTGTCGTCAAGACCATTCAGACCGATGTCTTGGCGTTGGCGTGCGCCGCTTTCGTTCGAGAAGGAATAGACCACCGACTTCTCGCTGGGCACGCGTCCCCAAACCGTTTCAGTGTAGGTGGAAGCGGAATTGACGGGCATGCCACTCTCGTAGAACTTCTTGCCGTCCTTCAGGATGTCTTCGCTGATGTCACCTAAGTTGATGTAGAAGTCGCCACCATAACGGCGGTCGTCCTTCGTGTAGATGAAGGGGTCGAGCATCCAGAACTCAATGTACTGCACATTGCTGGTTTCAAAGTCGCTTGTGTCAATCTTGCGCATCATGCCGCCCCAACGCTTCTTCGGGTCGTTCAGCAGTGCGTTCTCATCTACGTCTGTGTCGAGATTGTACGGACCGCGCTCACGAGGGTAGTAGGCCATGTTCAAGATGTCCAGCGTGTTACTCTCGCCCATGTTCGTCTCGCGGTTCGGATACACCTCTCGTATATAGACCTCTCGGACGTAGTGGTTTGAGAGCTGTTCAAGGTCGTTCTTGATGTGGGAAGGTGTGAGCGACGAGGAGCGTCGTGTGAAGAGCGGGTCGATGTTATACCATGCCAGTCGGGCGCGGTTGTAGCCATACTTCACATCGTTGGTCAGTTTTCCGTATGGCAGGTGTGAGGGCGTGGAGGAGAGCACCCAATCTTTGGGGTTGCTCACGTCAATCGGGGTCTTCGTGTTCTCAAAGTCGTCCAGATAAGAGGCGTTGCCCTGTGTGTCGTGAGCCGTGCCTGCATCTAACTGGGCGTATTCTCCTGTGAACGAGATGCTTGATGGTGCGGTGAGTTCGAGGAAAGGTAGTTTGTCCAGCAGGTTAGTCAGCCACTGCGAGTTCTGCTTCCAGTTCATGTGGAGTCCCCACAGCGTGTTGTTCAGCGGTTCAGACCCCATGCTGACCTTCGATGTCAGCGGCTTCTCGCTCACTTTCATCCATGTACCGCCCATGTTGAAGTTCTTCGAGAAGTCATACTCCCAGTTCAAGCCCAGCATCGTTTTGCGCATGGTGGAGAAATCCGCTTGGTCCTCCAGGCTGACGCTGACGTTCGTTCCAGCGTCGATGATGCTTTGGTTGATGATGGTCACCACGCCACTGGCATAATCCACCGTGTAGTCGCTGCCCTCGGTGAGCGTCACGCCGCCAGCTGTCACCGTCACCGAACCTTGCGGAATGTAGCTGTAGCCATCGGAGAGGCGAATCACGCTGCCGTTCGATGCCTTGTATTCGCCCACCAGCGAGAACTTGTTCTTTTCCGCCACCTGTTTTGCCACGGTCTTGGTCGAGTCGTAGAGTTCATCGTAGCAGTATTTGTCGGCAATGGCATCGTTGCCAATCTTCTGTCGTAGCCAGTTGCCGAATGGTTCTACCACGGGGAAGATGACGCGACCCGTCTGCGATTGGATGGTGTATCCTTCCACAAAGTCGAACTTGCCGTTTGGATTCGTCTTGTCGTGGTCGTCCAGGCGGTCCAAGTTCATCATTTTCAGCAAGGTGGTTTGTTTGAACATCTCCTCGGGGATGTAGTTCAGGTTCACGCCTGTTGTGTCGCTCATGTACTTGATATCCAGCTTGAACCGCTCTTTCTGCACCGACTGAGCGTTCAGGCTATACACGTTCTTCATCATCAGTCGCCAGTTGGCAATCTGAGGCGAATTGCTGGTGTTCTTCAACAGCTTCACGAACAATGCCTTGTCATTGTCTTTCAGGTCGGCAGAGAACTCACCCACCTGATAAGTCTGTCCGTTGTAGGTGTATTCGTATGCCACTGCCAGCACCTGATTGGGTTGCAGGGGCGACTTGAGGCTGATATAGCCAAGATATTGGTTCAGTGTGTATTCCGACGAGGACAACAAGCGGGCGTTCTCCACTTTCTCATATTCTATGCCACCCTGCATCACGTCGTCCAACACCGTGCTCGTCTGGTCCATGTTGCGGGCATCGCCGTAGGTGTTGACCATGCTGGAATACAGCCTGTTGCTGGAATTGTCGGGGTTGGCGATGCCACCATCAATCCATGTGGCGTTGCCCACCTTCGATTGCTCTGCCAAATCCACCAAGCCGATGATGTTGCGTGTGTTCTCGGTCGCGCCCCCCGTGTTCGTCTCCCACACTTCGATGCGGTTGATGGTGATGCCGCTCATGATGTTGGGCAGCGTAGAGCACGACTTGTCGTAGGTGTCGTGGAAGTAATGCGCCAAGAAGAAGTGGCGGTTCTCGTCGTAGTTGTAGGCCTGAATGTCGAAGGTGGATAGCTGGCTGCCGCCTTGGCTGGTGACGGTCTTCGACTTCGATTTCTTCTGGCTCACCACGGTTTGTAGTTTCAGACGTCCGAACTGCAAGTCGGTCCTGATGCCGAACAGCGAGCTTGACCCTCTGATGAGGCTTGAATTGGTGGGGAACGTGATATTGCCCGCCTCCACTAACTTCACAATCTCGTCCTCTTTTCCTTCATAGCTCAGTTTCAGGTTCTTAGAGTCAAAATCGAAGGTGGCCTCCGTATTGTAGTTGATGTTGAACGCCATCTTGTCGCCCACCTTTGCGTTCACGCTGGCATTGATTTTCTCGTCAAAGTCGAACGCCTTTGTGGTGCGGTTGCGTTCTGTCATCGAAGGATTGTCAACGAACTTGTAATTGTAGCCAAACTTCAGTTCTGCGCTACCTTGGGTGCGAATCTGCACACCGCCAGGACCGAAAATCTTCTCTGCTGGGCCTAAGTCGAAGTGCATATCCGAGAAGTCGAACTTCTCCTTTCCTTTCGTAGCGAACAGCGAATCGTTGCGTGTCTTGAAATACTTGCTAAACGACTGCTTTTCCGACCATTGCAGATACTCCGTCGGTGTCAGCATCCAAGGTTGGCTCAGAAATCCGTCGCCCAATCTTGTGCCCACCTTGTAGTAGCCCGTCTTCTCGTCATAGACAGCCGTGTCGGGTCTCAGATTCTCGGGCGTTCGCAAATCCAGCGCATATTCCTCTCCGTGCAGTTCCTGCGGATGGTCGGTCTTGCGCACCTTCACCGTGTCTGCCACAGACGCATCCGATGACGAGAACGCATGGCTATTGCTTACTTCCGCAATAGCACTTATGCTCGTCATCACCAGTAAGATATATATAATATTCCGTAGTGTCTGCTTCAAAATCGTTCTTCTCTGTTGTCGGGGTCAGAGTCCCTTCTTACATGTATTCCATTTGAAGAAACGTAGGATTCGCCACATTATTGTATTTATAGCGCAGAAAATGTGTGTTTGCCCGTGCTTCCTGCGTCATGTTTGGGCATGATTCTGTATTGCCACACGTCGCCACCGTGCGCACATCATTTCGCGCACCCTGCGTGAAATAACACGGACACCCTGCGCATGTTATTTCGCGCAGGGGGTCCGTGTTGGATGGTTAAAGGTGTGCGACCTTCGTCGCTTCCCGTTCGTGTCAAGAGTGCCGCATCGTCAGCGTGTTCATAACATCTTGAGGGCGAGTTTGATGACCTTCTCGACAGGGGCGGAAGGCTCATCTTTCAGGATGGCTTTGACCGTCTTGGCAACGGGTGCAGGTGGGAAGCCGAGCATCTTGAGGGCTTCACAGGCTTCGCCGTAGATTTCGCTGTTGGCAATGGCTGGTGCTGCGTTGTCGCCCGACGGAGAGACGGCCTCGATGCCGAGGGAGACAACCTTGTCGCGAAGCTCCACGATGATGCGCTGGGCGGTCTTGGCACCAAGACCCTTGACGGTCTTGAGCATGCGTTCGTTGCCCTCCATGATGAGTCCTGCTAATTCGGGAGCGGAGAAGCTGCTGAGCATGGTGCGTGCGGTGTTGCCGCCTACACCGCTGACGCTGATGAGCATGAGGAATAGCTCACGCTCCTGCTTGGTGGCGAAACCGAAGAGGGTCCATGCGTCTTCGCGGATAGACTCATACACGAAGAGACGCGCCTCGCTCTTGTCTTGCAGGGCGGTGTAAGTGTTGAGGGAAATGTTGAGGAGATAGCCCACGCCATGGGCTTCGAGCGTGGCTTGGGTGGGTGTGAGTTCGTCAAGGATGCCTCGGATGTAGTTAATCATGAGTGGTGTGGTTTTGTGGGTTGTTGTGGAGGGCTGAGGGGGTGCGGAAAGCGTGTCAGCCCTGTAAGACAGCGGTTTAGATGGGACGGGTTATCTCTTTGAGCCAAGCCCTGTGCTCTTCGTCGAGGTGAGGGGCGAGGCGGTCATAGACGGTCTGCTGGTAGGAGTTGAACCACTCGCGCTCTTCCTTGGTGAGCATCTCCACAAGGATGGGAGCGGTCATGATGGGGCAGAGGGTGAGCTGCTCGAACGTGTAGTAAGGTCCGTAGGTGATGCCCTCGGTGGCTGGGACGACAAGCATCGTGTTCTCGTGGCGCACGCCGTGGCTGCCTTCGATGTAGATGCCTGGCTCGTCGGTGATGGTCATGCCAGGGAGGAGGGGAGTGGGACGCCACTGCATGCGGAACTGGTGGAGGTCGATGGCCTCATGCACCGACATGAACTGCCCCACGCCATGCCCTGTGCCGTGCAGGTAGTTGATGCCGTGTTTCCACATGGCTTCGCGAGCCAGCGTGTCGAGCTGAGTGCCACAAGTGCCTTTGGGGAAGACGGCAGAGCCGAGACGAATCCAGCCTTTGAGCACGAGGGTGTAGTCGCGCCGCATCTCTTGGGTGAGTGGTCCGAGTGGGATGGTGCGGGTGATGTCAGTCGTGCCGTCAAGGTACTGACCGCCCGAGTCGATGAGCAGGAGTCCTTCGGGCTTCACGGGGATGTCCGTCTCGGGCGTGGGGTCGTAGTGTACAATGGCTCCGTGGTGCGCATAGCCCATGATGCTCTCGAAGCTAATGCCTTTGAACAGGGGCTGCTCTGCGCGGAACGCTTCTAACTTCTTGGACAGGGACAATTCCGTTTGGTCGCCTTTGGGCACGTTCTCGAGTGTCCATTTCATCCACTTGACCATCGCCACACCATCCTTCTCCATCGCACGACGGAAGCCGCGGATTTCTGTCTCGTTCTTGAAGATGAGCATCTGCTCCACCACGCTGTCTTTGCGGATGGGGTTCTTGATGGCGGAATAGATGGCGTGGTTTGCCTTTTCGGGCTGCACATAGACGGGTAGGTGGAGGGCTTGAAGGTCAGCGATGATGTCGTCATACTCGCGGATGCTGACACCCTCGCCATGCAGATAGTCAGCCACTTCGGTCGTGACTTTTTCCTTGCATATATATAATATGGTATCGGTCGGTGTGATGAGCACGTAGCCGAGCACAAAGGGCGTGTAGCGCACGTCGTCGGCACGGAGGTTGAGCGTCCATGCCACTTCTTCAAGGCTGGGCAACACGATGGCGTTCTGCCCGATTTTCACGCGGATACGCTGAATCTTTGAAGCGGCACTTTCGCCTGCATACTCCATCCTTTGTATGAAAGCTTTGCTTTGTGGGATGGCAGGGCGTTCCGCCCAAATCTCCGCGTATGGGTCGATGTCGGTACGGAGGGTGAGGTCGTAGGCTTTCAGCTCGTTCTCCATACCCTCCACGTCGGCAGCGGTGTTCACCCAGCCGTCAACTGCCACGACGCTGCCTTGGGGAAGAACGCTGCCCAGCCACTCGGTGATGGTGGGCGTACCCTCTATCTTCTCCTTCATCAGTTTGATACCTGTGCCTGCTAACTGTTCTGCGGCTTGGATGAAATAGCGTGAATCCGTCCAAAGGGCAGCCTTGTCTCGTGTGACCACGGCAGTGCCAGCTGAACCTGTGAAGCCCGTGAGCCAGCGTCTTGACTTCCATCGTTCTGGCACATACTCGCCAGCGTGTGGGTCGGTGCTGGGCGTGATGAAGGCACTGATGCCTTCACGTTGCATGAGACCTCGCAGGGCCTCTATCTTGTCTGTTGTTTTCACCATGTGTAATGATTGGTCGTTAAACTTGCGTGTGAACGCTGTAATTTGTCCACAAAGATATATGTTTTGGAGTAAAATTGAAAGTCTTTCTTCGGAAAAGATAATTTTTTGTTAGATTTTTTGTTGATTTTGTGGAAAAAGTCTAACTTTGTGCCCGAAATCAAAAAACTCGGATACGGAGCACCGCTTTCGGCACTTGGTTTTTAGGAGCTTTCGGAGACACGTTCCGTATTGAGAATAGAACAACGAACATTATTATTAAACAACATTAAAAACCGTTTTCGCAATGGACGCAAACAAAGTATTGGAAGACCTGAAGCGTCGCTTTCCAAACGAGCCTGAGTATCATCAGGCAGTAGAAGAAGTGCTTAGCACAATCGAAGAAGAGTACAACAAGCACCCAGAGTTCGACAAGGTGAACCTTATCGAGCGTCTCTGCATTCCAGATCGTGTATATCAGTTCCGTGTGACTTGGATGGATGACAAGGGTCAGATTCAGACCAACATGGGCTATCGTGTGCAGCACAACAACGCCATCGGTCCCTACAAGGGCGGTATCCGTTTCCACAGCTCTGTGAACCTTGGCATCTTGAAGTTCCTCGCATTCGAGCAGACTTTCAAGAACTCACTCACTACGCTCCCTATGGGCGGCGGCAAGGGTGGTTCAGACTTCTCTCCCCGTGGCAAGAGCAACGCAGAGGTGATGCGCTTCTGCCAGTCTTTCATGCTTGAGCTTACTCGCCACATCGGTCCTGACGTGGACGTTCCAGCTGGTGACATCGGCGTAGGTGGTCGTGAGGTTGGCTTCATGTTCGGTATGTACAAGAAGCTCACTCGCGAATACTCAGGTGTGCTCACTGGTAAGGGCATCGAGTTCGGTGGTTCGCTCATCCGTCCTGAGGCAACTGGTTATGGCACAGTGTATTTCCTCCGCGCCATGCTGAACACCAAGGGCGACAGCATTGAGGGCAAGAAGGTGCTCATCTCTGGTGCTGGTAACGTGGCACAGTACGCAGCCGAGAAGGTTCTCCAGTTGGGCGGTATCCCAATGACCATGTCTGACTCTAACGGCTACATCTACGACCCAGAGGGTATCGACCGCGCTAAGCTCGACTACATCATGGAGCTGAAGAATGTATATCGTGGACGCATCAAGGAATATGTTGACAAGTATCCTTCTGCCAAGTATGTGGAGGGCGCGAAGCCTTGGTTCGAGAAGGCTGACATCGCTCTGCCTTGCGCAACTCAGAACGAGTTGAACGAGGAGGCAGCAAAGGCACTCGTTGCCAATGGCGTAATCGCTGTTGCCGAGGGCGCAAACATGCCTTCTACTCCAGGCGCAATCCGTGTCTTCCAGGAGGCTAAGATTCTCTACTCTCCCGGTAAGGCTTCCAACGCTGGTGGTGTATCAGTGTCAGGTCTCGAAATGTCTCAGAACTCAGAGCGTCTGTCTTGGTCAGCTGAAGAGGTTGACGCTAAGCTCCTCTGGATCATGGAGAACATCCACGAGAACTGCGTGAAGTACGGCACAGAGGCTGACGGCTATGTAAACTATGTGAAGGGTGCCAACGTGGCAGGCTTCATGAAGGTAGCCAAGGCTATGATGGCTCAGGGCATCGTGTAATACGAACATTGCATACCTAAACTGAATTTGTATAGATGGAGGCGCACAAGGTTTCATACTTGTGCGCCTTTTTTCGTTTAGATTCCTCCCCATGAAGGGACTCCATGTCCGCTTTTCTTGCCCCTTCGCCTCTCAGTATCCCTCTCGCTTCTCACTCCTCACCGCAGACCTCAAAATCGATGTCCCCGACATCGACCAATCGGAGTCCCCGACATCGGTCAACCGATGTCGGGGACTCCGATTTTGTGGCACAGGAAGCGGTGCTGTGTTTCGGTTGGGGACGCTTTCTTTTTGTGCTGGATGCTTGGTTGTTATGAAAAAACGCTGTAACTTTGTGGCTGAATCACTTTGTTAGATATGCTTATATGATGGAAATGCTTATGAAAAGAAGACTCCTGCTGGCTATGCTGGCACTCTCCGTCTTTGGGGCTTTGAAGGCTCAGGAATGGATGAACGTGCATCGCCACTACGATGGGGAGTCATGGCTCATCCCCCTGCGGATTGACCAGTTCTCGCAGTTCGACTTCACGGAGGACGGGGAACGCATGCGTGGATACACGCAGAAGAAAGACAGCTCAGAACTGATGGTGCCGTTCAGCGTCGAATACATTGACAGCCTCACGTTCTCGTCTGACTTGACCGACGAGGAGAAGGGGCACAACAAGTATCGTGTGTTCACCATGAACATCACCACGGAGGATGAGGCGGCGATTGTGGAGAAGGAAACGTGGGTGAACTGCCACATCTCCATCGACGGCAAAGGAGAGTACTCGAACTATTCGGGCACGGGTCGCATCAGAGGACGCGGCAACTCCAGCTGGCTGTATTACAAGAAGAAGCCCTACAAGTTGAAACTCGACACCAAGAGCAAACTGTTAGGGCTGGAGAAGGCGAAGAATTGGAATCTGCTGTCCAACTATCGCGACGTGACCGACATGATGAACGTCTTTGCCTTTGAGACGGCTCGGTGGATGGGCATGCCGTTCACCAACCACACGCGGTTTGTCGAAGTGTTCCTCAATGGCGACTATGTGGGTGTCTATCAGTTGACTGAGAAGGTGGAGATAGGCTGCAACCGTGTCAACATTGACGAGGAGGGCGGCGTGTTGCTGTCGTTCGACCAAGATGACGGTCCTGCGCTGAGTCCCGATGCGACCGACAACTTCTGGAGCGAAGTGTATAGCCTGCCCCTGTGTGTGAAAGAGCCTGAGGACTTGTCGCAAGAGCAGATGGATGCCATCAAGGCAGACTTTGCGGTGCTGGAACGGGCGGTGAAAGCGCGTGACTATGCGGCGGTGAGCGAGCTGATGGACATTCCGTCGTTTATCAGCATCTTGCAGTTGCACGAGTTCCTCTACAATGTGGAGATTGATGCGCCGCGCAGCCTCTACCTCTACAAGGATAAGGGCGGTAAATACACCTTTGGCCCCGTGTGGGATTGGGACGCTGCCTACGACTTTGATTGGATCAACTGGACGGAGAACCACACCTACTTTGCCAACTACAAGGAACTGATTTATGGCAGAGACCCCGTGAAGGCAACGGGGGCGAACTACCAAATCAACAAGTTCTTCCGCGACCTGTTTGGCGACGAAACCTTTGTGGCGCAGTACAAGCAGGCGTGGGCAAACGTGAGCGATGACATCTACAGCCGCAACTGGCAGGAGATTCTGAAGTATATAGCCGAGCTGGACAAAGGGGCATACGCCCGTGATGTGGCACGGTGGCCTTTGAAGAACCCTAATTGGTGGGAGTCCGACTATGTAGTGCAGGACGAGCTTGAGAAGATGTCCACCTGGCTGCGGAAGCGCAAGGACTATTTGGATGGTGTCATTGCAGGATACCCCGATGGTGGGACATCCACCGTGGTCATCACGGAGCCTGTTGTGAAGGTGGAGGATGGCAAGGTCTATGTGACCGCCACGATGGAGGCGGCAGGCGGATACAGCCAAGACTACCGCATCAAGATAGCCAAGAGCGAAGTGGAGGCATTGTTGGGCGGCAAGCCCACTGCCCTGAATCCGCTGGACGCAGATGGCAGCACGGGGCGAAACACGGCGGCAGGTGTCTATGGCGCATGGTTCGACAGTTGGGGCAATACGGCCGACTATTATTGGGGCGATGTGCATGTCTATATCGAATCGAACGAACTGTACTCGTGGGCATACGGCTGTCATCCAATGAATTGCCGAAGTGGGGATGTACACACCGTGGCGATGCAGTACCAACGGGGCATGAAGACCGTTGACGTAAGTGTGACTTTTACAATCAAATAAATATGAAGAAGAATCTTGAAACCATCTGCATTCATGGCGGATGGAAACCTACCAAGGGCGAGCCACAGCAGCTGCCCATCTATCAGAGCACTACTTTCAAGTATGATACGAGCGAGCAGATGGCGCGCCTCTTCGACTTGAAGGACAACGGTTATTTCTACACGCGTCTTGCCAACCCCACCAACGACATGGTGGCGAAGAAGATAGCCGCCCTCGAAGGCGGCGTTGGCGCGGTGCTCACATCCAGCGGTCAGGCCGCCAACTTCTATGCCGTGTTCAACATTTGCGAGGCAGGCGACCACTTCATCACCAGCAACACCATCTATGGCGGCACGTTCAACCTCTTTGGCGTGACGATGAAGAAGCTCGGCATCGAATGCACGTTCATCGACCCCGACTGGGACGACGAGCGCATCGAGAAGGAGTTCCGCCCCAACACCAAGTGCTTCTTCGGCGAGACCATCAGCAACCCCGGCGGCAATGTGTTCGACATTGAGCGTTTCGCCAAGATGGCGCACAAGCATGGCGTGCCGCTCATCGTCGATAACACTTTCGCCACGCCCATCAACTGCCGTCCCTTCGAGTGGGGCTGCGACATCGTGACCCACTCCACCACGAAGTACATGGACGGACACGCCACCCAAGTGGGCGGTTGTGTGGTCGATAGCGGCAACTTCGACTGGGAGGCATACGGAGAGAAGTTCCACGGGCTGACCACGCCCGACGAGAGCTACCACGGCTTGACCTACACAAAGGCGTTCGGCAAGATGGCGTACTGCACCAAACTTGTCTCCCAGCTCATGCGCGACCTCGGTTCCATTCCCGCCCCCCAAAACTCCTTCTTGCTCAACCTCGGCTTGGAGACGCTGCATCTGCGCATGCGTCAGCACTGCGAGAATGCACAGAAGGTGGCGGAGTGGCTGGAGAAGAACCCCAAGGTGGGATGGGTGAACTACTGCGGTCTGCCGGGCAACAAATACTACGCCCTCGGTCAGAAGTACCTGCCCAACGGCTCTTGTGGTGTCATCGCGTTCGGCCTGAAAGGGACACGCGAGGATACCATCAAGTTCATGGACAACCTCGACTTTATCTCTATCGTCACCCATGTGGCCGATGCCCGCACCTGTGTGCTGCATCCAGCCAGCCACACCCATCGTCAGATGTCCGACGAGCAACTGCGCGAAGCGGGAGTGGCTCCCGACCTTGTTCGCCTCTCCGTCGGCATTGAGAACGCCGAAGACATCATTGCCGACCTCGAACAGGCAATGGCGAAGATGTAAGGGCGACGCACACACTATCGTAAGACATCAGGGGCTTTGCCAGACGGCAAAGCCCTTTTTCTTTTCATAAAAAAGACAGGGAGCATGTCACCTTTTGGCTTATCGACTTGTTATATAGGTGAACTGGTTCAGAAAACAATAAGTTAAACATTAAAAAAAGTAAGAAAATGAAAGAAGAATTCGGATCATTGGTAATCTATAGTCTTGTGCAGCCGCTTCTGTTGTGGGGAGTGTTCATTTTCTTCGTCTGGTTGATTATATATTATAAAATGAACGAGACGAAAAAGCGCATGCAGATAGCCATGGCGGCCATAGAGAAGAACTCCGACATTGATGTCAAACAACTGATGAAGCAATTATCTCCGAAGCGGAAATCGCTGAAAGAAAGATTGTTGCAGAAGCTATTGTGGGGAAGTGTTTGTTCTTTGTTGGGTCTTGGTTTAATTATTTATGCTATGGTGGCAGGCTACACGGGAGGGCAATCCCCGGAAGGCATACAGGTCTTTAGCTTATGGGGTATCGCCATGTTAGTTGTCGGCATTGCTTTCTTGGTCAACTATGTTGTCGGCAAGAAGGTGCTGCGCAAAGAGATAGAGGCGGAGGAAAAAGAGTTTTGCAACAACGATTAAATCGTGACTCGCGACGTATTCATAGCACAAGTGGAGCGTGAGCAAGAAGCATTACGAGGTTTCTTGCTTGCCCTCTGCTGTGGCAACAAGGACGATGCCGACGACCTTGCACAGGACGCTCTGGTCAAGGCTTATCTCTCCTCGTCAGGGTATCAGGAAAAGGGGAAGTTCCGCTCGTGGCTCTTCAAGATTGCCCACAACACGTTCCTCAACCACAAGGCGAGTTGTCGGACAATGGAGAGCATCGACGCGGCACGGACACTCGTCGGCAGCACCTCCGCCGAATCCTCCTTTGCCCACCAAGACCTCTACCTTGCCCTTCGCACCCTTCCGCCCAAGGAACGCTCGTCCATCACGCTGTTTTATCTCAGCGGATACAGCATCAAGGAGATAGCGGCGATTACCGAGACTTCGGAAGATGCCGTCAAGAAACAACTCTCACGAGGACGCAACCAACTAAAAGAAAGACTGAAGTTATGAACAAAGACAAAGCCCTTGAGGAACTCTTCCTCGCCCAACAGCCTCATTTCGACGACAACGACGCTTTTATGGCCTCGCTCGCCAAACGCCTTGATGCCGTGGAGTTCATCAAGCAGTATCAGGAGGCAACGATTCATCGCTACAAGATGGCGATGGTGGTGGTCTTTGTCGTGGGCATCATCAGCGGTGGCGTGAGCATGGCTTTTCTTCTTTCCACGCCGGCAGATGTCCCGCTCTTCACCTTCCGTACACAGTTCGTCTTCCTGCTGTGGCTCAGCGAGAACTCACGAATGATTGTTGCCGCCGCCCTCTCATTGCTGATGAGTGCGGGCATCATCAGCATCATCGGCAATGTGAAGGAAATTCGAGACTGCATGAAACGAAGAACCGTGAGCGTGTAACGGCGGAATCCGAGTGGAGAAAATACCTTCTGATGATACCTGTTTAGGGGTCTGAGTCACACCCTTCCAAGGGAGTGAGTCAGACCCCAAATAGGGTGTGACTCACTCCCCTTTTTAGGATATTTTCTACTCAATAGGGGCAGTCTTTCGTTCGACGACTTGGATGCCGTCCAACGAGAGGAGCATGCCGTCGGGGGCGTTGTCCAGTTCCGCCCGTTGGGCTTGTTGCAGGTAGATGGGGTAGTCCTTGCCGAGGGGAAGGATTTTCAGTTCCACGCGCTTGCCAACGAGGTCGGCGAGACGGACGAGCATGGGTTTGCCGTTCCAGAAGTTGTCTTCGACGAGTTGTCCGTCGGCATAGATGCGCGCCACGTCGCCTCGGTAGGCGATTTGCAGGTAGAGGTCAAGACGCTCGTTCAGTTCGTCAAGGTTGCTGATGCTCCATGTGGCAGCCTTGTTGAAGTCGCCCTCCACGGGTTGTGCCGCCACCTTCTGACGACCCAACTCTACCTTTCGGAGTCCTCCGTTTTCTTGGGTCAGCACATGATTGACTTTGATGGGCAATGTCTGCCACGTCTCCTCCATGATGCGGTTGCCGTCTTGGTAGAGAATGCCGTTGGAATAGTGGAGCTTTCCGTCTATCTTGTAGGCTGTCATGGCTTTCTCCTTCGAGAGCACGCAGAGGGTCATCCCTGCGGCTTTGAAGGGTTTGTTGAGTTTGGCGGTGATGACCTTGCCACTGATGGAGAGTTGCGGTTTCTTGCCGTCGATGGCAATGAAGTAGAACGTGTCATCCGCCTTGCAGAAGGGTTCGACGGTTGTCCAGTCGATGATTGCCGACTGCTGCGAATTGTTCTGTGTGTGGGCATCCCAGTTGCGCAGGGTGACATACGACGTGCCGCTTTCGTTGTGCATCCTCACATAGTCGTTGTAGAACTCGAAAGAACCACGACGGGCATAGTGTTCGGAGAGGGTATCGACCTCTGTCCTGCTCAGTTCTTCTCCCCAGTCGGCAAGGAACTGATGCAGCAGACGGCTTTCGTGCCATGCCGTCAAGTTGGGCTGTCCCATCTCGCCGAGCGGTGCCTGAAAGTCGTAGGTGATGTGAGGCATATCGTTGTAGTTGGTCACGTCGGTCTCCTGTGTCTCCGCCATCGTGTGCTTGGGGTTGTAAGGGTTCGTGCCGCCGTGGTACATATAGTAGCCGGGCAGGTTGCTGCCCGAGCCTAACTTGCAGATGGCGAGGGGCTTCACTTCCCGTCCGCTCATGTTGATGCGACGGTGATACGACGGCATCATGCCACCGCCCAGCTCGCAGGTGAGGTAGGGATAAGAGAGGTCTTTGGCCTCCATCTGCGTGTCTTGATTCTTGCCCAACGCTTCGGTGGCAATGACTGCCGACAGACGCGTGTCCTTCATAATGAACGCTTTTGGGTAGTCGCCCGGCATATCTTTCAGTTCCCTGTCCCAAAAGCCATCGGCATAGTCGCCATAGAGGGGAAGCATCTTGCCAAACTCCTCATTGCCATTCAGTTTGGGCCAACCCGTTCGTGTGTAGAAAGGCGTGTCGAAACCTGCCTCCACCGCCATCGTCTTCAATGCCATGTAGTACGACCACGGGCCGCGGCACTCGTTCTCAATCTGTATCCCCACGATGGAACCTCCCTGTTTCCACAGCAAGCCATTCACTTGGGCAAAGATGTTGTTGTAGAGTTGGCGTGTGGCAGCCATGAAGCCCGAAGCCTGCGAACGCAACTTGTATTGCTTCGGGTCGCTTTGTGCCTTGTCCGTCAGCCACACGGGGAAACCGCCTTGATAGACTTCTCCATGACAGAAAGGCCCGATGCGCAGCACCACGGGCATACGTTCCTCGTGGCAAATCTCCACGAACTTGCGCAGATTCCTGTTGCCGCTCCAATTCCACTTGCCTTCCTCCGCTTCATGGTGAATCCAAAAGACGTAGGTAGATACGATGCTGATGCCGCCAGCCCGCATTTTCTGAATCTCGCGCCGCCATTCCCGTTCGGGCACGCGGCTGTAATGTATCTCGCCCATGACTGGCAACACACGCTTGCCGCCTATGATGAAGCCATGTGAATCGACCTCGAACTTCACTCCGTCGGGGTTGGCGTTGGTGCCAAAACAAAAGGTTTCTTGCGCCACAGCGGATGCGGCACAAGAAACCATGATACTGAGTAATAGATGTTTAATGTTCATTAGAGCTTGTCTAATTCTGCAATGTTCTTTGCTACGTCCTCGTCCGTGACGGTGTAGTTCTGCAAATCTCCGTTGATGTATGCCTCGTAGCTTGGCATATCAATGAGACCGTGTCCGGAGAGGTTGAAGAGGATGACCTTCTCCTCGCCTGTCTCCTTGCATTTCAGTGCCTCGCGGATGGTGGCAGCGATGGCATGAGTGCTTTCGGGCGCAGGGATGATGCCTTCGGTGCGAGCGAAGAGCATACCGGCCTCGAAGGTCTCCAACTGTGGAATGTCAACGCCCTTCATCAAGCCGTCTTTCAGCAACTGACTGACAATGACACCGGCACCATGATAGCGCAAACCGCCGGCATGGATGTTGCTTGGCTTGAAGTTGTGTCCCAATGTGAACATCGGCAGCAGGGGCGTGTAACCGGCCTCATCGCCGAAGTCGTAGCGGAATTGTCCGCGAGTGAGTTTCGGACAGCTGTCAGGCTCGGCAGCGATGAACTCCGTCTTCTTGCCATCCAAAATGTTGTGGCGCATGAAGGGGAATGCGATGCCGCCGAAGTTTGAGCCACCGCCGAAGCAAGCTATCACCATGTCGGGATATTCGCCTGCCATTGCCATCTGCTTCTCCGCCTCCAAGCCGATGATGGTTTGGTGCAGACCCACGTGGTTCAGCACAGAACCAAGCGTATATTTGCAGTTGGACGTGGTAGTGGCAAGCTCCACAGCCTCCGAGATGGCAGTGCCGAGCGAGCCGGGGTGTGTCGGGTCTTTGGTGATGATGTCCTTTCCTGCACGGGTTGACATGGAGGGTGAACCTGTCACGGCTGCGCCGAACGTGCGCATGATGCTGCTTCGGTATGGCTTCTGCTGCATGGTGATTTTCACCTGATAGACAGCGGCATCAAGTCCGTAAAGCTTTGCCGCATACGAAAGAGCGGCACCCCACTGACCGGCACCTGTCTCGGTGGTCACGTTCGTCGTGCCCTCCATCTTGGCATAGTAGCATTGTGGCAGAGCTGAGTTTATCTTGTGAGAGCCGAGCGGACAGGCACTCTCATTCTTAAAGTATATATGTGCAGGAGTGCCGAGAGCCTCCTCCAAGCCATAAGCGCGCACCAGTGGCGTGCTGCGGTAGTACTTGTACTTGTTCAGCACTTCCTCGGGAATGTCAATCCACGCATGTTCGGTGTCCAGTTCCTGCACACAGCACTCTCTTGGGAAGATGTGTGCAAGGTCATCTACCGTCAGCGGCTGCTTGGTGGCAGGATGGATGGGCGGCATGGGCTTATTTACCATGTCGGCCTGAATGTTATACCACTGCGTCGGAATCTCTTCCTCGGCAAGGATGAAGCGTTTTTGTTTTGTGCTCATTGTTGTTGTTAGGTTTTGATTATTAGGAATAAATGATGCTACAAAGATAAGGATTTTTTACTTCATAGGTCTTAATTCCCGATTCAAATTTGCTGTTCGGCTTGTTCTCTGTGGGAAAAACACGCAGAAAGGTCGATTCTGACTCTTTTTCAGCGATTGGCTGACTAAAAAGCCTTACCTTTGTACCCCAATTTTAATTCTCACAGAATCATGAATATGACAGGACTTTACACGATATTGTTGCTCATCGGCAGCAACGTGTTCATGACACTGGCTTGGTACGGCCACTTGAAACTCCAACAGATGAATATCTCGAACAGCTGGCCTTTGTGGCTGGTGATTGTCTTCTCATGGGGCATCGCTTTCTTTGAGTATTCGCTTCAGGTGCCAGCCAATAAGTTAGGTTTCGATGGCAATGGCGGTCCTTACTCGCTGGTGCAGTTGAAGGTGATTCAAGAAGTCATTTCCCTTACCGTTTTCACACTCATCGCTTCGTTTATGTTTCAGGGCGAACATCTGCATTGGAACCACGCCGCCGCCTTCCTCTGCTTAGTTGCAGCGGTGTATTTTGTGTTTTGGAAGTGATTCTCTCTTTCTGTTTGTACGATATTCCGAAAAAAATCATTACCTTTACATCGCTAAAACAGAAAGACTATGGCTTTAATCAAGACAGTGTGCGGTTTGACACCTCGGTGGGGTAAGGACTGCTATTTCAGCGAGAACGCCACGATTGTGGGCGATGTGCAGATGGGCGACCAGTGTACGGTGTGGTTCAATGCGGTGGTGCGCGGCGATGTCAACTACATCAAGATTGGCAACCGCGTCAACATTCAGGACGGCTCGTGCCTCCACACATTGTATAAGAAAGCCGCCATCGAAATTGGCGACGACGTGACCATCGGTCACAACGTGACCCTGCACGGCTGTACCGTGAAGAGCGGTGCGCTCATTGGCATGGGAGCCACCGTGCTGGACAATGCCGTCATTGGCGAAGGTGCCATCATTGCCGCTGGCGCGCTGGTGCTGAAAGGCACGCAAGTGGGTGACGGCGAATTGTGGGGTGGTGTGCCTGCCAAGTTTATCAAGAAGGTTGACCCCCAACAGGCAAAGGAGCTGAACGTGGGCATTGCGCAACATTATATTATGTATGCGGAATGGTATAAGTAATCCGATTTACTTATATAGAACCTTTTTCTTGTCGCGTGTGAGGTAGATGCCTGGGGCGACAGGATGTGTGACGGGCATGCCTTGAAGGTTATAGTATTGTTGAACGTGAGGCGTTTGTGGCAGCTTGCTGATGGGGGAGGATGGAGTGTCGGGAACGGAGAAGCGGAAGGAGAGAAGCCCATCGGTCTCAGTGATGTCGGTGATGTTGAAGGGGAGGGAACGCGTGCCGTGGGTGTTGTCGTGGAACAAAGTGCCTCCATGCTGGGCGTGCGAAAGGCTGTCGAGGGTGGTTACATCTTCGGTGCCAGGGAAGAGTTGTCCTCTGTATTGGGCAGCGGTGAGGGAATAGCTGCTGCCCATCCACGAACCGTATGTGTGGTTGGCAGGGATAATTGCCATGCGCTGGTGGGAAGGGCTGTTGTTGACGGTGTTGTTCGCCCATGCTGCTTCATCTTCATCCACATGACATACGAGCATTCCGTGCATATCGCTGTAAGTTCTCACGTATGAACCCCATCGTTTGGCTTGGCGGTTTTCGAGCAAGAAATACTCGGTGGGGCAAGCTTCGTTGCGAATGAGGTAGGCGACTGGCTCGTCTTGCAGGTCAGGCATGTCGGTGATGCACTGGCTGTCTTGGAGCAGTTGAGGCTCAAGCCAGCCACAGAACCAACGCTCGTAGGCAGTGAAGGGGGCGGGGCATTCATCGTTGCCACTGGAACCATTGCTGCTGCCGCTTGACATCAAGTCCCATGCGTTCATGCCGAAACCTTTCGTATAGTTGGTGTTGTAGAAGTCGGGCAATCCGAGACAATGGCTAAATTCGTGGCAAGCAGTGCCGATGCCGCTCATCTTGCTGCCTACAAAACTGCTGAGTTCGCAGGTCATGGCATAGGTGTTGATGGTGCAGCCGCCGAGGGTGAAAGGACCGTTGCCGTCGTTGTAGGTCATCGCCTCTTCCATCGTCCACTCGTGTGCCCACAGGGTATAGGACGGTGCTCCTGCTTGTTCGCCGTAGCCAGCATAGATGATGAACACCTGCTCAATCTCTCCGTCGCCGTCCCAGTCATAGTCGCTCCATGTGAGGTCATAGTTCCTGTCGGCAAGTTGGCAGACCTCGGTCACAAGTTCGGCTGGGTGCATATCGTCTCCATTCTCGTCGGGGTAGTTCTTCCCGTAGTACGCCAGTTCTTTGGGTGCTGTGACAGGGCCAACGATGTCGAACGTGAGGTCAAGTGCCCCATAGGATTGGTCATAAAAGTAGTCGTGGATAGAGCCTTGGTGGTTGTTGGCACTGTACCCCTCTTGGTTGAACATCTGATTGAACTTGGCAAGCGTGCTGGTGCTTTTCATGCGTCTGTCGCTGAACTCTACAAGGATGACCAGCCCCTTCCTCTTTGTCATGCGCGTGGCTAATGCACTGCGGCGTTTGGCAGCGGCACAAGCCGTGCGTCGTGCGTTGCGGGCTTTCAGCCGTGTGTGCCACACCGCAGACAGGGAGTCGGCAAGTTGCGGAGCCAGCATCCAACAGTCGTTGGCTTCGTCGTGTACAACGGGCACGCCGTCGAGGGTGGTGTAGAAATGGTAGCTCTCATCGCCACGCAGCACAATGGTGAGAGGTGCTCCATCAGTCCCTTTCACGGTCTTCTGTACGGGTTGGGCAGGTACGCTCCATGCGGTGATGGCGCACAGCCATATCAATATAACAAGGGTCGATTTCATCTATTCTATATATAATAATGTGTGTTCAATCATCTTTTGTTGCACTTCTTATTGGAGACTTTGCAGACGACAAAGTTACTGCAATTTTCTGTATTGCGGATGAATCCTGCAAGTTTTTTGCTCAGATGGCAAAATCTACCACGAAGTGTAGTTCCAAACGACAACATCGTCATATTGCTTCTATCCCCCTGACAGACACGGTTTCAGGAGAGGCACCGACGGCGTCGTGTCTGTGTCGCCGCTACACCGCTACAGTGCTACAGTTCTCTTGAAAGTCATTATCTCCCACCTCATCAACTCCTTTTGTGGTCATTTCTTATGCCCTGCCAATCTATAACTTCTTAATTATTATATATATATAATATATGTAAATATAATAGATATTCATTCTAATACATTTTCATCCAATGCTTTTAGAACTGTAGCGGTGTAGCGGTGTAGCATTGCCGTGCAGAATCCGAGAATGGTGCGTTTTACGCCACCGTTTGCCGAGCGGACGATGCACCCACAAATGTAATTGTGATATGCTCTACATCGTAATTATGATACGCCTTATATCGTAACTACATGCACTCCGTAACGAACGTGGGTTAAACAATGTGATTGAATTCATGTTAAAAAGATATAGAAAAATTTCTTAATTTCTTCAAAAGTATTTACCTTTGCAACATCTTCACGTCGAGACCGTCTTTGGACGGTGGGAAAGGCTCGTCTGCA
>CAMWJL010000037.1 GCA_947174565.1 uncultured Prevotellaceae bacterium | reverse complement strand
CAACACTCACTTCATTGTTACCAGAGATGCGAAAGGTCATCATATTGCCTTTACCGCCAATACTGAACTCTTGACACCATCCTGTAACATTGAAGGCGGCTATCAATAGACAACTTATTGCTCTTTTCATCATAGAGAAAAAGATTTTGATGCCTATAGCCTCCCTGATTCGGCTGTGAATAATTAAGTTGAATGCTTAAAAAGCGAAAGACGTGGGAGTGCTCTACGATAGTCGGCTTATCCCAAGTCTCAGGCTCTCGCATTGCCCATTCCCCAAGGATAAGCAACACGAGTTAGCCCACGTCATGATATATGATACACCACATCCACACACACACACATATATATTATATAGGTATATAACAAGTGTGGATAGGGTATAATACACCCTACGTGGACGTTTTCGGCTGCGTCTCTTCTGGGGAATGTTCAAATTTGCGAGATTTGAGACCCGAAGTAAACGTTTACGTAAACGTCCTTTTTATCAATAGTTGTGACCAGTCGCCCCACTGGGCTGATGCTGAATCGGTGGCAAATTTACCTCATTTTGTATAAATGGCAAAGAAAATCAGGCAAAAATAGGGAAATCGTGCTGAAAAGGAATCTCCGCTTCCACGACCTCTAAATCGGAGTCCCCGACTCCGACCGACCGATGTCCCCGACTCCGACCAATCGGAGTCGGGGACATCGATTTTGGGGGATAATTTGAGGGGAATTTGTTCTAAAAAATTAAGTTTTTTGGGGTGGAGGGTTCGTGAATCACGATTTATGCGTACATTTGCAAATGAAGAAAGGTGGAAGTATGAATGGAACACTGCTGTGGGTGGATGACGAGATTGAGCTGCTGAAGGCTTACGTCATCTTCTTGGAAAAGAAAGAGTATGAGGTCGTGACCGCTACGAACGGGCAGGACGCGTTGGATTTGTGCAGGGAACGCTCGTTCGACCTTATCTTTTTGGATGAGAATATGCCTGGGTTGAGCGGCTTGGAGACGCTCTCGCGCATTAAGGAGGTTTGTCCCACTGTGCCTGTGGTGATGGTGACGAAGAGTGAGGAGGAGAACATCATGGATCAGGCGATTGGCTCGAAGATTGCGGATTATTTGATTAAGCCTGTGAATCCCAATCAGATTTTCTTGACCCTGAAGAAGCACTTGCATAAACGCGCCATTGAGGCGGAGGTGACGAATACGGGCTATCAGCAGAACTTCTCGAAGATTGGCATGCAGATTAACGACTCTTATACGCTGGAGGAGTGGAAGGATGTGTATAAGCGGCTGGTGTATTGGGAGTTGGAGTTGTCGGAGACGGACAGCGAGATGTCGGAGATGCTCAGGATGCAGAAGGCGGAGGCGAACAACGAGTTTGCTAAGTTTGTCAGGAAGAACTATCTCCGTTGGGTGCAGGGCAGCGACGAGCGTCCCGTTATGTCGCCCGACGTTTTCAAGAAGGTTGTCTTTCCGTTGCTCAATGGTGGGGAGAAGGTCTTCTTGGTGGTTTTTGACAATTTCCGCTATGACCAATGGCGCGAGATTGCGAAGGAGCTGGCTGATGACTTCGTGTTTGAGGAGCAGCTGTGCCTGTCCATTCTGCCCACGGCGACGCAGTATGCGCGCAACGCTATTTTCTCGGGGCTTATGCCGAGTGTGATAGCCGAGATGTTCCCCGACTTGTGGGTGGATGAGGACGAGGAGGAGGGCAAGAACCTGAATGAGGCGTCTCTCATTCAGACGCAGCTGGACCGTTATCGCCGCAAGAACACTTTTTCTTACTTCAAGCTCAACAACTCTTCCGATTCGGAGAGGCTTGTCGAGCGGTTTAAGAGTGTGATGGGGAACGATTTCAATGTGTTGGTCATCAACTTTATAGACATGCTCAGCCATGCCCGAACGGAATCGAGGATGGTGCGCGAACTGGCAAACGACGAAAGGGCGTATCGTAGCATCACGGCCTCATGGTTTCGCAATTCGCCTGTACGCGAGCTGTTCAAGGAGTTGGCGAAGACGGATGCTCGCATCGTTGTGACCACCGACCACGGTTCTATCAGAGTGAGCAATCCCATCAAGGTGATAGGCGACAAGAATACCAACACGAATCTGCGTTACAAACTGGGTAAGAATCTCAGTTACAATCCCAAGCAAGTGTTTGAGGTGAAAGCACCGAAAGCCGCTTCGTTGCCGTCGCCCAACATCAGCACGGCCTACATCTTTGCGCAGAATGATGATTTCTTCGCTTATCCTAACAACTATAATTATTATGTGAACTATTATAAGAACACGTTTCAGCATGGGGGCATCTCGATGGAAGAGATGCTGGTGCCGCTGGTGACGATGCAAAGCAAAAGGAGGAAATGAGCAATGGAAATAAAGATTGACTCGATTGAGGGCATTGGAAAGGCTGCCAAAGCGTTTGTGGCTGCGATGGGCGACAGGACGGTGTTTGCCTTCTATGGCAAGATGGGTGCTGGTAAGACCACGTTCATCAAAGCCGTGTGTGAAGAGTTGGGGGTGGAGGATGTCATCAACTCACCCACATTCGCTATCGTGAATGAGTATGTGGATGGGAAGGGCGCGCCTGTCTATCATTTTGACTTCTATCGCATTAAGGGCTTGCAGGAGGTGATGGACATGGGCTATGAGGACTATGTGTATTCGGGCAACGTGTGTTTCATGGAATGGCCCGAACTAATAGAAAACCTCCTCCCCGACGATGCTGTGAGAGTCACCATTGGGGAGGAGGTGGATGGAAGCAGGACGGTGAAGTTCTAACCTTCCAGCTGTTCGTTGTATTCTAATTCTGCGTCAATCAGAAGAATCAAGGCATCGAGTTCGTAAGGACCCATGCCTTCTTTTTTTGCCTTCTTCTGAATGTGGCGGGCAATTTCTTCGGTGTCGATGTCGATGAAGCCATCTGCGTCAGCCTTATCGTTCTGTGCGTCAAGGTATTCCAGCAGCACGTCGAGGCAGTAGTAGATGTCTTCTTCCGTGAACAACTCGCGGTTTTCGATGCCCATGTAGTTTTGGATGAAAGCTACTTCTTTGGCATCTTCTTCCGCTCCTCGGAGGATTTCGTCATCAATGCTTCCCATCTTACAGGAGGGCTTTGAGTTTCTCCTCGAGTGTGCTCTTCGGTGCTGCGCCGACCACCTTATCGACCACCTGACCGTCCTTCATGAAGAGGATGGTGGGGATGTTGCGGATGCCAAACTCAGCCACGAGGTCGTCTGCGTCTTCTTCGATGTTGATTTTGCCTACGATGACCTGCCCCTCGTATTGCTCGGCAAGTTCCTCAATGACAGGACCTACCTTTCTGCAAGGACCACACCATGTTGCCCAAAAGTCAAGAACCATTGGCTTGTTCTGTGCCAATACTTCATCATAGTTAGAATCGTTGATTACCATAAGTACAAAGTTTTAAGAGTTAATGTAAAATGTATTGTTAGTTGATATGGATGCGGATGTCTGGATGTTCACGGATGAACTGGACGATGGGCTTCCCGACGCGTACCTTTGTCTTGCGGGAGAGAAGGGCGAGTTGGGTGTTGTCTGCGGCGTGAATGTTGAAGATGAGGTCGGCGTTGCCAGGGTTCTCTTTGACGATTTCCGCCAAGTCTTCGACCATGGCGACGGTCATCTTGTCGAGCGGCACTTCAAAAGTAATCTTCTGAATGAGTTGGTCCTTGATTTCCGCGAGCAGCTCGACGGAGGAAATGGTGAGATTAAACACGCCTGGCTTGAAACGGTGAGGTTCAACTTTGAGGCGGATGAAGAGCGATGCCCCTTCCATGAAGAAGCTGCGGTAAGTGAGCCAATCGCGCCCAAACAGTGGTATCTCGCCACTACCCGTGAAGTCTTCTAACTTGACAATACCGTAAGGATTGCCTGACTTGCTTTCGCCCACACGGACGGACGTGACAATGCCTCCAATGGTGACTTCTGACAGATGGGATAGCTCTTCTTTCTGCTCTTCGAGCTGAGGCAGTTTCGTGTTGCACACATAGTCAAGAATCACGGAGTATTCGTCTAAGGGGTGTGCTGACAGGTAGATGCCGACCAGCTCTCGTTCTTTGTTGAGGCGTTCCAAGTTGCCCCATGTGGGGATGTCTTTGGGGAGTGGTGGGTGGCTGACAGCCAATTCCATGCTCCCGAAGAGGGATGTCTGTGCTTGGAACTTGTCTTGCTGATAGCTGTTGCCGTATCGCACAAGGGCGTCAAGATAGTTCTCGCCTGATTTTTGTCCTGTTGCGAAGTAGGTTTCGCGCGAAATCTCCTTGAAGCAATCGAATGCGCCTGCAATAATCAGATTTTCAATGTTCTTCTTGTTGCATTGCGACAGGTTGACACGCTCGAAGAACTCGAAGGGCGAACGGAAGATGCCGCCTTGCTGACGCTCGTCGATGATAGCTTGTACAGCCGCTTCGCCTACTCCCTTGATGGCTGCCATACCGAAACGGATGTCGCCTCCTGCATTCACGGAGAACTTGTGGCGAGACTCATTGACATCTGGACCCAATGTGCTGATGCCCATCGCCTTGCATTCATCCATCAGTTTGCGTATTTCCGTGATGTTGTCGAGGGAGCGGCTCATGACTGCTGCCATGAATTGAGCGGGGAAGTTCGCCTTCAAGTAGGCGGTTTGATAAGCAACCCATGAGTAACAGGTGGCGTGCGACTTGTTGAATGCGTATGAGGCGAATTTCTCCCAGTCGCCCCAAATCTTGTCTAAGATTTTGGGGTCATGTCCGTTTTTCACTCCGCCATCGATGAACTTAGGCTTCATGGCATCAACAATGTCCTTCTTCTTCTTACCCATTGCCTTACGGAGGGCATCGCTCTCGCCTCGGGTGAAGTCTGCTAATTGGCGTGAGAGCAGCATGACCTGCTCTTGATAGACGGTAATGCCATAGGTGTCCTTGAGGTATTTCTCCATGCAAGGAATGTCGTATTCGATGGGCTTCCGTCCCTGTTTTCGGTCGATGAAGTCGGGGATATAGTCCATAGGACCAGGACGATAGAGTGCATTCATGGCAATCAGGTCTTCAAAGACCGTTGGCTGCAATTCACGCAGATATTTCTGCATGCCCGCAGATTCAAACTGGAATGTGCCGACAGTGCGCCCGTCGCAATAGAGCTGATAGGTGGCAGGGTCTTGGATGTCGAACAAATCCACATTGATGTCAATGCCAAGGCTTTCCTTGATGTTGATGACGGCCTCTTTGAGTTGGGACAGGGTCTTCAGCCCGAGGAAGTCCATCTTGATAAGTCCCGTCTCTTCAATGACATGACCATCATATTGAGTGCATCGGAGTTTCTCGCCTGTTTCTTTGTCATCAGCGGTGCTGACAGGCACCCAATCGTCAATCGCATCGCGACAAATGATGGTGCCGCACGCATGTACTCCCGTGTTGCGAACGTTGTTCTCCAGCATTTGGGCAAAGCGCATGGTCTCTCGCAGCAACGGGTCGGGTGATGTGGCGGCATCTTTCAGTTCTGGCACACATTCTATGGCGTTTGCCAAACTCATCTTCTTGCCGTTGGGTAGTTTGTCAGGAATCGCTTTGCAGAGGGCGTTTACCACGGAGATGGGCACTTTCTGCACGCGTGCCACATCCTTAATGGCAAGTTTCGTCGCCATCGTGCCATACGTGATAATGTGTGCAACCTTCTCAGCACCATACTTTTCCGTAACCCATTGCAGCACCTTGCCACGCCCGTCGTCATCAAAGTCGGTGTCAATATCGGGAAGGGAGATACGGTCAGGGTTGAGGAAACGTTCAAACAGAAGGTCGTATTTGATAGGGTCAATCTTGGTGATGCCCAAGCAGTAAGCCACAGCACTGCCTGCTGCCGAGCCACGACCAGGTCCGACCCAAACGCCAAGCTCTTTGCGTGCGGAGTTGATGAAGTCTTGTACGATAAGGAAATAACCAGGGAAACCCATGGTTTTCATGACGTGAAGCTCAAAGTCAAGGAGTTCCTTCACGTTGTCTGGTACGGGGTCTCCATATAGTTGCTTGGCACCATCATAGGTAATCTTTTTCAAATAGTCCGCCTCGAACTTGATGCGGTATAGTTTGTCGATTCCACCAAGTTTCTTAATCTTCTTTTCTGCTTCTTCTTGGGAGAGAACGACTTGCCCTTTTTCATCGCGGGTGAACTCGTTGAAGATGTCTTGGTCGCTGAATCGTTGTCGCCATTCCTCTTCTGTTCCGAAGTCTTCGGGGATGGCGAAGAATGGCATAATGGGTGGATGGTCAATGCTGTAGGCCTCCACTTTATTGAGAATCTCAATGGTGTTGCTTAGGGCTTCAGGGATGTCTTTGAACACCTCGTTCATCTCGGCACGCGTCTTGAACCACTCCTGTTTGCTGTAGAGCATGCGTTTGGGGTCGTCCAAATCTTTACCTGTAGATAGGCAAAGCAAGCGGTCGTGTGCTTCTGCATTCTCTTCATCTACAAAGTGGGTGTCATTGGTGCAGATAAGCTTAACTCCATGTTTCCGAGCCAATTCTATGAGGGTCGGTTCGATGGCTTTTTGTTCTTTGAACACTTCTCGGTTCGCTTTCTGCATGGGGTCTTTCACCTCATGCCGCATCAGTTCGATGTAGAAGTCTTCTCCGAAAACGCTTTTGAACCATTCGATGGATTCTTCTGCTTCGGCTATTTGACCATGCTTGATGTAGCGCGGAATCTCGCCTGCAAGACATGCGGAAGAGGCGATGAGTCCTTCGTGGTGTTTCTCAAGTGCTTTATGGTCTGTTCTTGGGCGGTGGTAGTAGCCGTCAACCCATGCTTCGCTGACAATTTTGACGAGATTGTGATAGCCAACTTCGTTCTTTGCCAACAAGATTAAGTGCCATCCGCTTTTGTCAAGACCATTGTTTTCTTTGGAGTGTAAGTCGCGTCGTGCGCAATAGACTTCGCATCCAAAGATGGGTATGAACTTCTCTGCGTTAGGCTTGCCCTTGTTCACTTTATTGCAGTAGTTGAAGAATTCTTTGACACCAAACATGTTGCCGTGGTCGGTCACGGCCATACCACGCATTCCGTCCTTAATCGCTTTGTCAACTAATTTAGGAATGGCGGCCTGTCCATCAAGGATGCTATATTGGGTGTGTACGTGTAAGTGTACGAAGTCTTCCATCTTTCTGATTTTGGGGCAAAGATAGTTGTTTTTCTCATTCCTTTTATTGTTTTGTGTAGGTTTTTATCTAACTTTGCAAGAAAAAAGAGGGAAGATGCCACAGACGTTGTCTCAAACACAAAGCCAAAGGGTGGAACAGCAGCTCCGTCTCTCGCAGCAGCAGTTGCAATTAGTGAAGCTGTTGGAGATGCCCATTGCGGAGTTTGAGCAACAGGTGAAGAAGGAACTGATGGAGAATCCTGCTTTGGAGGAGGGGGCACCTCTTAATGATTCTAAAGAGGATGTGGTCGATTCTGCCGATGAGTTTGACGCTAATGATACGGGGGTGGATCCTTATAGTGATTCGGAAAGTGATGACTATGAGCACATCTCTGATTATAGTGCTGATGACTTGCCCGTCTATTCCTCGGGAGGAAACGATGAAAGGTATGGTAAGTCTCCCGTTGTTGATGGGGGGTCTTTCATCGAATATTTGGAGTCACAGATAATGAACTATGATTTGAGTGATGATGAGGAGAAAATCTTGAAATATCTGATTGGTTCTTTGGATAATAGAGGCTTTATTGACCGTCCAATCGAAACTTTGACCGATGAATTGGCTTTCAAAGAATATTTGTATGTGACGAATCAAGATGTGGAGAAAGTGCTTCATGTTTTGCAAAGCTTTGATCCTGTAGGAATTGGTGCCCGTTCTACGCAAGAATGTTTGTTGTTGCAAATTGATAGGCAATTAAAAAATCCTGAAAGTTCATTGCCTGCACATAAGCAGAAAATGCTTCGGTTGGAGCGAGACATCATTTCCAATCATTATGATTTGTTCCTTAATAAGAATAAGGAGAGGTTGAAGAACAAGCTGGGGTTATCTGCTCTGCAAATAGATGCACTGTTTGATGACATTAAGAAACTGAATGTCAATCCTGGGTTTGCGTTGAATGAAGCTGCTGGTGAGCGGGTACAAACCCAAATCCCTGATTTCATTGTTGAGACAGACCCTGAAGGAGGGATACAGATGCGTCTGAGTAATGGAGAAGTGCCGCGCCTTCATGTTAGCAGAGAATACATGAATCAGTTGAAGACTTTCCAGCATACCAAGGAGAAAATGACGCGTAGCGAGAAAGAAGGCATGGCTTATACGAGGCAAAAGATAGAGGCGGCGCAGATGTTCATCGAATCGGTGAAACAACGTAGGCGCACACTCTATGAGACGATGAACGCCATCATGGATTTGCAACGTACATTTTTCTTGACAAAAGATGAAAATGACAAGGTGCGTCTCGTTCTTGAAGATGTGGCGAAACGGACAGGTTTTGATGTGTCAACCATCTCGCGTGTTTGCAATTCAAAGTACGCATTGTTGGATGGTCGAATCTATCCATTGTCGGATTTCTTCAAGTTGACACGTAAGAATGCGGAGGGGCAGGAGATAGATGGTCGTCAAGTCAAAATGCTGTTAAAAGAGATTGTGGAGAATGAGGATAAGCAACATCCTTATTCGGACGATAAGATAGTGGAGCTGTTGAAGCGGAGGGGGCTGATGCTTGCTCGTCGTACCGTAGCGAAGTATAGAATGGAACTGGGAATACCATCGGTGAATGGACGACATGGATAATAGGTGCTATGAACGATAAGAAACTGATACAGATAGCGAAAGTGTTGTCCACACTGTTCATGCCGCTCTATGCTCCTCTGTGGGTGTTTATAGGGTTGTTTTGGTTCAGTTATCTAAGGATGTTGCCATGGGGGTATAAATTGTTCATTCTCTGCATGGTGTATTTCTTTACTGTATTTGTTCCGACGTTAGGCATCGGTTTGGTCAGAAAACTGAAGAAATGGACGCATCTGGAACTCAGTCACCGAGAACATCGTCACATGCCGTATGTCGTGGCATTGTTGAGCTATGCTGCGTGTCTGACGATTATGACCAAGATGAACACCGCCATGTTTTTTCGAGGTGTGGTGATGGCGGCACTGCTTGCTCAAATTATCTGTGTCACAATCAATGCGTGGTGGAAAGTCAGCACTCACATGGTGGGAATGGGCGGCTTGGTGGGAGCGTTGAACGCTTTTAGCATGTTGTTTTTCTATAATCCAGTGTTGCCGTTCTGTATCTTGTTGCTTTTGTCGGGAGCGTTAGGCACCAGCCGCATTGTCCTGCGTCAGCATAGTTTGGCACAGGTGCTGGTAGGTTTTGGCATTGGCTATATCTGTGCAATGGTGTTTATTCTGATTAGTTGGATGTGAACAAATTGTAAGAATCAAAAAAATAGATGAAGATGAAACCAATCGTATCAATCATTATGGGCAGTACCTCTGACCTCCCCGTCATGGAGAAGGCTGCCAAGTTCTTCGATGAAATGGAAGTTCCGTTTGAGATTAACGCCCTTTCCGCTCATCGTACTCCCGATGCAGTGGAAGCGTTCGCAAAAGGAGCGAAGGAACGTGGAATCAAGGTCATTATTGCTGGTGCGGGTATGGCTGCGGCATTGCCTGGGGTGATTGCTGCCAGCACTACACTGCCTGTCATTGGTGTGCCTGTGAAAGGGAGCGTGCTGGATGGTATGGACGCTGTTTATTCTATGCTTCAGATGCCTCCAGGCATTCCTGTTGCTACAGTGGCTATCAATGGTGCTCTTAATGCTGGCATTCTCGCTGTGCAGATGTTGGCACTCTCTGATGAGGCTTTGGCAAAGAAGTTCGCTGAATACAAAGAAAATCTTCGCAACAAAATTGAAAAGGCAAATGCCGACCTGAAAGAGGTGAAGTTTGCCTATAAGTGTAACTAAATTGGTTGCGCCGAGGATTCGTTGTTAAGTAAATCCGTTTGTAGAATATGGCTTATCGTAGAAGAAAAACCTCCGCTGTGAACGTGGGTGGTGTGATGATTGGCAGTGACTATCCCATCCGTGTGCAGTCAATGGCCAATACATCCACGATGGATACGGAAGGGTCGGTGGCTCAGGCACAGCGTATCGCTGAGGCTGGCGGTGAAATCGTTCGTTTTACCACGCAGGGGCAACGCGAGGCACTCAATATGCAGAAAATCAGCAAGGCACTGCGTGCAGAAGGGTGCATGGTGCCTTTGGTGGCCGACGTGCATTTCAATGCTGCAGTAGCCGACACGGCAGCGACCATCTGTGAAAAGGTGCGTATCAACCCTGGCAATTATGTTGACCCTGCTCGTTCCTTTAAGAAATTAGAATATACAGATGCGGAATATGCCGATGAAATCAGGAAAATTGATGAGCGTTTCGTACCGTTTCTGAATATCTGTAAGGAACACCATACCGCCATTCGCATAGGTGTGAATCATGGGTCGTTGAGCGACCGCATTATGTCGCGCTATGGCGATACTCCTGAAGGTATGGTAGAGTCGTGTATGGAGTTCTTGCGTATCTGTGTGCGTGAAGATTTCTTCAATGTGGTCATTTCCATCAAGGCAAGCAACACCGTGGTGATGGTGCGCACGGTTCGTCTGTTGGTCGTACAGATGGAGAAGGAAGGTATGTCCTTCCCTTTGCATTTGGGTGTAACAGAAGCAGGTGAAGGTGAAGATGGACGCATCAAAAGTGCTGTTGGCATCGGCGCATTGCTCTGCGAGGGTATTGGTGATACAATCCGTGTGTCGTTGTCCGAAGCTCCTGAGAGAGAGATACCTGTGGCTCGTAAATTGGTTGACATGATTGATGAGTGTTGTGCGTTGAGGGCTTGTGCGAAAGCGAGCATTGCTAATGATACGGTGGAAATCGAACTGGACGAAACGGATTGGGAAACGGTGCAGCTGAAAGCCGCCATGGCTACAGGTGCCCTGTTCATTGACCGTTTGGCTCATCAGCTTGTCATCCGTAATCCTCATTTTGACGAAGTTCGTCTGACCGAACTTGCTGACGGAATCTTGCAGGCGGCACGCGTGAAGTTCACCAAGACGGAATACATCAGTTGCCCTGGTTGTGGGCGTACCCTCTACAATCTTGAAGAAACTATAGCCCGTATTCGTACTGCCGTGGGCGCACGTTCCGCCACAGACAAGCGTTTTGCCACCCTTAAAATCGGCATCATGGGCTGCATCGTCAATGGACCTGGCGAGATGGCTGATGCCGACTACGGCTATGTAGGTGCAGGCGTGGGGCGTGTGTCGCTCTACAAGCAGAAAGTTTGTGTGGAAAAGAACATCCCCGAAGCCGAAGCAGTGGAACGCTTGATGCGTTTCATTGAGGAAGACTTGGGGGAAGCGAGCGTATGAACCTCTTGATAGATATAGGCAATACATCAGCCAAGATAGCGGTGGCGCATGACAAGGACGATGCGCCTTGTGTGGTGAGTGGTGCAGAGCAGTGGAAACCCGTACATTTTGAGCATCTTCATGAATCTTGGAGCGACACGTTCGCACGTTTGACTGCTGCCTATCATCTTTGTTCAGTGCGTATAGCCAATGTGGGTGGTGATGACGATGCGTTGCGCCAAGCCCTTGAAGCGTTACACTTGCCCGTGCTGTGGATAACTCCATCTGTGCCTTGTCCCATCAAGTCCGTTGCGGGCATTCCTCCGACTTTTGGCGCAGATCGTTGGGCTGCCGACATCGGTGCTATTGTGCAAGACCCTATCCATACACTGCTTGTTGTGGATATTGGTACATGCGTTACGTATGACCTCCTTTCACATGATGGTCGGCTGCTTGGGACAGCAATCTCACCAGGCATTTCGTTGAGGCTCAAAGCTATGCACGAACACACCGCACGTCTTCCTTTGTTGCAACCTTGTTTGGATGCTTCTCTTTGGGGTGACGACACTCCCTCTTCCATGCGTGCAGCGGCTCTTCATGGTCTCCGTTTTGAAGTGGAAGGCTATGTGCGTAGTGCATGGCATGACCATCCCGACCTGCATGTGTTCTTTACGGGAGGCGATAAAATAGACTTGGCAAACGATATTGCCTGCCAAGTCACACACGATCCCTATTTGGTTTTTAGGGGATTGCAATGTTTATAGCGTCGCCTATACAGCTGCTGGGTTGCTGGATGTTGAGCAAGGCGCAGATGGTTGGTGCGATATCTACTATATGGTAGGTGTGGTTGTCCCAAGCATGGCGAACGCCTTTGCCCATTACAATGAAGGGGATATGCGCATCGTAGGGACTCCACACAGAGTGGTTGGTGCCGATGGGAATGCCGTTGTATTGGGGTAAGTAGCCATCATCGTAGTCTTCAGTGACATTGCCCTCCAGCACAATGGCGATGTCACCGCTCCGTTTGGGGTGATAGCCGTTGATGACCATCGACCTCACTGGCTCTGGCACATGGGTGGGGATGGCTTTCACGTCGAAAGCGTAAGCCACGTTGTCCAGTTCTTGCAGCAGTTCGATGGTTCGAGCTTTCAGTTTCTCCTTCAGGGCTTTCGGGTTGCCGTTCTTGCAAACCTTGGCAATTACGGTGTCGTTGAAGTAAACGTATTGGCATTCCAGCGAATGAATCACCTGTACGGCTTCGTATTGTGTTGCGTTGATTTTCAGTTTCATTTTTGGTTCATCGGTCGTCAGTGCAAACTCCTTGGTCAGGGTCTCGTTCAACATTTTCAATACTTGATAGTAAGGCCAAGTCTCGGCAGGGATACCGTGTTCTCTGCGAAACTGCACGTTGTGGCTGCCAGCGTGGTCGGCGCAAAGGAAAGCCACCCATTCGCCCTTGCCCACTTGGCGGTCAAGGGTGTCAAACAGCCTCGCTAAATCTCGGTCGAGTCGCAGATATGTGTCCTCAATCCATGGGGCGTTAGGTCCAACTTTGTGTCCAATCATGTCGGTGCAGGAGAAGCTGATGGCGAGGAAGTCGGTCATGCCAGTTGTGTTGTTGCCCAGCTGTTCTCCTTCGAGGGCGGCTATCGCCATGTCAGTGGTGTAGGTATTGCCGTAAGGTGAATACTTGATGGCTGTGCCAGTTTGTGAGTCGTAATAAGGTTCGTCCAATCCAACCGACTGCTCGTAAGTCTCCGCCTTGTACATCAAGTCCCAGAAATGCTGCTTGTCCTTCTTGTTGCGCGTTAGTTTGTTTAGGTATGCTTGTCCTAACTTCTTGGCATTGAAGGTTGTCAGCCATTGCGGCAGTTCTTTCATGTAGTAGGTAGAGGTAATCCAGTCCATTGTCTCGCTGTCCATCCAATAGGT
Organism: uncultured Prevotellaceae bacterium; assembly: GCA_947174565.1. GTDB lineage: Bacteria > Bacteroidota > Bacteroidia > Bacteroidales > Bacteroidaceae > Minthosoma. The sequence continues at coordinate 10,147 of CAMWJL010000037.1, read as the reverse complement.
GGCATTGGCACAATGTCCGCCTGGTAGCACAGCTGCTCTGTCCTTGATGCCGATGCTAATGACTTTGGAACGAAAGTTGGTTGCCAGTCGCAACTCGTCCGTCATGGTGGTACAGAGTAGCCGATGTGGCGAAGCCTTTCCCTCCGTCCGTTGAGTGCCCACCCCCTGCTGGTTCTCGTCTCTCACGGGTGTTGCCCATTTGCCATCGAAATACATTTCGTTGGCGATGATGCCGTTGAAGGCTGGCACTGTACCTGTATAAACCGCAGTGTGACCTACTGCCGTCACGGTAGGTATATAGTTGATGAGTAGGCGGTTGCAGTTGTAACCTTCTGTCATCATCCGCTTGAAACCATCCTCGCAGTAACGGTCATTATAGCGGATGAGATAATCCCACCGCATTTGGTCCACGACGATGCCCACGACCAGCTTGGGGCGTTGCTGCCACTCCTCTTGGGCAGCCAGCGAAAGTACGCAGGTGAAGAGGAGGAAAGAGAGAATTTTCTTCATGTTGATAGGTGTGATGATGGTTTCTTTATGCTGGGAACTAAGAGGATGCTTAGTTCGTAGAGGAGGTACATGGGCAGGGAGACGACGGCAAGGGTCACGGCATCGGATGTGGGGGTGATGATGGCGGCAATGACAAGGATGGCGACGAGGGCGTGTCGGCGGTATTGCTGCATTTGTTGGCGGTGAAGGATGCCGAGGCGACCGAGCAGCCATGAAAGGATGGGAATCTCAAAAACGAGGCCCATGACAAGGCAGAGGAAGGCGAGCGTGTCGATGTAACTTTCAAGCGAGATGAGGTTTTGAACAGAAGCATCTACCTGATAGCCTGCAAGGAAGCGGAACGTAATGGGGAAGAGGATGAAATAACTAAAAAGGACTCCTGCCATGAACATGGTGTAGGACGAAATGACGAGCGGCGTGGCATAACGTCGCTCGTTTTCGTATAGGGCAGGGGAGATGAAGCGATACAGCTCAAAGATGATGTAGGGGGCTGCCACGATGAGACCTGCGTAGAAACTGGTCATCATGTGGACGACGAACTGGCGGGTCAGTTCGGTGTTGATGAGTTGAACGTCAGGCGTATCGCCAAAGATGCTTGTACTTGTGGAATCGCTCCCAAACAAGATGCTCAAAGACAGGAAGTCAGGGCTTTTGGGCAGGAAGACCAGCCAAAACACCTCGTCTTTGAACACAAAGGCGAGGATGGCAAAGAGTGCCACTACGATGAGGCATCGCAACAGCACCCGACGTAGTTCTTCGAGATGATCCCAGAAGGTCATTCTTTCTCCTTTCCCGAATCGCTCTGGGTTGATTCATTGTCGGTGGTCACTTCCTTCATGCCGTCCTTGAAAGCGCGCACCCCTTTTCCGGCTCCACGCATGAGTTCGGGGATTTTCTTCCCTCCGAAAAGGAGCAGGACAACAAGGAGGATGACGACGATTTCGGGCATGCCGAGACCGAGGAATAAGGGTTGTATCATAATGTGTTCTGTTTGAGTTTCTCTACAAATTCGTCGATGCGGCGCAACTCCATGGGAATGCGGATGTTCTGAGGACAATGGGAGACGCACTTGCCGCAGTTGATGCAGTGATTGGCCTGTCGCAGTTTGGGCACAGCGCGGTCATACCCGACGAGGAAGGCACGTCGTGCCGTGTGGTAATTCTTCGCCTGTTGGCTTTCGGGCACATTGCCTTTGTTCACGCACTTGTTGTAGTGTACAAAGATGGCTGGAATGTCAAGCCCGTAGGGACAAGGCATGCAGTACTTGCAGTCGTTGCAGGGGATGGTTGGATAGGAGACGTAGAGATTGGCAATCTCGTTTTCGAGCCATTCCTGTTCCTTATCGCTGAGGGGTACTAAGGGGCTGTAAGTGCGTAGGTTGTCCTCCAAGTGCTCCATGTAGGTCATGCCGCTCAGGGCGGTGAGCACGTTGGGCTTGGTGCCCGCATAGCGGAATGCCCACGATGCCACGCTGTCCTCGGGGCGTTGCTGCTTGAGGGTGGCAACGATGTGGTCGGGCATCTTTGAGAGGCGGCCACCGAGGAGCGGCTCCATGATGACGGCAGGGATGCCACGCTTCTCCAGCTCGCCATACAGATATTCGCCATCCACATTGCGCGAGTTGCTCTCGTTCGCCAGTTTCCAATCCACATAGTTCATCTGAATCTGCACGAAGTCCCAGTGGTACTTGTCGTGGTTCTCCATCAGGTAGTCAAACACTTCCACGTCTCCGTGGAAGGAGAACCCGAGGTTGCGGATTGTGCCCTTCTCGCGTTGCTCCAGCAGGTAGTCGAGCACGCCGTTGTCGAGAAACCGCTGGTGGAGATTCTCCAAGCCTCCTCCGCCGACGGCATGCAACAGCAGATAGTCGATGTAGTCAGTTTGTAGGTATTTGAGCGAGTTCTGGAACATCTTCACTCCCTCTTCATACGTCTGTTGCTGGGGTGCGAAGTTGCTCAACTTCGTGGCGATGTAGAACTTAGAGCGGTCGTAGCCCGATGCTTTCAGGGCGATGCCCGTGCTCTCCTCCGAATGTCCTTGGCAATAGGCAGGGCTGGTGTCGAAGTAGTTGACCCCGTGGTCGAGGGCAAACTTCACCAGCTTGTTCACTTGCTCTTGGTCGATTTCCTCGGGCACTGGTGCGCAGGGGTCTTTCGTAGGAGAAACGGGTTTGTAAGGCAGACGCATCATGCCATAACCGAGGATGGACACCTTGTCGCCCGTGTTGGGATTGGTGCGATAGGTCATCTTGTCGGTGGGGATGGTCCCCGTGTGGTGTCCCGCAGGGTCAGTGTCGCCGAGTTCGTTGCCCGTCTTGCTGGCACATGCGGCAAGGGTTGCAGTGGCTGTTGCAGCTCCTGCTATCTTGAGGAAGTCTCTTCTGTTCAGGTCTTTCATGAGGGAATTGAAGGGTTGAAAGGATTGAAGTCTTGGTTGTTAGATTTCGCGGTGCTGTTCGTGCCCCTCCACATAGATGGCACTGAAAGGTCGTGCCGGGCAGAGGTTCTCGCATTTGCCGCAGCCGATGCACTTTTCGCTGTTGACCACAGGAATCATGAGCAGGTCGTTCACGGCACGCCAATCCAGCGTGTTCCCGTCGCCGTCGCGCCACTGTCCGCTCTCGGGGTCTTGGGTAATGCGCTTGTCGAGTGGCACCATCTGTATGGCTTCGGCAGGGCAGTGGGTGGCGCAGCTGCCACAGCGTTGGGCTTCTGCCACGGGCAGGCAATTCTGCTTCACCCACACGGCGTGCCCAATCTGTATGGCGGTCTTCTCTTCTTTCGTGATGGGGCGGATAGCACCTGCGGGGCAGACATCGGCACAGCGTGTGCATTCGGGGCGGCAGTAGCCGTTGGTGTAATCCATCGTGGGTTGGAGGAAGTGCGCCATGTCGGTGGATGGGCTTAACACGCCGTTCGGGCAGTTGGCGATGCAGAGCTGGCACGCGGTGCAATGCTGGTGCAGATGTGCTGCCGAGAGTGAGCCTGGAGGCGTGAGTGGGGTGTTGCGTGTGGGGATTTGCTTGTCTTCAATCACTGCCAGTCCTCCGTCGGTCGTTTTCTCTTGTGCCTTGATGGTGGCAGCGGCTATGGCAGTGCCAGTGATGGTCAAGAAAGAACGGCGTGAGAGGTCTGAATCGCCGTGGGCATCAGTGTTCTCGGGGCGTTGGGAATGTCTCGCTGGTGCTAAATGGAGCGCGCCTTTGGCACACACGGTTTGGCAGTCGCCACAGGCGACGCAGCGTGTGTAGTCGATGCTGACGGGTGCTCCTTTCTCCACTTGGATGCAAGCCGCCTTGCAGTTCTTCTCGCAGAGGCCGCATTTGATGCACTTGTCTTCCTCGACTTTCATCTTGAAGATGGAGAATCGGGCAAGGTAGCCGAGTACTGTGCCCACGGGGCAAATGGTGTTGCAGTAAGTGCGTCCGTGCAGGAAAGCGAGGACGAAGAGGATGAGCAGCATCGTGGCTGAGACAATGAGGAGCAGAGCGGGATTGTTGTGCGGCTCTACCTGATAGAACAGGAAGTTATCGTTGGCCTCCGACCACTGGGCGAGCAGGTTGTTGATGCCGATGTAGATGGGTTGCAAAAACGATGCCACCATGCGTCCGTAGGCACTATAAGGGGCCAGAAGCACGGCGCCAGCGTTGAAACCTGCCACCAGCATCACCACGAAGAGTACCAGCACCGTGAGCCGCAGCCATGTCTTGGGCTTCGAGTAGCTGTAGCGGTTGGCAAACTTCGCCTTTTTGTTCTTGCGGAAGATGCGCCACTTGCCCATCCACGCGAAGAAGTCTTGCAAGACACCTAACGGGCAGACGGCCGAGCAGTAGATGCGTCCCAGCAGCAGTGTGGCAACGAGCACGATGGCAATGGAGATGACGTTGAGTGCCAACACGCTGGGCAAGAATTGTAACTTTGCCATCCAACCGAGAAGCGGTTGCAAGGTTCCTGTGAAGTCGAGGAACAAAAGGGTGATTCCCAGCCAAAAGACGACGGCGAGAATCCTGCGGGTTAGTTTTAGCATCTGTTTTATCTTGAATGAGGCTATATGAAGCACTTTGGGCACAAAAGTAGTGATTATTTCCCGAACATCGGTAACGATACTGCGTTTTTTTGCTGAAACACCCATAAAAGGGCACACGGGAACGCCACAATCGAAGGTGGCGGCGTGTCTGCGGAGGAGTTGTTCATAACTTATGAATAATTGTTCCAAACTTATGGATAATTGTTCATAAGTTACGAATAATTATTTATAACTTATGAATAAGTGAGCAGGGGAGGAAGTGGCACTGGGCTTCTCTTGCGTCAGTGGGTGGCTCTTTATACATTATAATAAAGGGCTTTTGGTCGGAAAACTCAAATAAATTTGGTCGTTCCCTTACTTATCCGTACCTTTGTGCCTGTTTTATGGTAAAAACGATAGCAAGAATGGAACAGGCACTTTACGTTTACAACACCCTGACCAGAAAGAAAGAGGTGTTCCGCCCACTGCATGCGCCACACGTGGGCATGTACGTCTGCGGACCTACAGTATATGGTGATGCGCATCTCGGACACGCACGTCCAGCCATCACCTTCGACATTGTTTTTCGCTTCCTCAGCCACATCGGCTACAAGGTGCGCTATGTGCGCAACATCACCGACGTGGGCCACTTGGAGCACGATGCCGACGAGGGCGAGGACAAGATTGCCAAGAAGGCACGGCTGGAGCAACTGGAGCCGATGGAAGTGGCTCAGTACTACACCAACCGCTATCACGAGGCGATGGAAGCACTGAACTGCCTGCCACCCAGCATCGAGCCGCATGCCACGGGACACATCATCGAGCAGCAGCAGCTGGTGCAGCAGATTCTCGACAACGGCTTTGCCTACGAGAGCAATGGCTCCATCTACTTCGATGTGGAGAAATACAACAAGGCGCACAAGTACGGCATCCTCTCGGGGCGCAGCCTCGAGAACGTGAAGGATGCCAGCCGTGACTTGGCAGGTGTGGGCGAGAAGAAGAATCAGGCAGACTTCGCCCTGTGGAAAGCCGCACAGCCCGAGCACATCATGCGCTGGCCTTCGCCCTGGAGCGACGGCTTCCCAGGGTGGCACTGCGAGTGTACGGCGATGGGGCGGAAATACCTCGGTGCGCACTTCGACATCCACGGCGGCGGCATGGACTTGATTTTCCCCCACCACGAGTGTGAGATAGCGCAAGCGGTGGCAAGCCAAGGAGACCAGATGGTCACCTACTGGCTGCACAACAACATGATTACCATCGACGGACAAAAGATGGGCAAGTCGCTCGGCAACTTCATCACGCTGCCGCAGTTCTTCAGCGGTGACCACCCGAAGCTCGACCGCGCCTACTCGCCCATGACCATCCGCTTCTTCATCTTGCAGGCGCACTACCGTTCCACCGTCGATTTCAGCAACGATGCGCTTCAAGCGGCGGAGAAGGGACTGGAGCGTTTGCTCGACGCTTGGAAGGCACTGCAAGGCATTCTGCCGACCGACCAAGGCTCGGTGGGTGTTGACTTTGTTGAGGCACTCAAGCAGAACTGCTACGATGCCATGTTCGACGACTTTAACACGCCCATTGTCATCTCCCACCTCTTCGAGGCTACCAAGACCATCAACTCCATTGTTGACAAGAAGGAGACCATCACCCCCGATGCGCTCGAAGCTCTCAAAGAGGCATTCAAGCTCTTTGCCTTCGACCTGTTAGGCATCAAGCAGGGCACGGCGGCAGCTGCTGGCGGTGGCATGAGCGATGCGCGCGAGGAGGCGTTTGGTAAAGTAGTTGATATGCTCCTCGAACAGCGTTCCAAGGCGAAGGCGAACAAGGACTGGACGACCAGCGACATGATTCGTGACAACTTGGCGGCACTCGGCTTTGAGGTGAAGGATACGAAGGACGGCTTCGTATGGAAGCTGAACAAATAGCACGGATATGGAAAGACTGAAAAAGCTCTTCATGACCCTCTCGCTCGTCTTCATCGCTGTGTGCTTTGGCGCGAGCATTTGGCTCTATTCCGTGCTGCAAGACCTCATGTCCATCGTGTTTATGGTCGTGCTCTTCGTGGCGCTGGTGTGGTTTGGAATCAATGTTAGAAACATCTATAAATAGCTTAAAAACGTACAAGCAATGAAAAAACTTACAATCCTGTGTGTGCTGTGCCTGGCTTCGATGGCGGCTATGGCAAAGAGCCTTGTGCTCACCCTGAACGATGGCACCCTCGTTTATTATCTGTTGGGTGGCGAAACCAATCCTCGCATGTGTTTTGTTGAGGGAAAGATTACGCTCAATACAGACACCTACGAGATTTCGGGCATCAAGAACTTCTACATCTCTAAAGAGGATGACCCTGTGGGCATTGACGATGTGCAGGTGGCGACAGGTGCTCGTTTCAGCGCAAACACGTTCATTGTCAGTGCCGATGCGGTGAAGACCATCAAGGTCTATGCTATCAATGGCACCGAGGTGGAGGTGGATGTGACGGAGGCGAACGGTCTTGTCTCTGTCAACCTCAATGGTCTGAAACGTGGTGTGTATGTCATCAGCACGGGACAGTCGTCCTTTAAGGTGATGAAGAAATAATTTTAAGAAACAGCATTAGGATATTGATTGAATATGAGAAAGTTGTTCTTCATGTTGACAGCAGTTGTGGGCTTAGGTCTCAGTGCTGTCGCGAATGCGCAGGAGAAACCTCAGACATTGTGGATACAGTTTGATGACCGTTTCACGGCCAATGAGGTGATTGACCTTTCTGATGTCGATTCCATCGACTTCATGAAGAGCGCAATGAAACTATATAAGTATTCGGAGAAACTTGACAAGCCGACAACATCATTGCGTACTTACCGTGTGGGGATGGAGTATCGTCTGGACAAGCCCGAGCGTTACTTGGTGAAGCCTTGGACGTACAGCAACAATGACTATACCAACGAGAACTCCCAGTTCTGCTTCCAGCGCAGTGTGGAAAGCGAACACTTCGTCATCTTTTGGGCGAAGGGACTCACCATGCAGAAGAGTGGCAACCTGACAGGCGGAGCGTCAAGCTCTGTGTGCAACGTGAATACGCTCCTCAAAAACGCTGAGAAGATTTGGAACGTGTATGTAGATGAACTGGGCTTTTTGGAGCCGGGCAACTCGACAACTGACAACGTGAAGATTCACATGTATGTGGTGAATCAGTCGGAGTGGCGCGCCGACGGCAGTGGCGTGGGCGGTCAATACTGGGTGGCTGGTTCGGGCACGACGAAGACGCCCAAGGAATACAGGACAGGTATGTTCCACTGCAATGCTTGGGCTGCCAGCAGCAGTGTGACGGTGGCGCATGAGATAGGCCACACTTTCCAGTATTTGGTTAGTGCCGACTTGGGCGACAGTCATGGTCTGAACTATGGCTTTGGCACCAACGCTTCGGGCGGCAACGAGTGGTGGGAGGACTGTGCCAACTGGCAGGCTCACAAGGTGTATCCCGCTGAGCAGTTCTCGACGAACTGGGACAATAACCAGGAGATGCACCACATGAACATCCTGAGCGAGAACGCACGCTACAACAACTGCTACTACCACGACTGGTGGTGTCAGTTGCACGGCTTGAACACCATTGCCCGTGTATGGCGTGAGTCTATCAAGCCTGAGGATCCCGTTCAGGCTTACATGCGCATCTTCGGGCTGAACGAAGAAACGTTTGCCGACGAGCAATATATGGGTTATGCCCACATCGCCAGCATGGACATCGACCGCTGGAAGCAGTATGGGCAGGGACTTATCGGCAGCGAGCGTCAGCGTCTGATGGGTGCTTCAGAATCCATCTTGGAGAACTTCCTCGATGGCGACAACAGCTATTGGGTGGTCAATCCTAAATACTGCCCTGAGAACTATGGCTACAACGCCAATCCTCTGAAAGTGCCAGCCGCTGGTACAGAGATTAAAGCCCATTTCAAGGGCATCGTCCGTGCCGAAGGCTACCGTGCCATCAGGTCTTTGAGTGCAGGTTGGCGTTATGGCTTTGTGGCTTACAGCAGCGACGGCACTCGCACTTATGGCGAGATGGGGCGTGACGCAGAGGGCGATGTAACGCTGACAGTGCCCGAAAACTGCACCCACCTGTGGTTTGTAGTGATGGGTGCGCCCACCACCTATTGGCGTCACCCGTGGGATGAAGACACCAGCAACGATGAGCAGTGGCCTTATGCTGTAAAGTTCGATGGCACTGACCCGTTTGGAGCCAACAAGCTCTATGGCGACTATCCCGAAGACTATGTGCGCAAGGACACCACGGTGGTGCTTCATGCCAATTTGCCTTATAGTTCTAATCAGTACAGCAGTGTGCAAGTGCCCTACGATATGGATGCCATCAGCAAGGCGTTGGGTGTCAGCACCGCTCAGATGCAGGCACTCAAATGTAGTGCCACCAGCAAGGGCGTGCCAGGGACGCTCGACTTTGTGGGCACGAGTGCCAATGGCAAGGACACTTATGGCACCACCACCTCCACATCGAACGACAAACTCTATGGACATTGGTTCACCACCACTGGCAATGTGTCAAGCTACAACACATCGACAGCTGGCATCTACGCAGAGCTTGCCCCCGAGACCTACAGTTGCAAGGTAGGTCAGTACCCTGGTCATCTGAGCAAGGGAAAGACATACATTTTCCGTCAGACCATTATCTATACGCACACCGACGGGAAGCAATATAGAGCCACCATGGAGGTGCACTTGAAGGTTGTGTAAGTCTTTCTGTTACAAGCGGAAGCAATAAAAGCACTCGAATGTTTGGCTGCAAAGTTAAAACCTCTTAACTTTGCAGCCAAATTGGTATATATACACATTTTTATTCATTCATTTAATCAAGAAGACTTATGAAGAAGATTCTTCTCGCAATCGTAGTCGCTACCTCTTCGCTTGTAGCCAACGCTCAAGTAGCAGTAGAGGAAAGCAAGTTCTTTGACAACTGGTCGCTGGGCATCCAGGGTGGTGTCTATGAACCAACAGTTGGTCAAAACGTGTTCAGTGCCATGCGTGCTGGTGTAAATGTTGAAATCGCAAAACAAATCTCTCCAATGTTTGGCATCAGCGCAAACGGTTTCGTAGGCATCAACGCAAATAACACAAACGCCACTTCTCATGTGTTCTGGGGCAACAATGGAGCTTGGGGCAAGGAGGCTCCTAAGACAGCTTTTGACTTTGCTAATCTGAGTGCCAACGCCCTCGTCAACCTGCACAACCTCTTCTATGGTTACAAGGGGCAGCCCCGTGCCTTCGAGCTTGTTGCGCGTGGTGGCGTCGGTTTGGGTCGCATTTTGGATGGCAGTTGCCCACAGCCCAAAGGCTTCGCTGCAAACAACATGATGACAGCGAACTTTGGTCTCGACTTTAACATGAATACGGGGCAGTCCAAAGCACTCACTTGGACTGTAAAGCCAGGCATTACGTTTTGGAATATAGGAAGACACCTGCCCAATGTCAACAGCACAAGTCTTCAGCTGCTTGCTGGTCTGACTTACCACTTCAAGAACGCTAATGGTCTCCGCTACTTCAAGACTTACAATGTAGGCGAAATGCAGGCTACTATTGACCGCCTGAACGCAGAACTCGCCAAGAAACCGAAGGAAGTCATCAAGGAGGTTGAAAT
>CAMWJL010000036.1 GCA_947174565.1 uncultured Prevotellaceae bacterium | reverse complement strand
CGTCAGTTCATCTTCCGTATGCGCGAGTTCGAGCAGATGGAGATGCAGTTCTTCGTGAAGCCCGGCACCGAGTTGCAGTGGTTCGACGAGTGGAAAAAGCGTCGCATGGCTTGGCACCAGGCTCTCGGATTCGGCGAGGAGAACTACCGCTTCCACGACCACGACAAGCTGGCGCACTATGCCAACGCCGCCACCGACGTGGAGTTCAAGATGCCGTTCGGATTCAAGGAGGTGGAGGGCATCCACTCTCGCACCAACTTCGACCTGTCGCAGCACGCCAAGTACAGCGGCAAGAAGATAGAATACTTCGACCCCGAGGACAACACCAGCTACACCCCATACGTCATCGAGACCTCTATCGGCGTGGACCGCATGTTCCTCTCAGTGATGTGCCACAGCTACTGCGAGGAGAAGCTCGAAGGCGGCGACACCCGCGTGGTGCTCCGTCTGCCAGCAGCCTTGGCACCCATCAAGCTCGCCGTGTTCCCACTCACGAAGAAGGACGGTCTGCCAGAGAAGGCTCGCGAGATTATCGACAACCTCAAGTTCCACTTCAACTGCAAGTATGAGGAGAAAGACCAAATCGGCAAGCGTTACCGCCGTCAGGATGCTATCGGCACCCCATTCTGCGTGACCGTCGATAACCAAACGCTGGAGGACAACACCGTCACGCTGCGTTATCGCGACACGATGAAGCAGGAGCGTGTAAACATCGCAGACCTGCGCGGTATCATCGAAGACCAGGTGAGCATCACCAGCCTCTTGAAGAATCTGAAATAAACAAACACACGCAGGGCGGATTCCCCTCGTGGACAGTACGAACTATGAGAAAGTTTTTCTACATATTGCCTATGCTCACCCTCTTCGTTCTCGCTTCATGCAGCGAGAACGAAGAAGCGGGCGAGTATGACAACTGGCAGACAAGGAATCAGCACTATGTCGATTCCATCGCCAATTTGGCAAAGAATGGCACGGACGGATGGAGCAAGATGTTGGGCTACCGACTCGTATCCTCCGAAGAGCAGCCCGACCTGAACAACAACCACTACATCTATGTCCAGAAGAAGAACCATGGCACAGGCACCCAAAGCCCTGAGTACAACGACTCCGTTCGTGTACACTACTTCGGCCGCCTGATTCCGTCCAGTTCGTACCCCAACGGCTACAACTTCGGCAAGAGCTACAGTTCCAGCACGTTCAACGAAGCAACCGACGTGCCTGCACTGATGGCGGTGAATGCCAACGTGGATGGTTTCTCCACCGCACTGATGCACATGGTGGAGGGCGGCGACTGGACGGTCGTCATCCCCTACTACCTTGGCTATGGCACTGATTCCTATGCCTCTGCCAAGATTCCGGGCTACTCCACGCTCATCTTCAACGTCAAGCTCGCACGCATCTACAAATACAAGATAGACACCGACACCACTTGGCACTAATCCGCCCAAGCGTCAGACGGTTGCCGCCATATAAACCACTGACATACAACGAACAAGGCGACACCTACTAATAAGGTATCATCACAAACATAGCCCTCGACTCCGAAGTATCAGAGTCGAGGGCTATGTCATTCCGTACCAAACCACATGGGGGCATCCATAAATTGGTAACTTTCATTCATGCCAGTCTTTATAAATCCAAAAACGCATATATGCAAAATTGCATCTATAAAGACAAATCAGTTAGAAAATAGCAAGTTGTATCCTATAAATTCAAAAACGCATATATGTTTTTGAAAAAATATAGCAATAGATTGAAAAAAAACGACTAACTTTGTCACCAACTAAAAAAAGAACTGAAAAATGGCAATAACTCTGAAGATTGGTTCGCCTGTGGAAGGCAGTGACTTCTATGGCAGACTGCATGAGTTAGAATTAGCTCAAAAGCGGCTGAAAGGCAATAATCTGATACTGGCAGCCCCACGGCGTGTGGGAAAGACCTCCTTTTCGAGAAAGATGCTTACCATCATACATAAAGAAGGATGGAACGGCATTTTCATAAACCTTGAGGGCATCCCCAACATTTCCACATTTTTCAAAACTGTTTACGAGGAATTGCTGAAGCAACCCAATGTGAGCAAATCGAAGCAAGTAGCAGAGTTCATCAAAAAACATCTGCCCAACAACATCGACCTTGCTGCTAAAATTGCAGGCGTGGATGCCAGCATATCATTGACCCAATCGGCATCAAACGACTTCGCTATCCTCCAAGAAAACCTGCAAAAGATAGAAGAGCCAACATTGATTGTCTTGGACGAATTGACGGTTTTTCTGGAGAAATTACTGCGCGATGAGAACGAAGGCATTGTAAAGGATTTTCTTGGACAGTTCCGCGCCTTGCGCCAAACGACAAACAATCATTGCCGCTGGATTGTCGCAAGTTCCATCGGTGTAAGAAACTTCGCCTCAATGCACAATCTATCTGACACGCTGAATGACTTTGCCGAATTTCCATTAGGAGCGTATGACAACACAGAAGCCACTGGACTTGTGAAGGAACTAACAAAATCGGAAGACATTGAGATCGATGCAGCATGCACCCAGTATTTGTTGGAAAAAATTGGATGGAACATTCCATATTTCATCCAATTGATGATTTCTCAACTATCGAACATAAGAGTTCACCAAGTGAAGAGGCAAGACATTGATGCCGCATACGAGAACCTGCTCAGAACAGCTTCATTCGAGACATGGAGTGAACGCTTGGCAAAAGAATATAGCACGCATGAGGCTGATGCCCGCAGAATTTTAGATTATATCTGCAAAGCCCCCGACGGAAAAGAACGCAATGACATCAACAACTGGATGGCAGAAACGGGCATCTCCTCTGAACACCTTAGCACCTTGCTGATGACGCTGGAGAACGATGGTTATCTGGGCAAAACAGGAACTCGACGCTTCTTCCGCTCCCCCTTGCTACGCGACTATTGGAAAAGAAAATTCTGCGAATAAAACCATTTTCTCCTAATGATGCCAAAGCACCTTCCACTCTATACAGACATTTCTACAGACATCCTTAACATTGTCCTGCGGAACAACACAACGACTATTCCCCAGCATCTGCTCGTATGTGGTAAAACGGGCTGCGGAAAGTCCCATTTCTTACAGTATCTTGCGGAACAACTACGCAAGGAGAAACGACAAACCGTCGTTTTGTCCCCCCCTTACACTTATAGAAAGGAAACCCAATCTCTCATTTCGGAAGTACCCGTAGATACAACAAAAACGACCTTTCTGCTGATTGACGATTTCGACCAACTGCTGGAAGACCTTGAGATAGACGAACAATACACACTACGAGCCTATCTGTTCAAGCAAGGAGCCCCAACGCTCATTGGCACATGCCAACAGCCACCTACGGCAACCAAAGATTACAAAGCACCGTTCTACGATGCTTTCAGGCTCTTCTTTTTATCTCCAGCCCCACCCCTCCAAATGTTCTTCCCATCCAAGGTTTACGGGAAACTTATAGCAGACAAAGGTTGGGAGGAGGCAAAGCCGCTAATTGATGGGAATATCTATTATTGCCAGTATTTTGCCCAACAATACACAAAAGGGAAATCCATCAACGAAAGCATTGACCATGTGCTAAAAGAAAACAACCGCTACTTCATGCTATTGTTTTCCTCTTTGTCAGACAGCATACAACGGACTTTGGCAGGAATTGCCGCATGCAAGAAAGAGGCCACTATTTCTGACATCCGTAAATTAGGGAAGATTGAGGGCAGCAATGTTCCATCTGCCTTGTTGCGACTCACAGAGAAAGCCATCATCAAACAAGTAGGAAAACGGAAACGCAATTATTCCTATATCATGTCCGACCAGTTATTTGCCGAATGGCTGCGCCGTCACCTTTTCCCCTCCATACCGACAGAGTAAGGCTAAGACGAGGAATCCTCCTCTTCGAGATTAGTTGTCAGGTCGAGAAAGAGGTTGAGACAGAGAATGCGGCTGATACGGTAGAGGAGATGGGAACAGCCCAACTTGTCAGCCAGCCACAATACACCGCACGCATCTACAAATACAAGATAGACACTGACACCACTTGGCACTAATCCGCCCAAGCGTCAGACGGTTGCCGCCATGTAAACAACTGACATACAGCGAACAAGGCGACACCTACTAATAAGGTATCAACACAAACATAGCCCTCGACTCCGAAGTATCAGAGTCGAGGGCTATGTCATTCCGTGCCGATGGTAAATGTGCCTTTTCCCCTCACGTTCAATAGATTATTTACCTGGTTTTTCGGGCCAAGTTATAATATTTCCAGTCGCAGAGGTATCCTTAAAGTAAATTAAGCGAGAAGCGTGGTAATTAGAATCATCATTGCGACCTAACGTGAATTTACATCCAGGCACCAATTTAGATTTGAAAAGCTGCAGTTTTTGAAACCAATTGAAATCCACGGTAAGTTCATAATAGCGTTCAAAATGGTCTCCAAATGGACGACTAATGAATTGGAGTCGCGAGGGAAGCGGCGAGGTACTATTCCATTGACCCTCATATATAGCGTAATATGATATAGGAGGCGCAATATCAGGATTTGTTTGAGAGTACAAAATAGGTGTAGAAAAAGTTAATCTGAGCATTGTAATATCATTAACGGGAACTGATTCAATTGTAACTTTGGAATAATGAGTCTCTACTTCGCCAAATTGACTATACGAACAATTAAAACTCTCCCTTCTTTCTATCTTCTCATCACTCCAGTTGAGGAAAATAACCGCATCAGGTTCAGCCTTCTGACCTTTAGGAAGATAAGGAATAAGGGTCGAGAATAATTTGTTCCATCCTGAGTCAATGTATTCTCTTATGCTGTTATAAGGGACATACACTTTTGCAAAGCGTCTCACCATTTTGGAGAAAGGTGGATAATCGTAAAGATTCTGGATGGGATGCTCAGTGCATAGAATTATCTTTTCAATATTTTCACAATTTTCAAAAGTGTAACGGAGCGGACGACAATATGGCGATGCAGGTATTGAGGCTCCAAGCTGTACAGTTTTAAGATTTGGATTGTTGGCGAAAGCTCTTTCTCCAAGGCTTTCAACAGTATTTGGAAGTACCAACACTGAGAAAGCATTGTTTTCAAACGCCCCCTCCCCTATCTCCTCAAGTCCTTCAGAGAGAGATAATTTTCTAATTTTATTGTTTGCAAACGCGTTACGTCCTATTTCAGTAATCTTGAACTCGCGGTTTCTGAATTGAACAGTCGGAGGGATATATAGTGTGTCAATAGTATTATAACTTGTGGCTTTTAATACCACTTCTCCATCTGTCTCTCTGAAGTTGAAATGAAATCCATTAACGGTAAAGTCATACGCAGAACAAACAGAGGTTGACATTGCCATTAAGGGTACAATGAGGAATCGTTTATAAAAATGACGAAAATTTCTCATAATCTAACGTAAATTTGATGAATTTTAATTATTGGTAAATTGGGTGATTAGCGAAAATTATTGTTCTTTATTTTAATAGTCGTATGCGATAATTATGGAACCATCGTCCCTGTAATCAATTGTACAATCAACTTTATCACTAAAGAATGTATTCAGTTTTTCCTCGAACCGCTGTCTCTCAGCGTCTTCATAGATTGTTATTGTTATAGACAAGAGCAATGCGGCATTATAAGGATACAAGAGCGAAAGTGAGCCGACCACGTTTCTGTATTCAGTCACGTTTCCGTATCCATTTTCTACATCGTAGAAATCATGCTCCCTCAAGTCAGCGAAAAACTCTTCTTCATCGCTTGTTTGAGGATTCAATAACCCTGTATAAATGTATTCAGGAGTAGGGAAATTGTTATCCCAATTAGCTGATGGATCAAGATAGTCCTCAGCGTCGTCGCTATACTCTTCCTGATAATTGTCATCCCAATTAGCTGATGAATCAAGATAGTCTTCAGCGTCGTCGCTATACTCTTCCTGATAATTGTCAGGATCACTCACCTCAACAGCCTGCGACTTACCACCAAGTAGCAAAAAGGCAGCCGCACCCACAGCTACAACGATAACAGCAACAACCAAACCAACCATACCACAGTGCTGCCTCTTCGGCTTAGCAGGAGTCACTTCGTTTGCAGAGCCATCGTTCCCCTTCCGTATCGGTGTTCCACATTTGGGGCACTTCGTCCCCAAATTCGAAACGGGAGCACCACAGTTTTCACATTTTACAAGTGCCATATTTCACTATAATATAGAGTTATATCTTATTCTATCTATGGCTACGCACAATCGACATTACCGCTCTTTTTCGCCCTGTCCATGCTCATCCAGTATCTGCGGTTTAGCTTACGCCATGTTCCGTGCCAATTGCCCCAGTAGCGGTGGAGCGCCTTGCCCACAGCGTATGCCTCCATGCACATGAAAGCAACAGCGAGAGCTATATAGATGATTATGAATAAAAACGAAAAGACAGAATTTATTGCACTCGATGTGTCGTAGTCGCTACACAGGCTGCGCACTCCTGATGAAATAGCCATTTGCAGACCGACAACCACCACGCCTGCCAACAGGATTAGCCACCCCTTGAAGAACGCCCACAGCGAGGCGTAGGTATAGGCTTTGAAAATGAGATTGACGAGATAGAACACATTGTTGATTGTGTCATACGACTCGCGAGACCGCTCGTCGTGGCAAGTGAGATGCCAGGGCGCAAACAGCCATCCGAGTACTGGCACCCTCCTGTCGAGAGCACCCTTTGGGAAGCGGTTCATTGGCCATGGGTCAGCAGAAAGCCAGGGCACAAACTTCATGGGCGAATAAGGTTCAGCCTCGTTAAAGCTACCGTGAATTACTCCACTCCCTGCATCGCTGAACGGTGTGCCACCGTCAGCAGCAGTAGCAGGTTTCTGTGCTACCTCAGCAGGCATGCACACGCTTGCAGGGCATCCACAGTTAGGGCAGTCGCTAAGGCTGTCGCTGAACACCTGCCCACATTCTATACAGTACAAGTTTGCCATAATAGGTATAAAGTTTTTCGGCAATCCACAGGCTCAATGAAATGTCTAGTCAGTATTAAAAATTATTACAATGTCCGTCAGCCACGACCAAAAAGTAGCGAAGCCTCATTCTGTTTTTCATTCATAAGTGGGTAGGCTTGGACTTCTCTTGTAGTTCACCCTAACTACATTTTTATTTGAGGAATTGTCCAAGTTTCACTTACGGAATAACAAAAATGCGCTTTATTTTGAATCGTCGAACTTACGTTAATACAATTTTAGTTTTGTGTGATATGGAGTTCCCAGAGGATGTTTGGGATTGCCTGTTTTAAGTTTGTATAAACAAAAGATATTACGCGAGTTCTCTTTGAGAAGATTTATCAAATCTTTAGCAATTTCTTTTGTGTATCTACGTCTATCCACAAGATTGCCATAAGCCAACAGAACATCGGCGGTTGGGTATTTCTTTAACAAATCGGAAATGTGCTCAAAGTTCTCATTGACAAGAGTTTCATCCGCCTTAACAGGCAACAGATCTGGTTTAGTAGAGCGTAAAGGATATAAGTTTACCATTGCGAATCCATCGTATCCGTTATTTTCCGCTATGCCAAGAACAAAACTCATCGTTTTGTCAATCTTCTTATCGTCGGCAACACTTGGGTTGAAACCAACGACAATAAGCATCTTCTCACCTTCCTTTATCAAAGAAAACCGAGTGTCACACCTCTGTTCAGGAAACATTTTTATGTTGTCGTAGTTCATATATAATAATTTAGATGTTGCAAAGGTAGCACATCCGCAACAGGAAGCGAGCCACAGACAAAGACACAGATGACACAGAATTGTTTCCGTTTTGTCACACATCTTCCAGTTCGCCTGAAAACTCACGAAAGAAATCGCGATGAAGCACCTTGCTAATCCGCATTAACAAAAGGGTGTCAATGCTGTTCTTCTCAAACAAACGGTAAACCATCTTGCGGGAACAGCCCAACTTGCCAGCCAGCCACGATACACCGCGCTCCTGACGTTCTAACTCAGCTTTGATTCTCTCGCCGATACATATCATACGCACAACCTATAAAAAAGGAAAAGGCGGGGAGTCTCATCGCTCGTTCCGCTTATAGAGGCTCTAGCCAGCCCATCCTTAATAGAACGAGCAACGCAGAGCCCACGCCTGTGAGATTATATATATAATATGTACGCGCCAAGATTTGCCACACGAAAAACGGGCATATCATGGGGGGCTGCATACATGGGTATATAATCCACACATGGGCATCTATCGTTGCATTGTCCTTGATTAAGGTTGAAACTGCTAGATTTCTATAAGCCAAGAGACAAAGCGTGATAAACGCCTTCCATAAAAAACGACCTCCCTTCTACTCTCTAACGGGGAGGGATTCTCCACTTGTCCACACAGGTTGGACAGCGTGAAAGAACGATGCAAAGTAAGGAAAACTTCACGATATAGCCAAACTATTTGACCTTTTATTTAAGCGGCTCTAATACAAAACAAAAGAAGGAAGACGTTCAATGTCCTCCTTCTTCTATGCTCAATCTCTGCTGAGATTTTTCTCACTTTACGTTGCCGACCTTGATGAGGTATTCAGCTATCTGTACAGCGTTCAGGGCTGCGCCTTTCTTGATTTGGTCGCCCGAGAGCCAGAACGTGAGACCGTTCTCGTTGGCGAGGTCCTTGCGCACACGACCCACATATACGTCGTCCTTGCCAGCCGTGAAGAGCGGCATCGGATACTGCAGGTTCTTGGGGTCGTCGATGAGTGTCACACCATCAGCTGCTGCGATGGCTGCCTGTGCCTTTTCCACCGAGATGGGCTTCTCCGTCTCCACCCACACTGCCTCAGAATGAGCACGGAGCGACGAGATGCGCACACACATGGCCGAGCACTTCGCATCGGTGTGCATAATCTTGCGAGTCTCGTTGAACATCTTCATCTCTTCCTTCGTGTAGCCATTGTCTTGGAACACATCAATCTGAGGAATCACATTATAAGCCAACTGATACGCGAACTTGTTCACGGTTGGCTCTTTGCCTTCCACCAATTCTTTGTACTGCTGCTGCAACTCAGCCATAGCAGCGGCACCAGCACCAGAGGCACTCTGGTAGCTTGCCACGTGGATGCGCTGGATATGGCTCAGATTCTCAATGGGCTTGAGCACAACCACCATCATAATCGTAGTGCAGTTCGGGTTGGCGATGATGCCACGAGGACGGTTCAGGGCATCCTCGGCATTGCACTCAGGCACCACCAATGGCACATCGTCGTCCATGCGGAACGCACTGGAGTTGTCAATCATCACAGCACCATACTTCGTAATGTCCTCAGCGAACTCCTTTGAAGTACCAGCACCAGCCGAGGTGAAAGCAATATCAACGCCCTTGAAGTCATCGCCGTGTTTGAGGAGCTGCACCTCATACTCCTTGCCACGGAACGTGTATTTCTTGCCAGCACTACGAGTAGAGCCGAAGAGCACAAGCTCGTCAATTGGGAAATTTCTCTCATCAAGAACACGAAGGAACTCCTGTCCTACGGCACCACTGGCACCGACGATAGCTACTTTCATCTTGTTTACCTTATTTGTTATTGAAAATGTTGATTCTCCGTAAAAAACGCTGCAAAATTACAACTTTCCAATAGAAAAAAGAAAGGGGAACGATGGGAAAAGCGTATCTTTGCACAAAATTCATGCGTTCTGGCGCACAAACGCACCCCATTTGGACTACTAAACCTATTATCTTGGACGTAATCACCACATATCTGCCCATCACCGACCCGACGTGGATATTCCTCCTCGTGCTCTGCGTGATTCTGTTTGCCCCCATGATTTTCAGCAAGCTACACATTCCGCATATCATCGGAATGATTTTGGCTGGTGTGCTGATTGGCGAGCACGGGTTCAACATCTTGGCGCGTGATGCCTCATTTGAGCTTTTCGGCAAGGTGGGCATCTACTTCATCATGTTCTTGGCAGGTTTGGAGATGAACCTGCAAAATCTCAAGCAGAATCGCACGAAAGGTCTCATCTTCGGTGTTATCACCACGTTCTTCCCCTTCGTCTTAGGTCTTGTGGCTGGTTATTACTTCCTGCATTACAGCTTCTTAGCCTCGCTCCTGTTGGCGTGCATCTTCGCCTCCCACACCTTGGTGGCTTATCCCATCGTGGGACGCTACGGACTCAGCAACTCCCCATCCGTCACCATTTCAGTGGCAGCCACGATGGTTGCGCTCCTCTCCGCACTGCTCTTCTTGGCTGGCATCGCTGGTGTCATCAAAGGAACGGGCGGCTGGCTCTTTTGGGGGCTGTTCGCCATCAAGTTCATCATCTACATCTTCGCCATGTTCTTCCTCCTTCCACGCCTTATCCGTGTGTTTTTCAGGAAGTACAGCGAACCCGTCATCCAGTTCACCTTCACCTTGGCAGTGGTGCTCCTTTCCGCCGCCGTCGCCGAGTTGTGTGGACTTGAAGGCATCTTCGGAGCTTTCCTTTCAGGCTTGGTACTCAACCGCTTCGTGCCCAACACGTCGCCCCTGATGAGCCGCATCGAGTTTGTCGGCAACGCCCTTTTCATCCCCTATTTTCTGATTGGTGTGGGCATGCTGGTGAATGTCACGCCCATGTTCCGAGAGACGCAAGCGGTGGTCGTGGTGGTCATCATGGTGGTGGTTGGCACATTGTCCAAATACTTAGCAGCTTACATCAGCCGTAAAATCTTCCACATGACCCGTGCAGAGGGCGTGATGATGTTCGGGCTGACCGAAGCCCATGCCGCTGGTGCGCTCGCCATGGTCATGGTCGGTGTTGGGTTAGAGACAGCCCCAGGCGTTCCCCTCATGAACAATGCGGTGCTCGACGGTGTGGTCATGATGATTCTTATCTCATGTATCATCTCCTCTATTGCCACCGACCAAGCCGCCAAGAAACTGAAGGTGCAGGGGGGATACACCAACAAAAAGACCCGACGAGACAGCACCGCCCTCGACGACGAGAAGATACTCATCCCCATCAACGAGCCAAGCAACATCAGCACTTTGATGTCCACGGCTTTCATGATGCGCAACCGCCAACTCAACCGCGGACTCATCTGCCTCAACATCATCAACGATGCCGACCTGAGCGACCAAGCCCAAGCGCATAGCCGCGAATGTCTAGAGATAGCCACGCAACTGGCATCCGCTGCCGATGTGCCCATACAGACCCAAACACGCCTTGCCGTCAACTTTGCCACAGCCACCATCCACGCCTTGGGCGAGAACGACGCCAGCGAGATTCTCATCGGCCTGCACCGCCAACGCCACAAGGGAGACTCCTTCCTTGGGCTATTCGCACAAGGTCTCATCGACGGTCTCTCACGCCAAATCATCATTGTCAACCTCCACATCCCAGCCAACACCATCCGCAAGATTGTCGTGGCTGTGCCCGAAAAGGCTGAATATGAACGTGGTTTCTACCGCTGGATTAACCGTCTGGCACGCATGGCAGAAGACCTCAGCTGCCAAATGGTGTTCTATGCCCCAGAAAGCACTAACAGCCTCATCTTCCACTACATGCGTGACCGCCACAAGAGCGTGCGCGACGACTACGAGATGCTGGAGTCGTGGACAGACTTCCCAGCTCTGCGCCACGAAGTCACCACCGACCAACTCCTCGTTGTAGTCACCGCACGTCGTGGCAGCATCTCCTATCAGAGTGCCTTCTCCAAACTCCCACACCAGTTGCAACAGCACTTCGCCCACACCAGCCTCATGCTCATCTACCCAGACCAGCAGGAACAGACAGGCGAACTCTACACCTTCACCGACCCACACCTACACGCCACCACAGACACCACACGTCTCGGCAAGTGGCTCAGCAAGTGGATTGGCGAAATGGGATGATGCCCCTCCGACCGCCGTTCTGACACGCTTGCATCACGGCATCATCATGCGACAACCGAATAAAACTCAACACATTTCATGATAACCCTCCAAAACATCACCAAATCCTTTGGCAACCTCCAAGTGCTCAAAGGCATTGACCTCCAAATCGGCAAAGGCGAGGTGGTCAGCATCGTAGGTCCATCAGGAGCAGGCAAAACGACCCTCCTCCAAATCATGGGCACGCTCGACACCCCCGACACTGGCACCATCCTCATTGACAACACCGATGTCACTCACCTCAAAGACAAAGAGTTGGCACGCTTCCGCAATCAGCGGCTCGGCTTCGTGTTCCAGTTCCACCAGCTTCTGCCAGAGTTCACCGCCCTGGAGAACGTGTGCATCCCAGCCCTCATTGCAGGGAGAAGCAAAAAGCAAACAACAGAACGCGCCAAGGAACTGCTCAACTTTCTGAACCTCAGCGACCGAGCCAACCACAAGCCCTCCGAACTTTCGGGTGGCGAGAAACAGCGCATTGCCGTGGCACGGGCACTCATCAACAACCCTGCCATCATCCTTGCCGACGAGCCATCAGGTTCGCTCGACACCAAGAACAAGGAGGAACTCCATCGGCTCTTCTTCGACCTGCGCGACAAATTTGGGCAGACTTTCGTCATCGTCACCCACGACGAGACGCTCTCACAGATAACCGACCGAACCATCCACATCAAAGACGGGTTGATAGAAGACGTTATCGGAGCGCATACCAGTGGTGACTCCACCCAAACACCCTTGTCTCCGAGCGAACCTACAACTCAATGTAACGAATCAATAACTCCGACCATTTCTTAAACTTCTCAGAAATATGACAACACTACAATTAGGCAAGCGAAACCAGCTGAAAGTCCTGCGCAGAAAAGAGCATGGCGTTTATCTCGAAGGAGGCGACATCGGCGACATCCTGCTGCCAAAACGCTATGTGCCCGAAGGCGTCCAAATAGGCGATACCCTCGATGTCTTCCTCTATCTCGACCAAGAGGAACGCCTCATCGCCACCACCGAACACCCACTCATAGAAGTGGGGCAGTTCGCTTACCTCGAATGCACCTGGACCAACGAATACGGCGCCTACCTCCATTGGGGGTTGATGAAAGACCTCTTCTGCCCCTTCCGCGAACAAAAGGTGCGCATGCAGCGTGGCAAGCGTTACCAAGTCTATTGCTACATCGACGACAAGACCTACCGCATCGTCTGCTCCAGCAAGATTGAGAAGTTTCAGAAAGCCATCACGGAGCAGCATGACACCCGTCCACCCCGTTTTATCGACCGCGACGCGCCAGCCGACCGCCGTGTCCTCATCGGCGACTTCTCCACCCGACTCTTCGAGCACCTCAAACTCTCGGAGAAAGGCTTCACGCCCTACCACGACAAGTCGCCAGCCGATGAAATCTACGCCATGTTCGGTGTCAGTAAGAAAGTGTTCAAGCAAGCTGTGGGCGACCTCTACAAACACGAACTCATCAGCATCCGCCCCGACAGCATCGAACTCACCAACAAAGGAAAAGCCACGGGCATCGAAGAATAGTCACTCATCCAGCAGCACAACAGGCCCCGTTCTACAAGAGAACGGGGCCTGTCTGTTACATACAATGTAAGGCTTAATACCCTATAGGTAACGATTCCCCAGTTTTGGATATGAGATCGGGTGTTTTGTTTTTTTGGGGAAAAGGAGGAAATAAAAATTTTTATTCTCGTATGTAGGTTCCTTCGATTATTCCAGAGGTAAACTTAATTTTACATTTAGATGGATTCATTAGATTTTCCACCTCAAAAGTTCCACTATATGTTGACTCGATATTATTCTTATACCATCTTCTGTCACGGTAATCATATTCCTCGACATAATACATGATGATGTATTTAGAGTCCTCAATATTAAGCCATTGAGATAAATAGCGTGTCTTGGATGTGTCGCTGGGGAGTTTTGGTTTGTTTTTACAATTAAAGTTGTCGCCTTCAGAAGAGTAAGAGTATGAAAAACTATCACCTTCAGATGATATCCATCTACCAGCAAGTATTAGACGAACTATATCACGACGTGTCCAATCCCAGACACCTCTTGTATAAGAGATTTTCTTATCATTGAAGATATCAATTCCCATGAACTCATCTTCATCGAAATAGGTAAGGTAATAAGTTTCTTTGGTAGCTGTATTTGTTAGATAGTTATTTTCCTTATTGAAAGTCCAGACACCTCTTTTCATATTACCACCTCTGTTATGATCATTAGCTATACATTCGCCGTTTTCAAGAAACAACAGATCCCACTTACCAGTTTCATTTTCCCAGTAACCTATGAAATTACTTGTCTCCTCCTCAATCACAGAAGGCTCATCATCCTTATCACTTTGACTGCATGAGTATAACACATTTATAAAGGTTATCATCAGAAAAAGTGTAAAAATTTGACTTTTAAACATATTTTATTTTTAGTTTAACATATCCTTGGCGGACAATGGTTTATAATTGGTTGAATGATTGCCCTTTGGTGAACGGGAATGGTTCGGGTGCAGGCATAAAAAAGCGCGGACAAAACTCTTCATATCTGTACTTTGAGGTCTTCGACTACCTTACAACCAAATATACGAGTAAAGCCCACACCAATCGGCGTGAGCGTTCCTGCTTTACTCTTGGTTGTAGTTTGAAGTTGTCGAAGTTTCAAAGTACAAGAATATCAGCGTAACGCTTTTCCAATATGTTCAAGATGCCGCACTAAATGCGTTTCTACATTATCTCATAGGCAATATGTATTTTATTACGGGGCAAAGTTACAAAATAGTCTCCAATTCCAATGTTATCTTATAAATAAATATAATAGCTTTTGTCGATTTTCTTTGATTTTAGAGTGAGTTCGACATAAGAATTATACAAGAAATTTACTTTTGATATAGTTTGATATTCATAAATGAATTTCGGGGAGTATCACGTTGTATGCTATAAACTTTGCGCACCGATTGGCTACAAGGTTGGTAATGGAGTTTGACCTTGTATGTTTAAGCCAATACATACGGACAGGAAGGGCAGACATCAGTCATTAGGCACTTCGATGTGCAGCGTGCTTCCACAGCATAAAAATCGGAGTCCCCGACATCGGTTGACCGATGTCGGGGACTCCGATTGGTCGATGTCGGGGACATCGATTTAGAGGGGTAAATTGCCTATCTCACCCACTGCTCTGGATTCAGACGTGTGCTCCCGTTGCGCAACTGGAAGTGCAGGATGTAGCGACCATCTGAATCCAGCCCCACAGCACCCAAGGTGTCCTTCGTCTTCACACTTTGTCCCTTCCTCACCGTCACGGAGGAGAGACCTGAATAGACGGATATATAAGAGCCATGACGAAGCATGACAATGTAGCAGCCACCATACTGGAACACGGAACTTACCGTTCCATTGAACACGGCACGAGCCGCACATCCCTGCTGACCGCGGATGTCAATGCCTTTGTTGTCCAACATCACATTGCGAAGCCCTGCCACTGCGTAGTTGCCGTAATGCCCCACCACATTGTAGCTGCCCGTGATGGGCATCGGCAGGCGTCCCTTGTTGCTCACGAAGTTGCTTGACAGCTTGGCATCGGCACTTGCATCGTTGCTCTTCCATGCCTCGAACTTCTCACGCTCCTCCTTTTCCTCCTTCGTGGCTGTCTTCACGTTGGCTTCGGCAGCCTTGACTTCGGCTTTTGCCTTTTCCTCAGCGGCCTTGGCAGCAACCTTTTCGGTCTCAGTCTTTGCCGCCCTGCGAGTGGCTTCTGCGGCCTCGGCAGCCTTGCGTGCCCGCTCTGCCGCAGCCTTTGCCTCGGCTAACTTGCGAGCCTTCTCGCGAGCCTCGGCTTCTGCCTTTCGCTTGCGTTCGGCTTCCGCCCTGCGAGCCGCCTCTATCTCGGCTTGGATGATGCGGTCAATCTCCGCATTGATGGCAGCTTCCTTCTTCTGATAGTCTTTGATTTGTTGCTGCACCATCGTAATGTTCTTGTTCAGGAAGTTCACCTGCGTCTGGCAGTGCGCCTTCATGCCCTGCAACGACTGCTTCTGCCGCTCCACCGTCTGCAAGTTCTGTTCCTTTTGGGTCTTGGCTGCCAACAGCTCATTCTGCTTGGCTTTCACCTCCAACTGTTTCTCTTTCAGCAGTTCACCCTGTGCCTTTTGGAAGGTGGAGTACTCGCGCAGATAGCGCAAACGGCGCATCATCTGCGAGAAGTTTTCGGCCGAGAAGATGAACATCAGCTGGTTCTGTACCGACTTGTTCTTGCGCAAATGTACCATTGCTTTCGCATAACGCTTCTTCTTCACCTCCAGCTCTTGCTGCAAACGACCCAGCTCGTTGTTCAGCGTGTCGATGGTCACGTCCAGCGAATGAATCTCCTTGTTCAGGCTGTCAATCGACTGCTGTTGCTTACCTATCTGATGGTCAAGAATCAACACGCTATCCAGGCTCGCCTTCACGTCCTTGTTCAACTTGGCGAGTCGGGCTTGCGACTGCTTCTTAGCCGCTTGTGTAGCAGCCTGTTCCTTTTTCAGTTGGGCTTTCGTAGGGGCAGGCTTCTTCTGCTGCGCAGTCTTGGTCGTGGTGGCTTTCTTGCCCGTGGTGGTTGTCTGCTTGCCACGGTTCTGTGCTGCCAACGGAAGTGCCAGCACTACGGACACAATGATGATTACGATTGTTTTCACTGAGCCATCAGATTGCTAAAGAGTTTGTTGGCATCCGTCTTCACATACTTGCTTGACACGGTTGTATGAGCCTCCCAGTTCGCGGCATTGCTCTTGTTCGAGAGCTGCAAGTCCAACTGAATCGGTCGATTGGCAGGAATCGTGTAAGACACCTTGTCCGAGTTCTGTGCCTCTTGCCAAAAGAAGTCTTGAATCTTGTCGAAGTCTATGTTGTTGTTCTTCAGCGAAGAGAACTCTTCGTAGGTGGTGCTGACATAACGCTTGTTCAGACGGTCGATGACCAACACGTTATCGGGCGAGAGTTCTAACCTTCCCACCTCGGCAATGCCCAAGATGGGATCCACCAACGTAATCTGTATGACATCATCATAACGCATACGCAAAGAGCCTGTCGTGGAGATGTCCTTGTCCCCTTGTCTCAGCCGCACCTTCACCTTGGCAGTGAAGTTCGTGCCTGCTGCCATCCGACTCTTCGCAGGAGCATCCTCCGTGTTCTTCTTGTCTTTGGAGACGTTTGGCACAGTCACCGTCGCCACAGGCGTTGTCGTTTCCTCATCATTGCCCGTCCCCTTCTGAGCCGAGCGACACGATGCCAGCATCAGCAGTGCGGGCACCAACAGCCATATCAATCTATTCATTGCTTCTTACGATTTTTCTTGTTTATCTTTTGAATGTGTTCCAGCACATCATCGCTCATCTCTTCACCATCCTTATCCATCTGTTCCACAACCTTATCCATCCACACACCTGCCTCTTCATAACGCTTCAACTGGTAAAGCACCCACGCATACGTATCCATGTATGTGCCGTTGTTCGGTTCCAGCTCATTCGCCCTCCTGCTCATCTCCTCCGCACGACCGAGATTCTTCTTCTTCAACGAAAGGTAGTAAGCATAGTTGTTCAGCACCATCGCGTCATCTTTCGTATAAACCAAACACGAGTCATACGCCTGAAACGCCTTTTCGTCCTGTCCCAACTTGTGGTAGATGTCGCCCATCAACGCATACATATTTGTATATAGCTTCAAACGGTTCGAGCCACCTTCCTGTTCCACATGTTCCAAACCTCCACTGAACGCTTCAACCGCCTGTTCCAGTTGGTCTTGCTGAAAGTAAGCCACACCCAAATAGTAGTAGAACACAGGGTCTTCCGTCTTATAATCGACGGCTGGTTTGCACACGTTCACCACTCCCACGGTATCGTTCTCCTCAATGGCATACGACAACAGTTCCTGCCGAGCCATGTTGTTCTCAGGGTCCATTTCCAACATACGCCACAAGTCGGGCTTTATCAGCGTTCTCGGCATCTTCTTCGTCACCATGTATCGCACTTTCAGCTCTAACAGTTCCGCCTGTTCGGGCGACTGCGACAGCACCTCGTCAAACAACCGCATGATGGCAACAGAATCACTTCCTGCGGCAAGATTCTCGTGTACCATCACGCCCATCATCCTCACCCTCGTCGCATCATCCACATCCTTGCTCGTCAGCAACCGCCGCATATAAATATGGTAGAGCGAATCCTCGCCCTCACCCTTGTAGTAGTTCGCCATAGACAGGAGCAACGCCCCGTTCACGCTGTCTTTCGCCTCCACTGCCTTGAACTGCTCCAACGCCTCCTCCTTGCGTCCTGCGTCTCGATACAAATCGCCTATCACCACCTGATAGCGCAGGTCGTTCGGATACTCCTCTGCCAACCGTTCCATTTCCTCAAAAGCCCGCTCCTCATCCTTCATCTGCAAAAACAGACGGAACTTCTCCATCGACAACATCTCACTCTTCCCTTCCTTCACCTCTATCTTATCCAGCACTTTCACCATCTGCTCGTAGTCCTGTTTCTGACCATACAAATCCAGCAACATCATCAGTACCTCGCCCTTCTCAGGCCAGCGTTGCGCCATCTCCTCCACATGCTTCAACGCCTCCTCATTGCGATGATGCTCCACATAGAGCGACACTAATCGGTTCTTATACCAATCATTGTCGGGAAACAACCTGCACGCTTCTTCCAGCATCCCAATAGACAAAGAATCGTTGCCCACATAACGATAAAGGTCAGCCAACTCATACAGCACCACACCCGACGTTGGCTCCAACCTCCTGCAATAGTCGAACAACTCAATGGCCTCTGCATAGTTGCGAGCCAGTTTCTGCCGTTCCGCCTCTTGGAAAAGATAGTCAAACTTCACGCCCTGCGCCCCAGCCGTCACAGACAGCCAACACACAAAGAAAAAGACGCTCCATTGTCGCCAATCGCCCATCTTCACATTACTCATAATCAAAATTTTGTGCAAAGGTAGTGCTTTTTCGATTAAGAACTAAGAATTAAGAGTTAAGATTTAAGAAAATGTCTTAACTTTGCAACCGCCACACAGCAAGAACCACCTGCATTCTTTCGTGGTTTTCGCAATGGCAAACATGGAATATCAAACCTTTCCGCAACAATGAACTGGCTTCAACTTATCTCCAATAAGCGTCTTGGTCAAGAAGACCTCCACGGTCGTCACGGCGACGACCGCACCGAGTTCAAACGCGACTACGACCGCCTCATCTTCTCTGCCCCCTTTCGGCGCATGCAGAACAAGACACAAGTGTTCCCCCTCCCTGGCAGCATCTTCGTCCACAACCGCCTCACCCACTCGCTGGAAGTAGCCAGTGTTGGTCGCAGCTTGGGCGACGACGTGGCTCACCAGCTCATTCAGCGGCATCCCGAACTTGCCCACACCCTCTTTGCCGAGATTGGCTCCATCGTCTCAGCCGCCTGCTTGGCACACGACATGGGCAATCCTCCTTTCGGGCACTCTGGCGAACGCGCCATTGCCTCCTACTTCAGCGAGGGCGACGGCATCAAATACAAAGGTCAGCTCACCTCCGAGCAATGGGCTGACATCACCCATTTCGACGGCAATGCCAACGCTTTCCGTCTGCTCACCCACCAGTTCAAAGGTCGTCGTCAAGGCGGATTCGTCCTCACCTACTCCACGCTTGCCGCCATTGTCAAATACCCATACCCTGCCATCGAAGCCACCAAACAGAAGTTTGGCTATTTCACACAAGAAGAACCTCTCTACACACGCATCGCCACCGAACTTGGCATCGGGAAAACCTCTATTGGCTGGATGCGCCATCCTCTCGCCTATTTGGTCGAAGCCGCCGATGACATCTGCTATGAGATTATGGACATGGAGGATGCCCACAAGCTGAAAATCCTCTCCTTTGAACAAACCCGTGACCTCATGCTCGGTTTCGTCAACCCTGACCGCCGAAACCACATCATCGAGCGCGCTGCCGACACCGCCGACCTCAACGAGCAAGTGGCATACTTCCGTTCCTGCGCCATCGGTGCGCTCGAGCACGAATGCGTTCGGGTCTTCGTCGAGCATGAAGAAGAGATTCTCAACGGCTCTTTCCACGGCTCTCTCATCGACGCTGCATGTCCGCTTATCCACGATGCCTACAAGGCTTGTGTCAAGGTCGCCACAAGCCGCATCTACCGCAGCCGCGACGTGGTTGACACCGAACTCGCTGGCTACAAAATCATCTATACGCTAATGGGGCTATTCATCCATGCAGCAATGAATCCGCAACACGCTTACAGCCACCTGTTGCTCGACCGTGTGTCCTCGCAATACGAGGTCAAGCATCCCGACACCTACGTCCGCATCATGGCTGTCCTCGACTACCTCTCTGGCATGACCGATGTCTTCGCCCTCGACCTCTATCGCAAGATTAACGGTGAGAGTCTCCCCATGATTTAGCGACACATATCAGTACTCAAAGATGCTGCCACCTAAGAACTCGCGCAAAAGAGAGTCGGGCGGAAGCAAATCGACAGAAATGTCGTGGAAACGATTGCAGACCCAGATGAGACGCTGTGCCTCACCATAGTTCGGGTCAGTCTTAGGCACTTCCTTCAACAGAGGAAGTGCTTTTTGTTTCAGGACAGCCAGCTCATACTGGAATGACGTGCAGAAATTGATGTCGGCATTCTCCTGAAAAGGCACAATCCAGTGATCCTCCCCTCTACGCACAGACGCCCATCGCGCCAGCGTCTCCGAAGCGGTCGTATTGCGGAACTGGGCATCGCGCACCATGCGGCGAATCAAGCGGTTGTCGGTAGTGCCGTAATACGTCCCGTTGTCCTGTTTCGCCACGGTGAGCCCCGAGATATAAACACGCAAGAGAGCCTCGTCTGGGATGCTGCCAACCAGCTGCGGATTCAGGGCGTGGATTCCCTCCATTATAAGAATGGTGTTGGGTGTGAGCCGCAGACGACGGCCGCTGGACACACTCTTGCCTGTCGGGAAATCGTAACGGGGAAGTTCAATCTCCTCGCCCTGCAACAGCCGATTGAAGTCTCGCTGGAACAGGTCGATGTTGAGGGCATAAATGCTCTCAAAGTCATAGTCCCCCAACGCATCGCGCGGTGTCAGTTCGCGGTCCACATAATAGTCGTCGAACGAGATGGTGTAAGCCGTCAGCCCG
The DNA here is from genome assembly GCA_947174565.1 of uncultured Prevotellaceae bacterium. Classification (GTDB taxonomy): domain Bacteria; phylum Bacteroidota; class Bacteroidia; order Bacteroidales; family Bacteroidaceae; genus Minthosoma. The sequence continues at coordinate 2,733 of CAMWJL010000036.1, read as the reverse complement.
TGCTGCTCCAACGCCATGCACAACTTCTTGCTGAAAGTCGTCTTGCCGCTCGACGAAGGTCCTGCAATCAAGACCGCCCGAACCTTCGGACGCTGCGATACCGCCTTTCCTATCAGCTGGATGCCGCGCGTTTGGAGTGCCTCCGCCATCTTCACCATCTTCTCCGCCCCTCCATTGTCTATGACACGATTCATCATGCCGATAGAAAGGAACACCGTCTTCAGGCGATGAGAGAACAGATGGCGTCCTCTGACACGACTGACCTGATACTGAATCGCCTCGTCAAGCGTTTTCCCTTCAAAACCAGCCTTAATTTGTTCTGAAATCTTCAAAAAAGCCCCATTCACTTCAAACTTTTCTGAACTTTTATTACTTTTGCGCTCGCATGGCGTGATTGTCTCCATTGGCATGAACAAATTTAGTAAAGATTTGATGTGCCAAATATACGACAAATCTCCGACATTCCGCTCACGTCAACAACTAAATTATACGTTTTATGTTGGAATTAACACAATTTTTAGTGCTCATTGGCTCGGTTGCCATGCTCATGTATGGCATGAAGGTGATGAGCGAAGGCCTACAAAAGATGGCGGGCAGCAAGCTGCGCACCGTGCTCGGCACCATGACCACCAACCGCTTCACAGGTCTGCTCACAGGTGCCTTCATCACCACAGCCATCCAGTCCTCCACAGCCACCACCGTGATGACCGTCAGCTTCGTCAGTGCAGGGCTGCTGTCGCTCGCACAGGCCATCTCCGTCATCATGGGTGCAAACATCGGCACCACTGCCACCGCATGGATTATGGTGTTAGGAGGCGGCTCGTTCGACATGAGGCTGATTGTCTATCTCGCCATTGTGGTGAGCATCGTCCTCATCTACACAAAGAAAAACACGAACTTAGGCGAGTTCATCATTGGCTTGGCATTCATGCTGTTAGGCCTGACCACCCTGAAGAACAACGCCAACGACATGCACCTCGACGAAGTGCCAGCCATCTCCAACTTCTTCGCCCAAATCAGCGGATGGGGCTATGGCTCTTATTTCCTGTTCCTCACCATCGGCGGACTGCTCACCTGCGCCGTGCAAAGTTCTGCCGCCATCATGGCAATCACCATGACCCTGTGCTCCACAGGCATCCTCCCCATCGACATGGGCATCGCGCTGGTGATGGGCGAGAATATCGGCACCACCGTCACCTCCAACATCGTGGCACTCTCAGCCACCACCCAGGCAAGACGCGCCGCCATGGCCCACCTCGTGTTCAACCTCTTCGGTGTCATTTGGGTCTTGGCAATCTTCCCCTACTTCGTCGATTTCATCTGCGGACTTTGGAACGTTGAATACACCCCAGGCGTGCTCAACCGCAACGTGAACCGCGACAGCCTCAGTGCCATCCTCGCCACTTTCCACACCGCCTTCAACGCCTGCAACGTCTGCATCCTCATCTGGTTCATCAAGCCGATGGAGAAGCTGGTGTGCCTGCTGGTGAAGCCCAAAGCGAACGAAGAGGAAGAAGAGGGCAAGCTGCACTTCATCTCGGGCGGCATCCTCTCCACCGCCGAGCTGTCCATCCTCGAAGCCAAGAAGGAAATCAACCTGTTCGTGGACCGCTGCGTGCGGATGTACGACATGGTGATGCAGCTCCTCCACACCGAGAAGGGCGAGGACTTCAACAAGCTCTTCAGCCGAGTGGAGAAATACGAGAGCATCACCGACAACATGGAAGTGGAGATTTGCGACTACCTCTCCAGAGTGAGCGAAGGTCGCCTGTCCGCCGAGTCAAAACTGGAAATCCAGCACATGATGCGCGTGTGCGACGAACTGGAGTCGGTAGGCGACTCGTGCTACAACATCGCCCGCACCATCAACCGCAAGCGTCAGCACTCGCAAGAGGACTTCACCGAGAAGCAGTACGAGCACATCCACAACATGATGCAGCTCACCGATGCAGCCATGAAGCAGATGGCCTTGGTCATCGAGCACGGCGAACACCGATTCGTCGATTTGCACAAGAGCTACAACATGGAGCACGAAATCAACAACTACCGCAACCAGCTCAAGAGCCAAAACATTGCCGACGTGAGCAACCAGCTCTACGACTATCAGATAGGAGTCTATTACATGGACCTCATCTGCGAGTGCGAGAAGTTGGGCGACTACATCGTCAATGTCATTGAGGCCAGCGGCATCAGGGAGAAGAAAGCCAACGGCTTCAAAGTCACATAAGCCCTCCCCCCTTCGACAAGAACCCCCATAAATTCAGCCGCAGAAGCGCGTTTCGTGCTTCTGCGGCTAAATTTATGAATGATAACCCATCAAGTATGGATTAAAATCCTTACCTTTGTACCCGATTACCGGCATGGCCCCATAGTTCAATGGATAGAACAAATCTCTCCTAAAGATTAGATTCGGGTTCGATTCCCGATGGAGCTACACCATCCACGGGGTTAGTTTAGTTGGTAGAATATCGGTCTCCAAAACCGAGGGTCGGGGGTTCGAGTCCCTCACCCCGTGCTCAGCAGGCGGGTCAAGAATGTTCTTGACCCGCCTGCTTTTGTTTCCACACAATGTGATACGCCGTCCTCTTTATATATAATAATGTATCATGGGAAGATACCCGTGCATTTGCCCCAGCATCTTCCCCTTGGACTATCTCTTGGGGAGAGATAGTCCAAGGGGGGATTTCACCTCACCTTGCCCACCCCTTCCGTGTCTTCTTCCCCGTCCCCGTT
>CAMWJL010000035.1 GCA_947174565.1 uncultured Prevotellaceae bacterium | reverse complement strand
GAGCAACGCATTCGTAATGCGTGGGTCGGCGGTTCGAGTCCGCCATTCGGCTCAAACGTAGAGGTGTGCCAGCTGGCACACCTTTTTTGTATCTACCACAAAATCGGAGTCCCCGACATCGATTCATCGGAGTCCCCGACATCGGCGAACCGATGTCCCCGACACCGATTTACAGGTTCAGAAACACTCACTACATCCGCAGTTATGCTCATATACAACACCACCTTCCAAGTAGGCAATGATGACGCACAGCATCTGGTCGTCTATCTACACGAAAAGTACATTCCCGAAGCACAAAAGTCGGGCATCATGACCCATGCAAGAATGAGCCGCATCCTCTCTCATCGCGATGAAGAATCCGAATGTTTCTCCGTGCAGTTCGAGGTGGAGAGCATGGCATTACTCCACAAATGGTATTCATCTGAGGGAAAAACACTTAACGATGAATTGTTGAAGATATTCAAGAACAAGGTTGTCGGCTTCCCCACCATGATGGAAGTGATTGAATAACCAAACCTTTACCGACAGAATAATGGCAACGACAAACCCCAACTTGGAAAAGATTATCATAGGAGTTGACCCAGGCACCAATGTCATGGGATATGGTGTGCTGAAAGTGAAGGGCAACAAGGCAGAGTTGGTGGCTATGGGTGTCATTGAACTCAAAAAGTACCAAAGCCACTACCTGCGGCTGGGCAAGATATTTGAACGCATCACCAGCATCATCGATTCCTACCACCCCGACGAGATGGCGATTGAGGCACCATTCTTCGGCAAGAACGTGCAATCCATGCTCAAACTCGGACGAGCACAAGGGGTGGCAATCACGGCAGCCATCATGCGCGACATTCCCATCACAGAGTACGAACCGCGCAAAATCAAAATGGCTATCACAGGCAATGGCAATGCAGCCAAGGAGCAGGTGGCGGGCATGCTCCAGCGCATGCTCCACATCGCCAAGGAAAACATGGACGTGCAGCTCGATGCCACCGATGCCCTCGGAGCTGCCTATTGCCATTTCATCCAGATGGGAAAGCCAGAAGTGGAGCACAAGTTCAGTTCATGGAAAGACTTCGTGCAGAAGAATGCCAGCAAGGTACATTCTTAATATTTCCTAATTCCCAAGCCATCCGCCACAAATTTGCCGTCGGAAGGAACGCATGTGCAGAAAAATGACTATCTTTGCACCGTTTTCCGTGCGCACGTGCGCACACGTTCTGTAATTATAATCATTTCCGATGGCGACAACAAACAAACTATACCAGCCGTATGCGATGGAATACGGCACATTTGTAGGGCTGAGCTGGGGTGCAATCTTTCTTTCGTATGTGGAAGGCATCTGCAATGACAACGGCCTGTTGTTGTTTCTCTGCCTCATTCTGTGCGGATTCTCTTTCATCTTGCCATTCATGCTGGCACTGCGCATCAACAGGAAACTCCTCTTGATAGGCGAGAAATTGTCTTATTGGCAAGGACTGCTCTTTTCCTTCCCGATGTTCATGTACGCCTGTTTGATGAGCGGCATTATCGTTTTTTCCTACTTTCGCTTTTTTGATGACGGCATGCTGATGGAGCAACTGATTCGCATGATGATACAACCCGAAATGGCGGAGACCTATCGGCAAATGGGCTTGGACGGACAATATCAGCAGGTGATGGATGTGGTGCATGAAGTGGCAATCCTTTCACCGCTCGACAAGGCATTAGCCCTCTTCAACAACAACTTTCTCTTCAGTGTCGTCATGTCGTTCCCTGTGGCTGCCGTAGCCTCCTACAACCTGAAGAGAATCATTCCGACGAAATCATAAACAACACATCATATATGGACATATCAGTTGTAGTGCCTCTCTATAACGAGGAAGAGTCGATAGCCGAGCTGCACGAGTGGATTAAACGAGTGATGGACGAGAACGGCTTTTCTTATGAAGTGGTTTTCGTAAACGACGGTTCCACCGACCATTCTTGGGAGGTAATAACAGAACTGAGCCGACAATATCCAGAAGTGCATGGCATTAAGTTCAGAAGGAATTACGGAAAAAGCCCTGCCCTGTTCCACGGCTTTGAGAAGGCACAAGGCGACGTGGTTATCACGATGGATGCCGACCTGCAAGACAGCCCCGACGAGATTCCTGAACTATACCGCATGATTAAAACTGACGGCTACGACCTCGTAAGCGGCTTCAAGATGAATCGCAGCCAAGGAGACCCCTTGTCAAAAACGATTCCGACCAAGCTATTCAATGCCACCACTCGCATGGTGAGCGGCATTCACAACCTGCACGACTTCAACTGCGGCTTGAAAGCTTACCGCCGCGATGTGGTGAAGCACATTGAGGTGTATGGCGAGATGCACCGCTTCATCCCCTATCTGGCAAAAAATGCTGGCTTCACTAAAATCGGAGAGAAGCCTGTTCACCATCAAGCACGGCAGCATGGTAAGAGCAAATTCATGGGATGGAACCGTTTTGTGAACGGCTATCTCGACCTCATCAGTCTCTGGTTTATCGACAGTTTTGGCATGAAGCCTATGCACATTTTCGGCTTTGTGGGCACACTTATGTTCATCATCGGCTTCATTGCCGTGGTGTGTGTAGGAACAAGTAAACTGATAGCACTCTACAACCATGTGCCACACGCACTGGTGACGGACAGCCCATACTTCTATATCTCGCTCACCACCATGCTGTTAGGCACACAGCTGTTTGTGGCAGGTTTCTTGGGCGACCTCATCAGCCGCAACAGCCAAGAGCGCAACAAGTATCAAGTGGAAGATGAAATCTAACCCCCAACACGGGCATACAGAACGACACAGGATGAAACGCCTCTCCCCCTACTCCCTCATCGCTGGCTTGATGATACTGCTGGGTGCATGTATGCTGGCTGGTTGCTACTCCAACAACTGCCCAATGGAGAACACCGTGACCTGCAACTATGCTTTCTACGACGCAGAAGGCACAGCGATTGCCTATCAAGATACCATCACGGTCTCAACACTGATGCCTGGTTACAAGACGGTTTACACCTATCGGAAGATGGGCACACTACCTATCACAAAAGATGAACCTGACCCCACACTGGTCGAAGCTGGATATACGGAAACGCTGTCGCAGCAACGCAACGACACTATCTTACTGAATAAGAAGTCGAACGCAAGCAGCATCAAGATTCCCATGAGCTACTTTAATGCTGTAGATACCTTAATCTTTGCTTATCGCAGCATTTCGTCGAAAGATACGGTGAAGATTCACCACTCCAGCTACCCACATGTGGAACTGCCCGAATGCGGAGCATACCGTTTCCACCATTTGAAGTCGGTGACAGCCACCGATGCCGCCATCGACCACATTGAAATCAGCAATCCGGACGTGGGTTACGAAGGTACTACCAACATTAAGATATACTTCAATGGCGTTGCCGAAGCCGAATAACACCTTATGAATCATATTGTCCAACATATCATCAGCATCGCCTTCGCCTGCGCCATCCTCTTACCCATCAAAGCGCAGGACAGCCAGCAACAAGTGCTACTGCCTGGCGAACAACCGAAACCCTCTCGGTATGTAGCCATAGAAGAGGAGAAAGCGCATATAGTTCTTTTTCAGGGCTTCACGCTGTCGGTAGATGCTTTCGGTCCTGTCTCTTACATGGTGTCTGACTACGGGACAGCAGAAGCGGCATTGCGCCTGAACTTAAAGAACACCTACTTCCCGATTGTCGAAGCAGGATACGGGAAATGCGCTACCGAGGACTTCAATACCCAAGTGTCCTACAAAGTGAGCGCACCTTATGCACGCATCGGCATCGACTTCAATATGTTAAAGGACAAGTTCCAAAGCAACCGCTTATATCTGGGCGCAAGATATGGAGTTTCCACCTATAAGTACGACCTTGCAGGTCCAACCATGACAGATCCCATCTGGGGTGGCAGCGAAGCATTCAACATACCCAAAACCAGCTGCACCAGCCATTGGCTCGAAGTGCTGATGGGGGTGGAAGTACAGATTTACAAGAACTTCCACATGGGATGGGCTATCCGTTACAAAACAGAACTGGCATCGACGAAGAATGACAATTCCAAGCCAAACTGCATCCCTGGCTATGGCTACACCACCAATGCCTCGTGCTGGGGAGGTACTTATAGCCTCATCTTCGATTTGAACTGGGGCATGAAGAAAAGCCACAAGCGCAGGATGAACATAGAGATAAGAGAGACAAGACCTATCAATCAGCCACAGGACTCAACCATTGACGACGAAACAGAACTCAACGATGACGACAGAAAAGAAAGCACAGACGGAGAACAAGCAGAATGATTCCAAGAAGCAATCGTTCAATCCATACGCCCCTCACAAAATCAGATGGTGGGGATGGCCACTGCTCATCCTGCTTATTGTAGGCACTATCTACATTGTCCGCACACGAAATGCCGCCAGCAGACATAACCAACACCTCGGTCAACCATGGCGCACAGAAGAAACCCAAAGAACCGAAGGAAGTGTGTTCGGCACATTCTATCATATCACCTATCAGTCGGATAACGAACTAAAGACTGGCATAGAGGCTACTTTACAGGCTGTAGATAACTCACTCTCCCCTTTCAACCCACAATCTGTTATCACAACCATCAACAACAACAGCAGCATGGAGGCTGATTCGATGCTGACGGAAGTGTTTAACTTGGCTAAAACCATATCGAAAGAGACCCACGGAGCTTTCGACATCACGGTGGCACCACTTGTGAACCTGTGGGGCTTTGGCTTCCAAAACGACTCCGATGTCAACAATGCGAAGGTCGATAGTCTTTTGACGTTTGTGGGGATAGACAACGTGCAGTTGCTCAATGGCACTATTCAGAAAGTGTATCCTGAGACCATGCTTGATTGTAGTGCCATTGCCAAAGGCTATGGCGTAGATGCCGTAGGGATGTATTTGGAATATCAAGGCATCAAGAACTACATGGTGGAGATTGGCGGCGAGGTACGTGTCAGAGGTACGAATCCGCAAGGAGAACTTTGGCACATAGGCATCAACCGTCCCACCGATGACCCAAACAACACGAACAACGAAGTGGAACAAGTGCTCCAAGTGACACAACTGGCAATGGCGACCTCGGGTAACTACCGCAACTTCTACGAGAAAGACGGCAAGAAATACGCACACACCATCGACCCCCGAACGGGCTATCCCGTACAGCACAGCATTCTCTCCTCAACGGTGCTGGCACAGGATTGTGCAACTGCCGATGCCTATGCCACTGCATTTATGGTATTAGGCATGGAAGCATCGCAACAAGTGCTTTCCAAGCATCCTGAACTGATGGCTTTCTTCATCTATTCTGACGCTGATGGACACTTGCAGACATGGATGACGGAAGGGATGGAGAAAATGGTAATGAAAGAGCGTTAACTCTATAACTACTTGAACATAACGAGCAGCCGATGGAACAGACCATGTTTGAACGCTTACTGCAACTACCGCTATTTCAGGGATTGACCATTAGGGAAATCTCTGACGTGATGGCGCATGTGCGGTTAAACTTTGTCAACTATCTGCCTGGGGATGAACTAATAGCGCAAGGAGATGCCTGTCGCAAACTCATCTATATTCTCAGCGGTGAAATCACTGCCGAATATCGTGACCCTCAGGGACGCTTCTCATTTACAGAATATCTGCCCAACTTGAAAGTGATAGAGCCTTACAACCTGTTTGGTATGCACCAACGTGTATCGCGCACCTACACTTTCGCCACAAAAGGCGTAACGCTTGACATTGATAAACCTGTCATACTCCGACATTTATTGACCAACGACATCATTAAGATAAACCTGCTCAACATCGTCTGCAACCGTTACCAACAGACTCTTTTGCTATTATGTGCTCATCCTGACCATTCCGTCACCGACAAGATAGTCAAGTTCATGCTCTCCTACTCTACTTTGCCCAAGGGGAGGAAAAACATCAGCATCAAGATGACCACACTCGCGGAGACGATTCATGAGACACGCCTGAACGTATCCATCGCCTTAAACCAGTTACAAGCACAAGGTCTCGTACAGCTACAACGCGGTGTAATACAGGTAGAAGACCTCCACGAATTGACCCGACTTTGCAAATAGCACACCTCTATATTAAATACAAATATGAATACAACGACGAGGAATCCTTTCTTCATGCCATACGACCATATCCCCTTCGACCGTATCACCGAGGCTGACTATGAGCCAGCCATGATGAGGGGCATGGAGGAAGAGGATCAGAGAATAGAAGACATCGTCAGCAATCCTGAGCCACCCACATTCGAGAACACAATTGAAGCATTGGAGCACACAGGAGAACTACTGAGCAAGGTGACCAACGTGTTCTTCAACCTGCTCAGTGCCGAGACGACCGACTTCATGGATGAACTGGCGCAACGGATGTCACCCATTCTGACGGAGCACGAAAACAACATCACTTTGAATGATAGACTGTTTCACCGTGTCAAGGCTGTCTATGACGAACATGCCGCAGAGCATTTTTCCCGTCTCAACCAAGAACAGAAGATGTTGTTGACAAACTGCTACGACGGCTTTGTCCGTCATGGTGCTAACCTGCCCGACGAGAAAAAGGAACAACATCGCCGTATCACAACAGAACTGGGCGTGCTCTCATTGCAGTTTTCACAGAACAAGTTGAAAGACACGAACGACTTCGTTCTACATCTTACGAACGAGACCGATGTAGCAGGACTGCCCGACAGCGCCCTCGACTTTGCAAAACAGACAGCCAAAGAGAAGGGCTTGGAAGGCTATGCGTTCACGCTACAAGCCCCATCTTACAGCCCATTCATCACTTACTCATCCCAACGCGCATTGCGACAGAAGATGTACATGGCATACAACACGTTATGCACCCACAACAACAGCAACAACAATGTCGCAATCGTCAAGAAGATAGTGAACCTGCACCGCGAACTGGCACAGCTACATGGTTTCAAGACTTATGCCGACTATACCCTTACACGACGCATGGCAGAGAACACCAACAACGTCTATCGCTTGCTCAACGACTTGATGAAAGCATATATGCCCAAAGCGCAGCAAGAGGTGAAGGAAGTTGAGACACTCTACTATGCAGACAATCATATCGACCCATCCACGCTTGCAGCAGACGACCCTCGTCGGTTCATGCCTTGGGACTTTTCCTACTATGCCAACAAGCTCAAAGAAAGCAAGTTCAACATCAACAGCGAGATGCTGCGCCCTTACTTTGAACTCTCGAAGGTCAAACAAGGCATCTTCGGATTGGCGACTCGCCTCTATGGCATTACGTTCCACAGAAATACGAACGTACCAGTCTATCATCCTGACGTGGAAGCCTATGACGTTCTAGACAAAGACGGGTCATACCTCGCATTGTTCTACTGCGACTTCCATCCACGCGCATCAAAGAAATCTGGGGCTTGGATGACCTCGTTTAAGGAACAATGGAAAGAGAGGTTCGACACAGACAACACCGCTACCCACGACACAAAAATGGTCAACTCTCGTCCACAGGTGTCCATCGTCATGAACCTATCCAAGCCTACCGACACCAAGCCAGCCCTCCTTACACTGGGCGAAGTAGAGACTTTCCTGCATGAGTTCGGACACTCCCTGCATGGCATCTTTGCCAATACGACCTACCGCTCCCTTTCTGGCACTAATGTCTATTGGGACTTCGTGGAACTCCCGTCCCAATTCATGGAGAACTTCGCCATTGAGAAAGACTTCCTCAACACCTTCGCAGTCCATTACGAGACAGGAGAACCGATTCCTGAAACATTGTTAGACCGCATCGTCGCCAGCCGCAATTTCAATGCCGCCTATGCATGTATGCGTCAAGTGAGCTTCAGTCTTCTCGACATGGCGTTCTACACACTTTCCACACCTTTCGACACGGATTTAATGACCTTTGAAGAACAGGCATGGAAAGATGCCCAAGTAATGCCAGCTGTAGAAGGTTGCTGCATGACCACGCAGTTCTCCCACATCATGGCAGGAGGCTACTCTGCGGGATACTACAGCTACAAATGGGCAGAAGTGCTTGATGCTGACGCTTTTTCCCATTTCAAGGAACAAGGTATTTTCAACCCCACCATTGCACAAAGCTTCCGCGACAACATCCTCTCCCGTGGCGGCACAGAGCCACCAATGACACTCTACAAACGCTTCCGTGGACAAGAACCCACCATCGATGCGCTTCTTCGTCGCAATGGTATCCTATAAATAGAACACTCCATGACAAGAAACCTTCTCAAAATAGTTCAAATAGCATTCTGTATCGGTCTTGTACTGCTGACATGTACCGCCTGTGAGAATGAAGATGATATCGATGAAATCTTCATAGGAAAAACTTGGTACATGAACGGCGGCACCATCAGTGGCAAGAAGCTCAACAGCGACATTCGGAACTTCTATACCGATGCAGGAACCAACGCTTACTACATCACCTTTTCGTCCCAAACATTCAAAGGGATGCTCACCAATGGCGACAGCTTTGCAGGCACATGGACGGCTGACGGGAAAAAGCAAACTCTCAAACTGAAGATGACCGAAACGCCTACTGCTTCAACGCCCTTCGACAAGCAAATCTACCATATCATCGCTAATGCCACATCATACAGAAGTGGCGCGGATTTCCTGCAACTGAAAAAAGACGGAGAAAATGTTCTCCTTTTGGGCAATAAGAGATAACAAACGGTATAGCAATATCAACTATTTAGCAATAACAGATTTCACCATAACATGACAGAAGACAGACAGAAACAATATCGCCTCGACCTCCGCTACATGCGCATGGCTCGCATTTGGGCAGAGAACTCTTACTGCCAACGCCGTCAGGTAGGCGCATTGGTGGTGAAGGACAAGGCCATTATCTCCGATGGTTACAACGGTACACCATCAGGATTTGAAAATATGTGTGAAGACGACAACAACGTCACCAAACCCTATGTGCTTCACGCAGAGGCCAATGCCATCACCAAACTGGCTCGTTCCAGCAACTCAAGCGACGATGCCACACTCTACGTCACAGCATCGCCCTGCATAGAATGCGCAAAACTCATCATCCAGTCAGGCATCAAGCGTGTGGTCTATGCAGAGCACTACCGCTTGGAGGACGGCATCAATCTGCTGAAACGCGCCAACATCAACGTAGAATACATTAACCCCGATGAACCTGTCAAATAACTGAACAACAGGCAATAAACCGTATATGAGCAACAACATCAACCGCAACAACCGATGGGTGCCCCTCATCATCGCAACCAGCATCATTGTTGGCATCGTCATTGGCACCTTCTTTGCCAACCGCTTTGCTGGCAACCGACTGAATATCATAAACACTTCGTCCAACAAGCTCAACGACCTGCTCCACATCATTGACGACCAATACGTTGACACGGTAGATATTGCTGGCATTGTTGAGCAATCCATGCCCAAGATTTTGGAAGAACTTGACCCCCACTCCACCTATATATCTGCCAGCGATGCCCGCACCGCCAACGATGACCTGAAAGGCTCTTTCAGTGGGGTCGGCGTTCAGTTTGTTATCCGTGATGACACGGTGCGTGTCACCAACATCATTAAGGGTGGTCCTTCCGAAAAAGTGGGCATCTTGGCAGGTGACAAAATCGTCTCCATTGACGGAACTCCATACGTTGGTAAGGTGGTCACCAACGAAGAGACACTCCATCGCCTCAAAGGAGAGAAAGGCACAAAAGTGAAGATTGGCGTGATGCGCCATGGTCAAACCCAACCATTGACTTTCACGGTCGTGCGTGGTGACATTCCATTGAAGAGCATTGATGCCACCTACATGATTAACAAAGAACTCGGCTACATCAAAATCAAGAACTTCGGCGAAACGACCTATGCCGAGTTGCTCACCGCATTGGCTGAGTTAGAAGTGGAAGGTTTCCAAGGTTTAGTCATAGACCTCCGTGGCAATCGCGGAGGCTATCTGTCCGCAGCCATTCAGATGGTCAACGAGTTCCTTCCCAAGAACCGTCTCATCGTCTATACCCAAGGGCGACGCTCACGCCGTGAAGAGTATCGCAGCGACGGACGTGGCTCCTATCAGAGCCTGCCCCTCATTGTGCTCATTGACGAGATAAGTGCCTCTGCCTCAGAGATTTTCTCTGGTGCGATTCAAGACAATGACCGCGGCATCATCGTTGGTCGTCGGTCATTCGGTAAGGGACTGGTGCAGCAACCCATCGAGTTCTCCGACGGCTCGCTCATCCACCTTACCATCGCCCGATACTACACCCCCGCAGGTCGCTGCATCCAAAAGCCCTATGTGAAAGGTCAACCGAAGGAATATGAGATGGACCTCATCACCCGTTACGAACGTGGTGAGTTTTTCAGCCAAGACAGCATCCGTCAGACAGGAGAAGCCTATAAGACCAGCATCGGACGCACCGTCTATGGCGGAGGCGGCATCATGCCCGACTACTTTGTGGCCGAAGACACGACCGCTCTCACCCCCTATTATACCGAATGCGTCACCAAAGGCACGATAGCTCAATTCTGCTTTGAATACACCGACAACAACCGCGACAAACTGGCAACCTTCGACAATGCCGCCACACTGGCAAAATACCTGCGCAAGCAAGGACTGGTGGACAAATTCATCCGTTACGCCGACTCGAAAGGCATTCAGCGTCGCAACAACATGATTATCAAGTCGCAGAGCCTCTTTGAGCAAGCCATCTACGGCAGCATCATCTACAATATGTTAGATACGAACGATTATGTGCAGTATCTCAACCGAGACGACAGCACCATCGCCAAAGCCATTCAGTTGTTCAAAGCCAAACAGACAAAACCGTCACTCCATGACCAAGAAGGAACTCCGAACACTGATTCGGGAAAGAAAAAAGCAGCATACCTCAGAGGAGCTTTCGGCCTGCAGCCAAAGCATCTGCCATTCAGTGCTTGAACGCATCAAGCGTGAGGAGCACTGCCACACCATCCTCCTCTATCATTCCCTGCCCGACGAAGTGGAGACGCACACCCTCATCCGCACCCTGCACGCTGAGGGCAAGAAAGTTCTTCTTCCCACCGTTGTGGGCGATAAACTGGAACTCCACCTGTACGCAGGCGAACAAGCACTCAGCACAGGTGCTTCCTATGGCATACAGGAATCATCGGGCGGACTTTTCACCGACTATGGCAGCATCGACCTCGCCATCATCCCTGGAATGGCTTTTACGAAAGAAGGAGACCGATTAGGGCGTGGGAAGGGGTACTACGACCGACTGCTGCCACAGCTCTCCTGCCCACTCATCGGCATCGCCTTCCCCTTTCAGATGCTTCCATCCATCCCGTGCGAACCACACGACATACGCATGGAGGACGTGATTACCGCATGACAAAGCACACTCATACGGACCTCCTAACAGCCTAAAGACGGAACTTGTTGACATTCAAACGCGAGCACCCTGCGCATAATAAGATGCGCAGGGTGCTCGTGTTATTTCATGCAGGGTGAACGAAATCACCTGCACACGGTGAGGGAATAAAGTCAATAGAAAAGCTCGCGAAGCTGGTGACGCCCTATCAAACGGCTCATATCTACATTGCCACGAATCCCACGCACACGCCCTGTGGCTGTATATTGCCACAGCACATAGTCTTGCCCGGCATTCAATTCGGGTTCATCAAACGTATAGGCAGCAATGAAAAACTTGTAGGAACGGAGACGGACATTGCCATCAATATTCTTGTTGAAGAAGTTACGACCCGTATAAATGATGGGCTTCTTGCCATATTCCTTCTCGAACAACTCGCAGAGTTCCAACAGACGCGCCTGAAACACACCCACCGAAACACCTCTGATGACCTCAGCATCAATCACAGGCAACAAGTCCTGCTTTTTCGTGTCAACCTTTGAAAGGAAGAGTTCAAACTGAGCCTTGGGAGAAAGATGCGGACGGAAGAACAGATAGCTCCCCACTTTAAGCCCCACGCGCTTGCATTCGTTGAAGTTGTATGTATAAGTGTCGTCAATGGTATTCACACCCTCCGTTGCCTTCAGATAGACATAATTGACCTTTGAATCACGCACCACTTCATCCCAGTTGATACGTCCCTGATAGTGGCTCACATCTATCCCATGCAACTGCTCATCCGTGCCGTTTCCAAGCAACACAGGCATATCCAAAGCCTTCGGATGACGGTCTGGTCTCGATTTGTGAGCTATCGGATCCGGTTCAATGTCGGAAATATCAGTTATGATTTTCTCCTTTACTTTCTTGTCACGCTTGTCGGCAGAAACGGGAACAGAGACGAGCATGTATAGAAGGGTCAACAATATATATATGTACGCGTGATGATACTTTATCATGTAATCGGTCTGAATTGAGTGTACAAATATACTCCTTTTCGGCCGAATCCACAACTAATCCCCAAAGTCTTCACTTTTTTAATGATTTTAACCATAAAAATGGCGGCTATATGGTAAATAACACCTAATTTTGCCGTGATTTCTATCTCAAACTCCATGGAAAGACAGAAGACATATTGGTTCGTGTTCATTGGCAATGCACTCCTGTTGCAGCACGACGAAGAGAGGTATCATGTGCCCTGCTCGGCAGAACCTCCCGTGCCCATCAAGGAGTGGACACCCCGTCAGGAACTGCCGATGATAGAAGGTATTCCCTGCATGGCATACAGCCTCAACACACCGCCCAACGACATGAAAGGCTTGGAAACGATGGGATTGCGTGAGTCATGGAACGTGTTGCCACCAGCCTTCTATCATCTTGCAGGCAAAGCATCCGAGTTGCTCTATTGGGATTCAAACACCCGCTATTGCGGTGTGTGCGGCGGCCCTATGAAACGCACCACTACCATCAGCAAACAATGCACCCATTGCGGCAAGGAGGTGTGGCCACAAGTAAGCCCCGCCATCATTGTGCGCATCCGACGCGACGACAAAATCCTGCTTGTACACGCCAAGAACTTCCGACGGAAAGAAATGTTCGGATTGGTGGCTGGTTTCGTCGAAACAGGCGAGACATTAGAAGACTGCGTAAAGCGCGAGGTGAAGGAGGAGGTGGGGCTGACCATCACAAACATTCAATACTTTGGCAGCCAAGCCTGGCCCTATCCCTGTGGAATCATGATTGGATTCACCGCCGATTATGTGAGTGGAGAACTGCATCTGCAAGAGGAAGAACTCAGCCGAGCAGGATGGTTTGACCGTGAGCACATGCCACAAATACCAGACAAAATGTCGATTGCCAGACAACTGATTGACAACTATATAAAAGGAAACACATCAAGTAAAGAAACAAGCACATAAAATGCTTGCAAAACGACAGACAACAATGAAACAGACAAAAGTAATATGTATGGTGTTAGCCATCGTCATAATGGTCAGCAGTTGTGGAAGTGCCTATCAGGCTCAAAGCGGTGCAACAGGTGCCATGATTGGAGGTCACGTTGGCGAAATGGTAGGAATCCTGTCTGGACGCGGACATTTCCGTGGCGAAAACGCGGCTTTGGGCAGCCTCATCGGAATGGGCATCGGAGCGGCTTTGGGCGTGGGCATTGCATCACAGATTGAAGGACGGGACAAGTCGGAAACACGCCGCAACGAAGAGTTTTATCCCCCCACCAGCACCCCATCAACCGCAATCAGCCTATCCAATCTCACCTATATGGACACCAACGGGGATGGTTACATCTCAAAGGAAGAGATTATCGAGGTGGAAGGCTTCATCACCAACACATCCAACAGCGTCATCCCCAACATTGTTATCTATCTGACCACCAATGATGCCAAAGCGTTCATTGCTTCGCCATCGCTCACCACCACTTTGCAACCAGGACAGAAAATCCGATATACAGGTCGCATCCACTGCCGTAAAACACGAGGAGAATCAGTGGCAGAGGTGCAACTACACACGACCTATGCCAACAAGAACAACATAAGCAACAGCCTGTACATCCCTACAAAATAGAACACTCCAAAGTACAAATGGAGGGCAATGTTTCCGCCCTGACAAGAAAAACGACTTTCAGCACATAAAATTTCCATTTTCTTTCCGTATGTATCGGAAGAAATGCCTACCTTTGTAGCCATTAAGGTAAAGAATGGCGTGTAGCAGGTTTTAGATACACGAAGAAGCGAATTTCAATAAGTTTACAAATATCAAATATCGGACAGAAATGGCGGAAACGAAGAAAATCAAGACGGCTCTTGTATCTGTGTTCCATAAAGATGGACTCGATGAGTTGTTGGCAGAACTGAACAAAAACGGTGTAAAATTCCTTTCAACAGGAGGCACACAAGCATTCATTGAAGGTCTCGGCTACCCATGCGAGAAAGTTGAGGACCTCACTACATATCCATCCATTTTGGGCGGACGCGTGAAGACGCTTCATCCTAAAGTATTCGGCGGCATTTTGGGACGTCGCGAATTGACCAGCGACCAGCAGGAGATGGCGAAGTATGAAATCCCCGAGATTGATCTCGTTATCGTTGACCTCTACCCCTTCGAGGAGACAGTAGCATCCACAAACGACGAACCTTCTATCATTGAGAAGATTGACATTGGTGGCATCTCACTCATTCGCGCTGCTGCCAAGAACTTCAACGATGTAGTTATCGTTCCAAGCAAGGCTGAATACAAGCCATTGCTTGACATCGTGAAGGCACAGGGAGCTGAAACAACGAAGGCACAACGCAAGCAGTTTGCAGAACGTGCATTCGCCACTTCCAGCCACTATGACACTGCCATTCACGCTTACTTTGCAAAATAATCTGTGAGGAAAGTCGTATATTGTAAATCGTCAAACCGTAAATAAGCGTATGGGATTTTTCTCCTTATCACAAGATATTGCGATGGATCTTGGCACTGCCAACACCATCATCACGTGCAACGGCAAAATTGTGGTAGATGAACCTTCGGTAGTCGCTCTTGACAAGAAAACCAACAAGATGATTGCTGTCGGTCATAAAGCCAAACTGATGTTTGGAAAAGAACACGATGGCATCCGCACCAGCCGTCCGTTGCGTGACGGTGTGATAGCCGACTTCTATGCGTGTGAGCAGATGATGCGCGGACTCATCAAGATGGTCAAGACTGGGCATCACCTCTTCACACCATCACTCCGTATGGTGATTGGCGTTCCATCTGGTTCTACCGAAGTGGAATTGCGTGCCGTGCGTGACAGTGCCGAACATTCAGGCGGACGCGACGTGTATCTTATCTTTGAGCCGATGGCTGCTGCCATAGGTTGCGGTATCGATGTGGAAGCTCCTGAGGGTCAGATGATTGTTGACATCGGTGGTGGCTCCACCGAGATTGCCGTCATTTCTTTGGGTGGCATCGTCAGCAACAACTCTATCCGTGTGGCTGGTGACGAACTCACAGCCGACATACAAGAATACATGGCACGCCAGCACAACATGAAAGTGGGTGAACGTATGGCTGAACGCATCAAAATCAATGTCGGTTCAGCACTGACAGACCTTGGCGATGAAGCACCAGAGGATTACGTCGTGCATGGACCTGACCGCATCACAGCCCTTCCCAAAGAAGTGTCGGTATGCTATCAGGAGATTGCGCACAGCATTGACAAGACCATCGCAAAGATTGAAACAGCCGTGTTGCAGGCATTGGAGAACACACCACCAGAACTGTATGCCGACATCGTGAAGAACGGCATTTGGCTGACGGGTGGTGGTGCGCTGCTCCGTGGCTTGGCAAAGCGATTCACCGACAAGATTCACATTCCGTTCCACGTGGATGATGACCCCTTGCACTCAGTAGCAAAGGGAACAGGCATAGCACTGAAGAACGTGAACAATTTCCAGTTCCTGATGAGATAACTGCGCCATGCGGGCACTCATTGACATCATCGTTAAGAACAAGCACTGGTTTCTGTTCCTGCTGTTGGAAGTGATTAGCTTAATCTTTCTCTTCAGCCACAACGGATACCAAAAGAATGTGTACTTCACAACAGCTAATGGCGTGGTAGGTTCGACCTACGACGTCATTAGCAGCATTACGGCATATCTCCATCTAAGAGAAGAGAATGCGGCACTGGAACGGAAAAACGAGCAATTGCGCCGAGAGTTGTATGAACTGAAACAAGCACAGGAACTGGAAAGGCTGGAGAGTACAAAGCACATGTACGCTTTGGCACGGAAGTACGACGTGGTACATGCACAGGTAGTCAACATGACCCTTCATAAGGCAAACAATCTCATCACTATCAACAAGGGGGAAGCCGATGGTATTCGTCCTGAAATGGGTGTCATTTGTTCACGCGGTGTGGTCGGCATCGTCTATATGACCAGCCGCCACTACAGCATCGTCATTCCCCTGTTGAATGTCAACAGCAAAATCAGTTGTCGTCTGCGTCATTCCGAGTATTTCGGCTCGCTCATTTGGAAACGTGGCTATGCTGATATAGCATACGTGACCAGCATTCCGCGCCATGCTCCTGTGAAGAAAAAAGACATTGTGGAAACCAATGGCTTCTCAGACATCTTCCCACCGGGACTGCCCATTGGAAGCATTCAAGGCATTGGCGACTCAGCCGATGGAATGTCTTATCAGCTCAAAGTGAAGCTGTTCGCC
This sequence comes from uncultured Prevotellaceae bacterium, assembly GCA_947174565.1. Classification (GTDB taxonomy): domain Bacteria; phylum Bacteroidota; class Bacteroidia; order Bacteroidales; family Bacteroidaceae; genus Minthosoma. The sequence goes on along the minus strand of CAMWJL010000035.1, from coordinate 7,258 downwards.
AACTTCGCCACCCTGCGAGAAGTGTCAGTCATCACGAACTACACAGCGCAAGAACGCCGTCAATTAGAGCATCAAGCCTTGAATCCTGCTGCACAGGACAGCATCCCCTCTAAAAAACAAATCAAGACCGAGACTACAAGATGAGTTCCCCATTCCTTTTACGCCTGACACGCTTCTTCGTGTTGTCGTTCCTACAGGTAATCGTGTTCAACCACATCCACCTGTTCGGCTACGTCACACCACTGGTCATAGGCTATATGGTGGTGTGCATACATCGTGAGACATCACGCACATCCATGTTGTTGTGGGGATTTTTCACAGGTCTTGTATTCGACTTGTTCTGCAATACTGCTGGCATGGCATCAGCATCCTGCACATTGGCAGCCATGATACAGCCCAAACTGCTGAATATGTTCCGACCACATGATGCTGCAGAGAACTTCACGCCCTCCATCACCACACTCGGTCTCGGTCGCTATACACTCTACGCATTCATGCTGCTGCTCATTCTACATGCAGCGTTTTATCTGTTGGATGCCTGTACGTTAGCAGACTGGTATCTGACGTTGTTGGCAATGGGTAGTGGTGCAGCACTTTCTACTATCATTACCATAGGCATGGAACTGCTGGTGCGCACCAACAACAAAAAAGAACTTCATCCATAGACATAACAGGCACAGCGATGCAGAACCATCTTTACGAATATCGCAAGTTCATTATCGGCGGCATAGCACTTGTGGTGGTGCTAAGCTACATCGCGCGACTGGGCTTCTTGCAGCTATCAGATGAAGAATATAAAAGCCGTGCTGACAACAACGCTTTCCTCAACAGCATCATCTTCCCATCCCGAGGTGTCATCTATGATCGTAATGGCGAGTTGCTGGTTTATAACCAACCAGCTTACGACATCATGGTCATCATGCGTGAGGTGAACAATCTCGACACGCTCGAATTTTGCAAAACACTCAACATAACCAAAGCGACGTTCGACGAACGGATGGCACTCATCAAAAACCACAACAAGAATCCAGGATACTCCCCTTATACACAACAATTATTTTTAGCACAGATTTCGGCTGAGGAGTTCAGCATCTTCCAAGAGAAGATGTTCCGCTTTCACGGTTTCTATGTAAGAGAGAGAACCATCCGTCGATACGCCACAGATTACTGTGCCCATGTGCTGGGCGATGTAGCCGAAGTGTCACCAACAGATGTGGAACGGGATGACTACTACTCCCCAGGAGACTACATCGGAAAGCAAGGCGTAGAGCGGAGTTACGAACAAGAGCTTCGAGGTGTTAAGGGTGTTGAGGTGCTACTGCGGGATGCACGTGGACGCATACAGGGACACTATAAGAATGGCGCATTGGACCGCAAACCTGTACCAGGCAAAAACCTGACACTTTCCATTGATGCCAAGCTACAAGCGTTGGGCGAACGCCTGATGGAAGGAAAGATGGGCGCAATCGTGGCCATTGAACCTAAGACGGGCGAGATTCTCTGCATGGTGAGTGCGCCCAGTTATGACCCACATCGCATGGAAGGCAAGCAGCGTGGCGCACAGATGATGGAGATGCAACGTGACCCGATGAAGCCGATGCTAAACCGTGCCATATCAGGCACATATCCTCCAGGCTCCACATTCAAGACTTCGCAAGGATTGACTTTCTTGCAGGAGGGCATCATCACCTCTTCTACTGCCTATCCTTGCTACCACGGCTTTGTCACCAAAGGCATGAAGGTGGGCTGTCATGGTCATGGTTCTCCCCTGCCCCTCCTCCCCGCCATTGCCACTTCCTGCAACGGTTACTTCTGTTGGGGACTCTACCACATGCTAAGCAACCGACAGAAGTACACAACCATCCAAGATGCTGTCACCACATGGAAAGACTACATGGTGTCGATGGGCTTTGGCTATAAGCTGGGCATAGACCTGCCTGGCGAGGCACGCGGCATGATTCCCAATGCCGACTATTATGACCGCCGACTCGGCAGGTGGAATGCGCTCGGTGTCATCTCCATCGCCATCGGACAGGGTGAGGTGACGCTCACCCCACTCCAAATAGCCAACCTCTGTGCCACCATTGCCAATCGTGGCTATTATGTCACACCCCATATTGTCAAGGAGGTACAGGACGGGCACATTGCCGACAGCCTGAAAGTGAAGCACAAGACAAAAGTCGATACCTCCTATTATAATATGGTGGTGGAAGGCATGCGCAAGGCTGTGCTGGGAGGAACTTGCCACAGTGCCAACAGCCCCCAATATGCAGTGTGCGGCAAGACTGGCACAGCCCAGAACCGAGGCAAAGACCACTCTGCTTTCATGGGATTCGCTCCGATGGAAGACCCGCAGATTGCAGTGGCTGTATATGTGGAGAATGGTGGTTTCGGTGCCACATACGGTGTGCCCATCGGTGCTCTCATTATGGAGCAGTACATCAACGGAGAGCTGTCTCCATCCAGTGAAGAAAAAGCGACATCGTTCCAAAACCGCCACATAGATTATGGAACTCGCGAAAGATAACACCTACCGAAAACAATGACAGGACAAAGCAATAAAGGCATCTTTCTCAGCATTGACTGGATTACGATTCTACTCTACGTGATTCTCATCGTATGGGGATGGTTCAGTGTGTGTGGTGCTTGTTACGACTTCAACAACCCTGACCTTTTCGCTTGGGAGACCAACTCAGGCAAGCAAATCGTATGGGGTGGCACCTCGCTGGTGTTGGCTACCGTACTGATGCTCATCGAGAAACGTTTCTACGACACAGCAGCCTACGTCATCTATGGAGCGATGATGATTCTTTTGGCTGTCACCATTGTCATCGCACCCGACACCAAAGGTTCTCATTCATGGTTGCCTTTAGGGTCTTCGGTTAAGATACAGCCCGCTGAATTTGCCAAGTTTGCAGTGGCATTAGCCTTAGGGAAACTGATGGACAGGCATGATTATAACATCAAGAACTCCAAAGACATCGGAATCGCCATCGGCTTGATTCTCCTTCCAATGGTGCTCATTATCGGGCAAAAAGAAACAGGTTCCGCCCTTGTCTATTTCGCTTTCTTCCTAATGCTCTATCGTGAAGGCATGACAGGCTCACTGCTCTTCACAGGATTCGCCTGTATCGTCTATTTTGTAGTGGGCATGAAATTCAGCGAGGAATATATCCCCAATATGCCAGTGTCTATCGGCGAGTTCACGGTGCTGCTGCTTGCCATGATTTGCACCATCAGCATGGTGTGGGTCTATTGCCACAACACCTTTGCCGTAAAAGTCATGTCAGCCACCTGCTTAGGCTCCACACTGCTTGCCATGCTGTTTTCCATCTATGTGATTCCTTTCGATGTATGCTATGTGATGCTGGGGGCATGCGTGCTGATGATTCTCTACATCATCGGGATGACCCTCTACACACGCCTTTACAAATACGGACTCATTGCCGCCTTTGCCATCGTCTCTTGCTCGCTCTACTATCTGAGTAGCAGCATCTTCGACCACCTTGCTGACCATCAGCGCACACGCATCGAAGTCTTGCTTGGCAAGAAAGATGACCCACGCGGTGCTGGTTACAACGTAAATCAAGCCAAGATAGCCATTGGCTCAGGCGGTCTCACAGGTAAAGGCTTCCTCAACGGCACACAGACGAAACTCCGCTATGTGCCCGAACAGCATACGGATTTCATCTTCTGTACCGTTGGTGAAGAAGAAGGATTCATCGGTGCAGCAGGAGTGCTCATCGTCTATCTTCTGTTCATTTGGCGACTCATAGCCGTGTCCGAACGCCAAACCGACACAATGGGACGTGTCTATGGCTACTGCGTGCTCTGCATCTTCCTCTTCCACCTATTCATCAATGTAGGCATGGTGCTGGGTCTTACCCCCGTCATCGGCATTCCACTGCCTTTCTTCTCTTACGGAGGCTCCTCTCTGTGGGGCTTCACCTTACTGCTGTTCATTCTGCTCCGCATGGATGCTGAGCGCAACCTGAAACAAAAGTAGGAACAAACCTAAAACTATAGAAAACAACACTATAACACATCACTTAACAACAACTAAAAATGCACCAAACAAGTCAAAAGAAGCCCGAAGCAATCAGATGGCAGCACTTCTCGCGCCACGGAGATGCAATCTTTCTCAGTTTGAAGAAAGAGATTGTCATCAGCGTGCTCAGCGTTGCCACCTTGGCTGTGACCTGTCCCGACTCTTCTGCCGCCACGATGGCAATGAGCCATCATGCTATGACAGAAGCTGCGACTCACAGCACAGGCTTGTCTTCTTCTGAAGAAGATGAACTGCTCGACCTCACTGCGCTTCAACACGGCGACCTGCTCTTCTGTGTAGCAAGTCCCTCGCGCGATGGCATTGCGCAAGCCATCGTCTCTGTAGCTGAAGGCATAGACCTTCAGCAAGTTTCTCATGTAGCCATCGTTTGCCAAGAACCCAATGGGAAAATGTACGCGCTCGAGGCGTCAGGCAAACACGGTGTATGGCTCAATCCCATCGATTCTTTCTTTGTCCACTGCGACCACACAGCAACAGACCATCCGATGGTGCTGCTCGGTCGCCTCAAGGACACCACCTCCGTCGCTGCATGCGTGGAGAAGGCAAAGACCTACCTTGGCAGACCTTACGACTTTCAATACATGCCAAGCGATTCCGCCCTCTATTGCAGCGAACTCGTCCAACTCTCCTACTTCGACCGTTCAGGGGAAGCCATCTTCCCCCAAGTGCCCATGTCTTTCCACGACCCGAAGGGACAAATCCTGCCGTTTTGGACAGCCTACTATCAGCAGTGGAACATGACCGTTCCCGAAGGAGAGCCAGGCACCCATCCAGGTGGCATCAGCCGCAGCAACAAGATTATTATCGTAGGAAAATTCTTTTAACATTCATCACATGAGAACATCACTCTTCATCGCAGCCATACTAATGGCTGCCCCTGCCATCATGGCACAAAAGCAAGGAAACAACCCTGCATACGAAATCAACCTCAACGACACCGAAGTCGTCGGCACTCGCACCCCACTCCCAGCCGACAAAGCCGTCCGTATCGTCCAAGTCATCAACAGGCAAGACATAGAGGCTTCCAGTGCCAACTCCGTCAACGACCTGCTGAAACTGGCAGCAGGCGTGGATGTGCGCCAACGCGGAGGGTTCGGCATCCAAACCGACATCGGTGTGAATGGCGGCACAGAAGACCAACTCACCGTTTTGCTCAATGGCATCAACATTTCCAGCCCTCACACAGGTCACTTCACGATCGATTTGCCAGTCAGTGTAGATGACATCGAGCGCATCGAAGTGGTTGAGGGTGGAGCCAGCCGTATCTACGGCAGTCAGGCTTTTGCAGGAGCTATCAACATCGTCACACGCACCGAATCGCAAAGCAATCTCGGAGTTCATCTGCAAGGCGGCTCCCACGGCACATGGGGAGGCAATGCCCATGTAGCACTGAAAAACAATCACTTCAACAACCGCATCAGCGGAGCTTACACCCAAAGCGACGGTGCCGACAGCAACGACGACTTCAAAAAAGCCAATGCCTACTGGAACGGCCGCTACACCTCCCGTCTCTTCGATGCCACGCTACAAGCTGGTATGAGCACCATGGATTATGGTGCTAACACCTTCTACGGCACAGGCTCCAACTCCCAGTATGAAGAAAACCGACGCACCCTCCTCGCAGCACAAGCCGAATACAAAGGGCATGTCCGCATTCCGCTGCAAGTCTATTGGAACCGCGCACTCGACCACTACGTTTGGTGGCGTGCCAATCCTGCCGCTTATCAGAACTTCCATCAGACCAATGTCTATGGTGCCAATGCCAACGCCCATACCACTTGGGCACTGGGCAAAACAGCCATCGGTGTCGAGTTCCGACGTGAAAACATCCTCTCCACCCGACTCGGCAAGGAGATTCCAGAAACAGAGTGGCACAAATACAAAGTGCCTGGTCATGACGAACACTACAAATACAAGGACGGACGCAGCAACATCGGGCTCTACCTCGAGCACGATATTCTTCTCGACCGCCTGACTCTCTCCTTCGGCATGCTCGCCAACCACAACACCTCCGTTGAGGGTGGCATACACCTCTATCCCGGCATGGATGTATCGTGGCGCATTGCAGAGGGCGTGAAACTCTACGCATCGTTCAACCAAAGCCTCCGTACCCCCACCTACACCGACCTCTACTACAACGGCCCAGGCCTGCAAGGCAACACGCAGCTGAAGCCCGAGAAGAGTACTGACTGGCACATCGGGACTTCCTATACCAATGCCTTTCTCCGCCTTCAAGCCAAAGGCTTCTATCGCCATGGCACTGACATGATTGACTGGGTGAGATACACCAACGCCACCGTCTATACCACAGCCAACAGCAACATCGACAACATCGGAGCAGAAGCCCTCGCCGACTTCGACTTCAACCACCTATGGAGCACCTCATCCACACTGCAACACCTCACCCTCAGCTACTGCTACAACTACCAATACCGCGTCGATGAGGAACAAGCGACCAACTACGCCTCACACCAGACCTTCTTGCGCCACAAGTTCGTCGCCTCCCTGCGCCACCGCATCTACAGGCAACTCTCCGCACAATGGGACTTCACCCTCAAAAACCGTGAAGGCGAGTTCGACAACGTAAAAACGAACCAACGCCAATCCTTTGGCACTTTCGGCACACTCGACCTCAAGCTCCAGTGGCAAACACCCCACTACACACTCTACGCCCAAGCCAACAACCTCACCAACCACCCCTACTACGACTTCGCCAACATCCAGCAACCAGGGGTGTGGTTCATGGCTGGTGTCAAGTACCGCTTCAACTTCTGACCCGAACACGAAGTCATTCACAAGCTTGGAATAAGAAAACCTTCTAAAAACAAAGAAAGGATAACAGATAGGCCCCGTTCTACATGAGAGAACGGGGCCTGTCCGTTATGGTATAATCATAAAGCGGATGACCTTACTTTACTTCGCATAGACCTTTCAAAGCCACCCCTATCTCTGTTCTGGAAAAGAACGTCTCTTGGGTTCGCAAACAGGAAAGGCAAAAATCGAACATTACCGCTTCTGTGTATGGTAAGCCTTCACTGGCTCTAAATCGGAGCCAGGGACATCGATTTTGGTTTACTGATATATTCGCACATAGTATATTTCATATTTCATAGGCAGAGCATCCCGCAAGAGTTCTCCACCGTTGTCTCCGCCAAGAGCAAGATTAATAAGGACATAATGAGGCTGACG
>CAMWJL010000034.1 GCA_947174565.1 uncultured Prevotellaceae bacterium | reverse complement strand
GGTTGCCACGCCACAACTCGTCGTCAAATCCTTGCTTCTTGCCCGAGAAAGAAAAGGGCTGGCAAGGGAAACCACCACAAAGGATGTCGTGGGCAGGAATGTCCGCCGCATCAATCTGCGTGATGTCTCCATGAATGGGAACATCGGGAAAGTTGACTTGATACAGCTTCCTCAATTTGGGCTTAATCTCAGAGGCAAAAACGCATTCGTGCCCTAAACGTGATAGGGCAAGATGAAAACCGCCAAGACCTGCAAACAAATCAACAAATTTCATTTCTTAACAATATCCGTTTTCTGAGCCGTATCAACGCCCTTTGCAATCCAACATAATCCGATAAACGTAAGCAAACCGTTGAGCATCAGCATCTCATACCCAAACTGATAGCCCGTCGCTGCGCGCACTGTCACATCTATCACATAGCAAATGACAGGCGAAGCAATGACCACATAAGGAACCAGTGGCTCGCGCAGATACCGCTTTGTGAACATGCCAAAGGAAAAAAGTCCCAACAGAGGGCCATACGTATAAGACACTAAAGTGTAAATCAAATCCATCACACTTCCCGAACCTAACCAATGGAAAACGAGCGTAACGATGACAAACACGACGAGCACTCCTAAATGCACCTGCTTCCGTGTGCGTGAATCGTCCTCCCGATGCAGAATGTCGATACAGAAACTGGTGGTCATTGCCGTCAAAGCCGAATCGGCAGAAGAAAAAGCACTGGCAATGATTCCCAACGTAAAGAAGACGAGACACGCATGTCCCAACGTGCCATCCAATACAATCTGAGCCAACAATTCGTCTCCCTTAGCTGGCAAAGCAATGCCCATCCGTTGATACAAAAGGAGAAGCAGAATGCCCAACGCAAGAAACAGAAAATTGACGGGCACAAAGAGCACGCCATACGAGCACATGTCCTTCTGTGCGCTGCGCAAGTCTTTACAAGTCAAGTTCTTCTGCATCATGTCCTGATCCAATCCCGTCATCACAATCACCACAAAGATGCCCGACAAGAATTGCTTCCAAAAGTTCTGCTTGGATGAGAAGTCATCCCACTCGAAAATGCGTGCATGAGTATCGTTCCACACCGCTGACATGGCTTCCGAGAAACTGAAATCCAGCATCGTCGCCACACGCACAAGAATCAGCAACAATGCCAACAACATACAAGCCGTTTGCACCACATCCGTCCATACCAATGTACGAATGCCCCCTCGGCGTGTATAGAGCCAAATCAGCAACAAAGCCAGCACCACAATCACAGCATAAGGAACGGCGATGGTGTCAAACAAGCAGGTTTGCAGAATCTCACAAACCACATAGAACTTCGCACCAGCTCCCAGCAGTTTGCTCAGGATGAAGAAAGAGGCACCCGTCTTATAGCTGATATGCCCAAATCTGTGATTGAGATAAGTGTAGATGGATGTGAGCCGATGCTGATAATACAACGGCAGCAACACGAAAGCCACGACCACATAACCTACCACAAACCCCATACACATCTGCAAGTAGGTCATATCCGTACCCATCACCCATCCAGGCACCCCGATGAACGTCAATCCTGAGATACAGGCACCAACCATACCGAAAGCCACTAACGGCCACGGAGATTGGCGATTGCCACTAAAAAACGTGGCATTCCCATCGCCCTGCCTCCCATTCTTCACCTCCATCAGCTCTCCACGTCGCTCAATCCTGCGAGACAGGAGTAGCAACACGCCAAAATATAATATGATGGTGCCTAAAACAATCACGCCTTTACGTCAACGTCCTCCTGTGGACTCCTCCCTGCCCTTATACTGCGCATCATGCCTGTACATCACCTTCCGTCCCCTCCTGCGGTTTCAGGAAGCCGTCACCATAAAGAGAGAACTTTGAGCCATAGCCAAGTTTGCTCTCCACCTTCAGCTTCAAGTCCATACCATCAGCCAACTTCTTAACCACATGCAGACCCAAGCCAAGACCGGGAATGAAACCATTGTCTTTCCAAAAAAGCCCAAATGTAATCTCTTGTTTCTCATACGGGATACCACAACCTGTATCAGCAACGAAAAACTCCACTTCGTCGCTGTTCAGATAATAACCTAACCCCACAATAATATATCCACGTTTCGTAAACTTGATGGCGTTGCTAACCAACTGATTCAAAATGTACTTCACACGCATCTTGTCGTTATTCATCATCACATCCTTGCGAACCGTCTGCATACTGAGCGTCACGCCATCGGGCACCAAATCCGTCCAATCCGCAATCACCTCTTGAATCAAAGCTGCTGGGTCAAACACTTCCTTCACATACTGAATACGCCCGCTTCCAATGCGCGAGAACATCAGGATGTCTTCAATCATAGCCGACAGGCTCGTGTTATTAGCCTTGATAATCTTTGCATATTCAGCCAGTTCCTCAGGCGTGAACGCATCAACAGGCATACCCACAATCACATCGCTGAAACCCACCACCGCATTCAGAGGAGTACGAATCTCATGGCTAATCGTCATCAAGAAGTCCTCCTTTTGCCGCGCCTCTTCAGCGAGGCTCAAAGCCAAACGCAAATCCTTCTCATACTTCTTTACCTCATCGATGTTGATAAGAATACCATTCACTCGTTTAGCTTGGTCTCCAATCTCATAAGTGACCACAAAACGCAGTTGCCACCAGCGATACTCCTCATCTACATTGGCATAGATTTCATAGGTGTGTGTGCCAATAATCTGCATGGCTTGCATAATCAGCGGAATATTCTCCGTATAATCAGGGTGGATGTGAGAGATAATGTCTTTCAAACTATCCTCCGTGCGTATAGAACGGCTCTCCGCTCCATGCAAAGCCATTTGTCGGATTTCCGCCCTACGCTTCACTTCCCTCAGCAAATCTTGCACCTGACGACCTTTCCATTCTCGCATCACCAAGATGACAGCAACACCACCCAAGATGAACACGCCAACAATCAGAAGCCACGTCAGATAGCTGTAGAAAGGCATACTCTCCTCTATAGGAGCACCCACAATGGTGAAGCGGTCACAATAATCGCGATACTTCATATCCAGCCGTTGCATCGCCTGATAATCCATATAATAGCCCTTCTTGTGCATCAGATTGATAAACGAGGACAAATCGTCTCCCATCAGTATCTTTGAAGCCACATTCGCCATATCCGTAGCCACCGTTGCATAACTGGCAAAATAGCCGCACAAGTACCTGCCACGTCCGTCAGCAAATCCAACCTTCACTGCCGTGAACTGCGGACGTCTCGTTTTGTTGACGAGGATTGAACTATACACATCATGCTTCACCTGCACCGAAGAATACTTCCATGAGTGAATATAGACTTTATACAGATTCTCATAGCCCTTCTCACGGGTGTTAATCTCTTTCGCCATATTTCGTTCAGGATTAGCAACCGAGTACGTCAACACCATTACGCTGTCTTTCCAATCTGTTTGCAACCTATCCATCACAGAATCCTCCATCGCGAGATGGAAATCCGTGTTGTCTATATAAGGTGGGCGGACAAGAGCTTGCCGAAGTTCTGTACGGACGAGCGAATCTTGATAAAAATAATCCAATTCAATCTCCACACTGTTCACACCTGTCATCTCTACCGCCAGATTGATATTGGTACGATAATCAATAGGGTCACTGATGACCACCAAGTTCTTATATTTCCTAATTTCGTTCCACTCTGGATGATGTACAGCACCCAAAACCACTGGCACAGAATCCCAAACAGCCATCATGTCCTCTTCCTTCCATGTGATGAAGTCATGAGCGGCGCGGTCACCTTCTGTTATCATCACATCGGGCGACCATCCCTGCGCTGTCAGTGAGTCTCTCAAAGTCAAAAACTTTTCGGCGGTCTCCTCATCAGGATTCTTCAAAGCGAGATACAGATGGCACACATCCACATCCACTCCGTTGTTACGGAAGGTCGTCCGCAACGTCTCGTTAAAATCACGATAGGCATTCAGTTCCTTCTCATAACTATGGATAACCAACACACGAGCTTTCCGTCCATCCACCAACTGTTCCGATTCCTTTGAACATGAAGTCGTTGCCAAAGTGCCCCATCCCATCGTGAGCACCAACAACAGACACTGAACCATGCGTTTCAAGCGGAAGAAGAACTTACTCCCCTTACCAATCTCACTCTCCACACCGATTGTACCACCTTGCCTTTCAATGATGGTCTTACTGATGTTCAAGCCCAAACCTGTGCCACAATCCGTCTCATCCACCTTCACATAGCGTTCAAACAGCTGTGCCTGTTTCTCAGGCGCAACACCGATACCCGTATCCTTCACATACACTTCTATTTCATCGGGATTCCCCTCCATGTGCTTCCATCCCAATGTGATACTGCCCTCGGTCGTAAACTTGAACGCATTGCTCAAGAAGTTGTTCACCACCTGCTTTGTACGTATCATGCTAATGTTCACCATTTCGTCAGGCTCGTCCGTCTCCAGCAAGAACTGCAAATGGCTTGGCGCAATAATATAGTTGGTATTGTAACAGTCGCTCACCAGTTTCTGCACCGACACAGGTCGTTGGACGATTTCCAAATCGCCAGCCTCCGCCTGCGCCTTCTCCATCACACTATCAATCATACTCAGAATCATATCAGTGTTTTGATGGATAATCTCAGCATACTGCTCACGCTCCCCTTCCTCGAAAGTCATGCCCGGCGTGGTGAGCATGGTCGAGAAACCAGTCACAGCTCCCAGCGGTGTGCGCAAATCATGGCTGATATTAGCCAAGAAGTTCTCCTTCAGAGCCACTTGGCTTGCCAAGACTTGTGCCTCCTCCAATTGCTCTTCCATTTGTTTCTTTTGGTCGATATTCAGCAGCAAACCATACAGTTCGCCCGTGCGAGCCGACTCGTCTGTCGCTGTATAAATGACTTCCGCCCAATACCACTGTTGTCCGCCATCGGGCGAGAGGTGCATGCGTACACTCTTCTTACCCCGCTGCTCACGGAAGTTCATGAGAAATTCAAATGATTGCTTGCTATCCTCATGCACACACTGCTCCAGTTGCTCTACTGTAAGAATATTCGACGGCAATCTGAAATGGTAGGCGAACTGGGGGCTGAACGAAAACTCATTGCCGTGCAACATCCATATTGTATCCTTGGCATTAGAGAACATGAGGTCATGTACATTTTCCTCATACTGCAATTCATTCACCAATCCCATCTGACCGTTCCACCTCCAATGCATCAGCAAGCGATATACTCCATAAACAACAGCAATAATCAGCAAGAACAGCAATCCTATCCACAGCGCGAACAATCCTGGATTTTCCAAATAGTAAGGAACATTCACCAATGTACCCTCATAAGTGTCACAAAAACGACTATAAGAAAGTGCAGGAAACATTTCATGCAGAAGAGACCAATCCAAATAGTAATCCATAGGATGCAAACCGATAGGAAGCGTGCGCGGAGATGCCCCGTTGAGAATACGAACAGCATAACGCACCTGATCTTCCACCTGTGTTTTTGTGCTTGTGAAATAGCCACCCACAAACAGCGGATTCTTTGGATTGTTGAAAAGTTCACGAATGCACGTAAACTGCGGCGTCTTCGTCATGTTGATAAGACCATTGCTATAGATGTCATTCTTTACTTGCAAATGCCACAAATTCGGAGCATTGCGATAGAAAAAAGCCATCCTCGCCTGACTCTCCGCCTCATCCTCTTCTGGCGCATGATTCATATATGGCTTAGCACACGAAACAAAGTGTACAGCAACCTTACCAGGATAATTCTTGTTCATATATTCATCCGATATCTCAGGCAAATGAAAGTCTGAGTTATCGACGAATTTTGTTGTATCCATCAGCACTTTCGTACACCGTTCCCTCAACAGAGAATCCGCATTGCCATCATCCAATTCCACCACGACATTCTGAGCTTGCGTCACTCGCTGGATAACATTGAGGTTACGCGCAAGGTCCCAGCGTTCCCATAATCCTGTCATCAACGGGAAGTTCCGCAACGAGTCAAGCGTCATCACGTTCACGCCCGCAAACACCATTGGTGTGTTCACAAAAAGGGAATCCTTACCCATATCCTTCAACACCCACGCCACGACGGGGTCGTCATTCAGCAGAATCACCTCCGGTTTCCAAGCCTTGATGGCTTTTGCGTACTTAGGCCATTCGGTTTTCGCAAACACCTCGCCTGGCTGATGCGTCATTTTTGCATAGATGTGATGCACATCCACATTCATTCCGCTCTCCTTAAAGGCATTGTCCATACATTCGATGAAGAACTGTCCCTCTTCACCAACGCTGTCCCACGAATGGATGACCAGCACACGATGAGGAGGCTCAGACGGCGCAGTCTTGTGGCAAGCCCCCAAAGCGAGCAACAGCACCCCAAAAGAAAACAAAAGCAGGAAGGGAATATGATGCTTTTTCATACGTACATTCATTAAATGATTTGTTATTTTGTGTTCATGCGACAAAGATACGATAAGTAATCTGAAGCACCACATATTTTTACATTTTTTTACACTTTATCGCCAAATTCGATTCCGAAGCCCCCACTGCACCATTCCCCGAGTTGCCAAATACATGATAAAAGCCAACCACAAACCGTGGTTGCCCCACACTGGTACCAGCGTCACATAGAGCACAAAGAAGACCGCCATGCCCGAGACCATTGAGAGCAGCATCCCCTTCGTTGCCGTGGCACCGATACATACGCCGTCCCAAATGAAAGCCGCCATGCCACACAAGGGGAAGAGGAGCGTCCAATACCGATACACCCCAGCCGCTTCCACCACCGCCACATCATCCGTCAGCAGCGACAGGAACTGCTTGCCGCCCACACAATACGCCAACGTAAACGCCGCCGCCACCATCCATCCCCAGCGGAAGAGACGGCGCACCGTATCGTCATAGATGCTTCTCATCCGCCCACCAATCGCCTTGCCCACCATCGCCTCGCCCGCAAAGGCAAAGCCGTCCATGATGTAGCTGTAGAGCATAAAGAGCTGCATGAGCATCGTGTTCACCGCCAGTTCGGTGTCTCCCTGCCGCGCGCCTGCCGCAATAAAGAAAAAATGCACGAGAATCAAGCAACAGGTACGCAGAAAGATGTCTTTGTTCAAGAAGAAAAAGCAGAGCAAAGCATCACGGGTGACAATGCAACGCCAACGCAGGTACTTGCTCAGCCTCAAATAGTTGAGCGCAAGCAAAAGCAGTGCCACGCCCAGCCCTATGTATTGGGCGATGACCGTGCCGAGAGCCACTCCCTCAATCTTCATCTTCGCCCCATACACCAACGCCAAACTCATGCCGATGTTGGCCACGTTCTGCACCACCGCCACCACCATCGGAATCTTGGAGTTCTGCATGCCCAAACACCATCCTGCCAGCACATACAGGCTCAAGGTTGCTGGAACACCCCATATACAGATATTAAAGTAGATACGCGTATGTGCCGCCACCTCCGCCGACGGCTGGATGATGCCCAACGCCACCTCCCTCACAGGCACTTGCAGACACAGCATCACCGCCGAAATCAGCAGCGACACCAACAACGCCCGCAAGAGGATGCAGACCACCTCGGTCAAGTTCCTCGCCCCCAACGCCTGTGCCGTCATGCCGCTCGTTCCCATGCGCAAAAACGCAAACATCCAGCAGATGACGCTGAACAGCATCCCCCCCACAGCAATGGCACCCACATAGGTTTCCGCGCCCAAATGTCCCGTGATGGCGACATCCACCAAGCCCAGCAGCGGCACCGTAATGTTCGAGGCAATGCTCGGCACAGCGATGTGCAGAATCTGTCTATCTCTGAGGTTCATGCTCCAAATACATTGCCAACATCTCCGCACACCGTTCTCCATCCACACCTGCACTCACAATGCCCCCTGCATAGCCAGCACCTTCGCCACAAGGGAAAAGACCGTGCAGACGCACATGCTGCAACGTGTCCCTGTCACGCAGAATGCGCACAGGAGCCGACGTTCGGGTCTCCACGCCAATCATCACCGCCTCGTTGGTCAGGAATCCGTGGCAAGCCTTGCCAAAGTTGCGGAATCCCTGCTGCAAACGCTTCGCCACAAAGTCGGGCATCCAAAAGTGCATCGGCGTGCTAATCAAGCCCGGCGTATAGGACGACTTCGGCAAGTCGTAACTGCCCTTGCCATTCACGAAATGCGCCATCCGCTGAGCTGGCGCGACTTGCTGGCGGTTGCCCTGCATCCACGCCGTATATTCCAGACGTTCCTGCAACTCCATCATGGCCAAAGCACCTCCCTTCACGTCGATACAAGGAACTGGTGGCAGCTCCAGCAAAGAGCGTTCCTGCAAGTCCTCCACATGCAGCTCCACCACCATGCCCGAATTGCTCCAAGGGCTGTTGCGCTGCGAGTTGCTCATCCCATTCACCACCAACTGCTGAGGTCCGCTCGCCGCTGGCACCACCGTGCCGCCCGGACACATGCAGAAGGAATAAACGCCCCTTCCATCCACCTGTGTCACAAACGAATACTCCGCCGCTGGCAGGAACTCGCCCCTGCCCTCTTTGCGGTGATACTGAATCTGGTCAATCAGCTGCGAAGGATGCTCCAGACGCACGCCCACGGCAATGTCCTTCGCCTCTATCTCGATGCCCTCTGCATACAGATAGCGATACACGTCACGGGCACTGTGTCCCGTAGCCAAGATAACAGGTCCCATGAACGTCGCCTCGCTGCCGTCCGACCGCACACACTTCACTCCCACAACCCTGCTGCCGTCCGCACACTCACGGCTCATCAAGCCCACCATCTTCGTCTCGAAATGCACCTCTCCCCCACATCGGATAATCGTCTCGCGCATCGCCTTGATGATGTTCGGCAAGCGGTCTGTGCCCAAATGCGGATGCGCATCCGCCAAGATGCTCGTGCTGGCACCGTGCTGGCAGAACACATTCAGAATCTTCTCCACGTTGCCACGCTTCTTGCTGCGCGTGTAGAGCTTGCCGTCGGAGAAAGCCCCTGCGCCACCCTCGCCGAACGAATAGTTTGACTCGGGGTCAACCACCTGTGTGCGAGCTATCTGCGCAATATCCTTTCGGCGTTCATGCACACGCTTGCCACGCTCCACCACAACTGGGCGCACGCCCAACTCTATCAGCCTCAACGCCGCAAACAATCCGCCGGGACCTGCACCCACGACGACCGCCTGAGGCCGCCCCTCCACATTGGGGTAATCCGTCCTCACAAACTCCTCGTCTTCGGGCAGTTCATCCACATACACCCTCACTTTCAGGTTCACATAGATGGTGCGCTGACGAGCGTCGATGCTTTTCTTCAACACCCTCACCGCCTTCACCGCTGCCGCGGCAAGCCCTTTCTCTTCCTGCAAGAAACGCTTGATGCCCTGCTCGCTCGCTGCCACCTCGGGCAGCACTCTTATCTGAAACTCCTGTGTCATAACTTCCAATGTCAAGATTTCACGCGCTATACTTTCATATAGCGATTCTCTTTGCAAAGTAACGACTTTTTCATCGCTTGGACAAATTTGACCCTAACTATTTTCGTCCGCAACGGAACGGGTACGATTTGCCGCCAAAAACAGCCCCTAAAGGGGAGTGAGTCACACCCCAATTAGGGTCTGACTCAGACCCCAAACAGGGTGTGACTCACTCCCCTTTAGAGGTATAAAATGGGCACAAAAACATGAGGGGGCTGAGTCGTTCTGACTCAGCCCCCTCCGCATTTGTTTTTGGTAGGGACGATCGGGTTCGAACCGATGACCTCTGCAATGTGACTGCAGCGCTCTAAACCAGCTGGGCTACGCCCCTATCTTCGGGTTTTCGCTGGCAAAGGTACGACATTCTTCTGACACCAACAACATTTCATTCTTTTTTTGTTGTGGTCCATCCTTTTTTTGCCCGTTCCATTCCTTCTTTTCCCTTTTTTCCGTATCTTTGCAAACAAAACCGCTGACACATTATGGAAAACTATATCGTTTCGGCACGCAAGTACCGCCCCATGACGTTCGACACCGTGGTGGGACAGGGTGCGCTGACGGTAACACTGAAAAATGCCATCCAAAGCGGCAGGTTGGCACATGCCTACCTGTTCTGCGGCCCCCGTGGCGTGGGCAAGACCACCTGCGCCCGCATCTTTGCCAAGACCATCAACTGCCTCACTCCGCTACCCAACGGCGAGGCGTGTGGCGTGTGCGAGTCGTGCAAGGCGTTCAACGAGGGACGTTCGTACAACATTCATGAGCTGGACGCAGCGTCGAACAACTCGGTGGAGGACATCCGCCAGCTGATTGAGCAGGTGCGCATACCGCCCCAGATTGGCAAGTATAAGGTGTTCATCATCGACGAGGTACACATGCTTTCGCAGGCGGCGTTCAATGCCTTTCTGAAGACCTTGGAAGAACCGCCCCAGCATGCCATCTTCATTCTTGCCACCACCGAGAAGCACAAGATTCTGCCCACCATCATGAGCCGATGCCAAATCTACGACTTCAAGCGCATGGGCGTAGATGACATCATCGGACACCTGAAGAACGTGGCTGAGAAGGAGGGCATCACGGCTGAGGATGCGGCACTGAGCATCATTGCGCAGAAGGCTGATGGCGGCATGCGCGACGCACTGAGCATCTTCGACCAAGTGGCTTCGTTCTGTGGCGGCAACATCACCTATCAGCGCACCATCGAGAACCTGAACGTGCTCGACTACGACTATTACTTCCGCCTCACCGACTACTGCGTGGAAGGCAAGATTACCGAGTGTATGCTGACCCTCAACGAGATTCTCTCCAAGGGTTTCGAGGGACAGTACTTCATCACGGGCTTGTCAAGCCACCTGCGCAATCTGCTTGTGGCACACGACCCACAGACGACGGCACTGATTGATGCTGGCGAGGAGGTGCGCGCCAAGTATCAGGCACAAGCACAGCGATGCGCTCCGAAGTTTCTCTTCCGCGCCATGAAGCTGGCAAACACCTGCGACCTCAACTATAAGCAGAGCCAAAACAAGCGGCTGTTAGTGGAACTGACCCTCATCGAGATGGCACAACTCTCCTCCGATGACGGGGAGGCGTCTGGGCTTTGCCCTACGAAGATTCTAAAACCCATTTTCAAGGCTTTGCGCGCACAGCAACCAGAAGCCCAACCTGTTCAGCAGGAGAAGAAACAGGACACTGCCACCGCACAGGTGCAGCCGAAGAACGAAACGGTTCAGGCATCACACCCTGCCGCCCCGTCAGTAGCCAACGCCCACGCACCCTCGCTCCGCTCTTTCTCACTGCGGAGGTCGGCACAGCAGAACCAGCAGCAACAGCAAACGGAAGAAATGCAAGCGGCGGCTGTGGTCAACGAGGAACGACCTTTCAACGAGGTGGAACTGACCATCGCATGGCGAGAGTTCGCTGCCGCACTGCCACAAGAGGACACGGCGATGTCGCACCGCATGCACAACATAGAGCCGGCTTTGCAGGAGGACGGCACCACTTTCTTGGTGATTGCCGACAACCCTTCCATCCTGAACGAGCTGGAGCACATGACTCCGCGCATCGAGACGTTCCTGCGTCAACGGCTGCACAACGGAAAAGTACACATGACTCTGCGCCTGCGCGAAGTGACCGACAAGCGGAAGGTGTATAGCCGCCGCGAAACCTACCAAATGCTGCTGGAACAAAGTCCTGTGTTAAGAAAAATGAGAGAAGCGTTCCTGTTGGAACTGGCATAAGACAATACTGTGTTATGGGAAAAGGAAAGTTAGCAAAGTTTGCGGAGATGGCGGAGAACCCGCTCGTGGTGGAATGCCCATTCTGGCAACTGGAGAAAGAAGGATTCCCGCTCAAAGGGAAGTGGCACGAGGAGTTTTTCAAGAACACGAACCCCATTGTGCTGGAACTGGGCTGTGGACGTGGCGAATACACCATCGGATTGGCACGCCGATTCCCCGACAAGAACTTCATCGGCATCGACATCAAGGGGGCGCGCATGTGGCACGGAGCCAAGACGGCATTGGAGGAAGGCATGAAGAACGTGGCTTTCCTGCGTACCAACATCGAGTGCATCGCTGGGTTCTTCGCTCCCAACGAGGTGGCGGAAATCTGGCTCACTTTCTCCGACCCTCAGATGAAGAAAGCAACGAAGCGGCTCACTTCCACTTACTTCATGGAGCGTTACCGCCACTTCCTCATCGACGGCGGTATCATCCACGTGAAGACTGACTCGAACTTCCTTGCCACATATACTAAATATATGGTGGAGCGGAATCACCTGCCACTAACACAATGCACCTTCGACCTGTATGCCGAGAAGGAGGCAGACTCCTCCCTCACCGACATCCGCACCTACTACGAGGGCATGTGGCTGGAGCGCGGCATCCCCATCAAGTATCTCCAGTTCCGCCTTCCTCAGACGGGCGCACTCGAAGAGCCCGACGTGGAAATCCCCGTAGATGGCTACCGCTCATACAATCATCAAGTCGTATCAACAAAGAAGACAGGAAAATAGAACTTTAATTCTCAACAAATGACGATATATCCTAAACTCATACATAACGCACTCAACACGGTGCGCTACCCTGGCAACGGCAAGAGCCTGATGGAGAACGAGATGCTGGAGGATGACCTCCGCATCGACGGCATGAAGGTGAGTTTCTCGCTCATCTTCGAGAAAGAGACGGACCCATTCAAGAAGTCGGTCGTGAAGGCGGCGGAGGCTGCCATCAAAACCTTTGTACACCCCGATGTGGAAGTGAGCATCGGCACAAAAGCCAAGACCGCTCTTCCACCAGAGCCTGACAAGCTGTTGCCAAACGTGAAGAACATTATCGCTGTCAGTTCGGGCAAAGGTGGCGTGGGCAAATCAACCGTGACAGCCAATCTTGCTATTGGGTTAGCGAAGTTGGGGTATCGTGTGGGACTGCTCGACACCGACATCTTCGGCCCTTCGATGCCCAAGATGTTTGGCGTAGAGGAGGAACGCCCTTATGCGGAGCAAGTGAATGGTCGCGACCTTATCGTGCCCATCGAGAAATACGGGGTGAAACTCCTCTCCATCGGCTTCTTTGTCAATCCAGACCAAGCAACCTTGTGGCGTGGAGGCATGGCTTGCAATGCGCTGAAACAGCTCATCACCGAGGCGAAATGGGGAGAACTCGACTACTTCATCCTCGACACGCCTCCTGGTACGAGCGACATTCATCTGACTCTCAT
Organism: uncultured Prevotellaceae bacterium; assembly: GCA_947174565.1. Lineage (GTDB taxonomy): Bacteria > Bacteroidota > Bacteroidia > Bacteroidales > Bacteroidaceae > Minthosoma. Next base: position 10,874 of record CAMWJL010000034.1, on the reverse strand, counting down.
TCAGACATTAGGCATCACGGGAGCCATCATCGTTTCGACTCCCCAGCAGGTAGCCTTGGCCGACGCACGTAAGGGTATCAACATGTACATGAACGAGAAAGTGAACGTGCCCATCCTCGGACTCGTGGAGAACATGGCTTGGTTCACTCCTGCGGAACTGCCTGAGAACAAGTATTATATCTTCGGCAAAGACGGTTGCAAGAACTTGGCAGAAGAACTGAACGTGCCCCTATTAGCTCAGATTCCCCTCGTACAGGCAGTGTGCGAGACGGGCGACAAAGGCGAACCTGCTGTCCTCAGCCCCGCTTCGCCCGAAGGCATCGCCTTCATGAGCCTTGCCGCCAAAGTGGTGACACAGGTAGATAAACGCAACATGGAAATGGCACCCACCCAGCGTGTGGAGGTACGAAAATTGTGACGGAAATACCTCAAAACCAGCGTTCTGCCATGCTACATCCCTTTCCGCCCGAACTGGCAAGCATCCCTTCGCCCGAGCAATTCACCTATCCCTTCTGCTATCGTCCGCACCCTCTGTGCCAATGGGCAGCCAAGGAGGTGATTGCCGACTGCTACCGCACCCCTGAGATGTATCCTCGGGAGGGCAAGATGTTCGGTGTGTTAGTGGTGGAACACGAAGGACAGCGGTACTACCTGCGTGCTTTCTCGGGCATCTACAACGGCACCTACCACCACGAGGGGTATGTGCCGCCCGTCTATGACTTGCAGAACCCGAAAAGCTACTTTCCACAAGAAGAACAGCGCATCTGCGACCTCACGCAACAGATTGAGGCAACCACCGACGAAGCACAGCGCACCCAACTGAAAGCCCTACGCAAAGAAGCTTCACACGCCTTGCAGATGTGGACATTCAGGCAATACCGCATGCACAACGCATTGGGCAACACGGCTGACCTCATCGACATCTTCAAGGACTACAAGACACCCTTCACGGAGGAAGAATACATTGACTACAAGGAAGGGCGGCTGAGCGAGAAACCCAAGTCGCGCCTCGGCATTCCCCCTGGCGGAGCGGGCGAATGCTGCGCCCCAAAACTGCTGCAATACGCTTACCAGCACCATCTGCGCCCCCTGTGCATGGAGGAGTTTTGGGTAGGTCCTTCACAAGGCAACGAGATGCGCATCGAAGGGCACTTCTACCCTGCCTGCCAACACAAATGCGTGCCCATCCTCACCTACATGCTCCAAGGACTCAACGTGGAGGAGAATCCGCTCTTTGCCCGAGGCAGAGCACTCCTCGCACAGGTCCACACACTCTACGAGGACGACGACCTGATGGTGGTGGTCAAGCCAACAGGTCTCCTCTCCGTACCCAGCCGCAATCATGGCGAAGTGTCGCTACAGATACACCTCAGCGCACTCAATCCCGAAATACGGCTGGTACACAGACTCGACCAAGACACCTCGGGCATCCTGTTAGCAGCCAAGAACTTGGATGCCTGTCGGAATCTGCAACAGCAGTTCTTCCAACGTCGTGTGAAGAAGAAATACATCGCCATCCTCGATGCCCCCGTCACTGATACCACCAAGCCTACATCGGGCATCATTTCCTTACCCTTGTCACGCAACCCCTTCGACTCTCCACGCCAAGTGGTGAACCACCGTTTTGGCAAGGTAGCCACCACCCGTTATCAGTTCACCGACGAGAACCGCATCGAGTTGTTTCCCGAAACAGGTCGCACCCACCAGCTCCGCATCCATTGCGCCCACCCCGAAGGTCTGGGTCGCCCCATCAAAGGTGACATCCTTTATGGCACGGCCTCCGACCGCCTCTATCTCCATGCCGAAAGCATCACCTTTCAGCACCCCACCACAGGCAAATGGATGACGTTTTCAGAACCAGCATTCTGAAAACCAGCAAGCTATCATCAATCACAACATAGTTGCCACAGAATGAAAACCTCCAACCTTTCAAAAAGGTTGGAGGTTTTTTATTACAGCCCTTCAGGCGCAGCAAAGAAGACATCGGGATCGGTGGTCGCAGGATGACTCCCCCAATGATCCCCCACAGGAACCAAATAAACGAATGGGGCAGCAAGAGAAGGAACGGGAACAGACATGACAGGTCCTTCTGGTTCGGCGCGGTTCACGATGTTGCAACCCATTATGTACAGATTCTTTGCCATATACTCCTTCAGATAGTGCTCCACGGTCTGCTTCGTCTCATGATTCCAGTTGGCATAGTCATTGAGCACCAAAGGTCGGTCGGAAATGAGACGTTCCCGCACCTCGGCAGGACCGAGCATCACGCCATTCTCGTCTGTCACCCAAGCATCAAATGTCGGGTCAACCCAAATCCATTTCCCAAGGTCACGGCTCCATGCCACCGTGATGACATGGGAGTCGCCGTCCATGAATTTCGGATTACACATCAGGTAACGTGCAGGAATGCCCTCTGCCAGCAACACCTCAGCAAGCATGATAGCCATCATGCGGCAGTTGAAGCCAGGGTCTTTGGTTTGCTGCGCATCGTATAACGCCCTGAAATTATAAGGTATATCGTTCAGATACGGGGCACTGCCATCGTGACGGATATTCTCGTGGACGAAATGTAGAAGATTCTTGATGCGGCTCAGCTCATCCCCGTCCCCTGCGATGCTGTCGAGATTGAAACGATTGCGAGTTTCAATCAAAAGGCTGTCGGATGGCGGAGCATAAGAGAATGCGAATTTCTTATCTTCGTGGGAATAGCGCGCCTTCTTCAGCAAGTCAAGTTTAGAGAGCAGCAAATCAGGGTCGGCAAACTCACCGCACTCTTTCCAGTCGGCAGCAAGCTTGTTAGCCTTATACAACCTCAAAATATACGGGAGTCGTCCATTATGAGCTTTTACATTCTCGAAAATCAATTTCCCATTCTCACTCGCCAACGAACTTCTCACAAATTCGCACATCTTCTCCACATCAGGCATCAACGCCTCCTTTTTAGCGAGCATTTCTTCATCGCTTGCCTCTGGTATCAGATTCTCATTATAAGATATGAGCACCACACCGTTCACTTCATAGCCCTTGAATTGGGGACAGTTCTTGTTTTCTCCGAAAAAGACCCGCAACGTAAGACCATTGAACGCCACTTTCTCCGCCTTCGGACAGTTGGCCATACAAGCCCAAGGCTCTGTTGAGAAAACAGGTCCCGAGAATGTGACCGTGCGGAGTTCGGGGCAGTTCTTGAAACTCTCGGTACTCACATAGCCCACAAGTCCACGAAACTCGACCGTTTCCAGCTTAGGACAGCCATCAAATGAACCTGTCTCCACCACATGCACGTCTCCGTTATACACCAGACGTTTCAGCTTTGGGAAATCCTGTTCATTGATTTTCAGGGCGACATCCAAATTGCCATCCACAACCAGTTCTGTCCACCCGCTTGTTTTACCGAGCTTGCCGCGAGCAATATCCGCACTGCTTATTGTCACCTTGCGTCCAAATGCGCTTATGCCAATGGATACCACGGCAAGCATCAAAATAATCTTTTTCATTTTCACTTGTTTTTATGGTTAGTAATATAAGTCGGGGCTTTACAAAGCCCCTGTAACTTTCTCGGCACAAATGTAAGCATATTCCCATAAAATCTCTCACAGAAACGCCATTAAATTTACCCCCCCTAATTTTTAACTGTCGTTAACTCTTTTTTACCCTAAAATGCACTTTTTTGCATGGATTTGAGCGCAGGACACATGGACCGCCTTGTTCAACCGCAAGCCCGACATCAGGAAAAGCATCTTGGCAGTTGTCGGGGTGGAACATCTGAGATTGGCAGGATTGGCGGAAGGCTGTAACCGCACTAAAAGCGCATCAAAATCGGAGTCCCCGACTCCGACGAACCGATGTCCCCGACTCCGACCGACCGATGTCGGGGACTCCGATTTTGGAGGGCTTTCAAGGGGTGAGAAGTGAGAGACAAAAAAATGAAGCGGTCAAGCCGACACTTTGCCATCAGCATGGCACGGGGCTTGACCGCTTCACTATAATAATATGTTCGTTCAGCACTGTGTCTGACAGTCAGACAGCAGTGCTTGGGAGCTTACAGCCCCAAGTCCTTCTTGATGGCATCCACCTTTGCCTTGGCTTCGGCTGTGGCAGCAGGATAGCACTTGGGACACGCCATTTCGCCCTTCACCTCCACATAGAACTTAATCTTAGGTTCTGTGCCGGAAGGACGCACGGAAATCTTGGTGCCGTCGGCTGTGAACCATTGGAGCACATTGCTGGTGGCTGGCATATCGAGAGCTGACTCCACACCGTTTGCCACCTGCTTCAGGGTCTTGTAGTCCTTCACGCACACCACAGGGCTTCCGCCGAGCGATGCTGGAGGGGTCTGACGGAAGTCTTCCATCATCTGCTTGATTTCGTCGGCTCCCGACTTGCCAGGCTTGGTGACAGAGATGGCACTCTGGTAGGCGAAGCCGTAGTCGAGGTAAATCTTCATCAGCAGGTCGTAGAGCGTCATGCCGTTGTCCTTCGCCCATGCGGCAATCTCGCAGAGCAGACAGATGGAGGCAGGGCTGTCCTTGTCGCGCACCTTGTCGAAGGGCAGGTAGCCAAACGACTCCTCGCCACCGCCAATGTACTTCTTCACACCTTCGGAGAGTTTAATCTCGCGGGCAATCCACTTGAAGCCCGTGTAAACGTCGCGAATCTCCACATTGTTGCGCTTGGCAATCTCAGCGATTGTCTCAGTGGTCACGATGGTCTTCACCATAAACTCGTTGCCTTTCAGCTGACCGAGCTTCTTCTTGTTCTCTATGATGTAGTATGAGAGCATCAGCGCGGTCTGGTTGCCGTTGAGGATGCACCACTCGCCCTTGGGGTCGCGGCATACCACAGCCAAACGGTCGGCATCGGGGTCGGAAGCCAGCACCAAGTCGGCATTGAGGCGGTCGCCCAACTTCATGCCCAGCGTCATCGCCTCGGCATTCTCTGGATTGGGAGACACCACCGTGGGGAAGTTGCCGTCAATCACCATCTGCTCCTTCACCACATTGATGTTTTGGAAGCCCCATGTGCGCAGGGCTGCTGGGATGATGACACGACCTGTTCCATGCAGCGGAGAATAGACGATGCAGAGGTCTTTCTGACGGTTGATTACGTCTTGGTCAATCAATGCCTCGTGTACAGCGTTGAGGTAATCCACGTCCATCTCGCCACCGATAATGTGAATGAGGTCGTTGTTGGGCGTGAACTTCACTTGGTCGATTGTCACCTTGTTCACCTCGTCGATGATGCCCGTGTCGTGCGGAGCCAACACCTGCGCGCCGTCATCCCAATAAGCCTTGTAGCCATTGTACTCGCGTGGGTTGTGGCTGGCAGTGATGTTCACACCTGCCTGTGCGCCCAACTGACGAATGGCGAAAGAAATCTCTGGCGTAGGACGCAGACTCTCAAAGAGATAAGCCTTGATGCCATTGGCGGAGAAGATGTCAGCCACCGTCTCGGCAAAGAGACGAGAGTTGTTGCGGCAGTCGTGTCCCACCACCACGCTGATGTTCTCCTTGCCAGCAAATGCTTTCAGGATGTAGTTGGCAAAGCCCTGTGTCGCCATGCCCACAATGTACTTGTTCATGCGGTTCGTTCCCGCCCCCATGATACCACGCAAACCGCCTGTACCAAACTCCAAATTCTGATAGAACGCATCAATGAGGGCTGTTTTGTCCTCACTCTCCAGCATAGCCTTCACTTCTGCCTGTGTCTCAGCATCGAAAGCTGGCGAGAGCCACTTCTGTGCCTCTGCCGCACACTGCTTAATCAAGTCGTTATCCATAATACTCATTATTATATATTGTTGATTATCGTACCATTCCTGTTCGAGCCGCCCTTGCGCCGACTTCCGTCCTGCGCACAAGCCTGCTTGGTTGCAAAGGTAGAACAAAAATCCGATACAATCATCGTGTTCCCAGACTTTTTTCATTAGCAAACACAATAAGGGCCATAGACCTTGTGAGGTCTATGGCCCTTATTCTCTTCCGTCCAACAATCTCTAAGCAGACAGAAACCTCTTGGACAGCCATGCACGGACAGGAAGGTCGTACAGCTTCATCGAAGCGTAAGCCAAGGCAATGGCTATGACAAAATAACAGCAAGACATGAAGATGTGGGTAGATGTTGGAGCATCGGAATGAGTTGCCACCCACGACATCTGCATATAGATAATCGGATAATGTGTCACATAAAGCGGATAGGAAATATCACCTAAGAATTTGCACAAGCCTTCATAACGCTCGCCTTTCACAGTGCTCCCACGCCCCATCATGATGAGCAAGGGGAATATCAGCAAAATAGCTGCTATTTCGTAAAGACCGTTCATCCAGTAATGACGGACATCGACACCACCGACGCGTGGGGCGGCAAGCACCGCTGCAAGAATCAGCGAACACCACAGGAAGCCGTGGCGAGAAATCGTTATCCGCATCTGTGCCACACGGCTTATCACCAGACCTATCAGAAAGGGATAAGCAAGACGTGAAAACCCTATGAGCAACTGGTCAGGTGTCAAGCTCCACCCACCAATGACGGTGCAAGCAGCATAGTTGCGCACTTCGAGAATCCCCAACGGGTCATAATCAAGACACAGCATGACGGTGAGGCACGCTGCAATAAAAGCAAGAACCACGAGTGTACGGAGCTTTAATCGACGCAGTATCAGACCATAAAAGAGGTTAGCAACATATTCCCACAGCAATGACCATGTAGCACCATTGAGAGGGTTGAACTCTGCCCAGCCACGCACGTCCCACGACGGCGGTATTGGCAACACGGTTCCACCCCAAATCGCCAGCAGGACGACTATCCACCAAGGCGTGTCGATGATAGAGGAAAAACTCGGATGGTCAGCACCCATAAAGAACAAGAGTGCCCCGACGATTGTACCCAACACCAGCAACGGCTGCAATCGGATAACACGACGCTTGCAGAAATCACTGAACGCCATGCCTTTCCCCCAGCGAGCGTCGTAAGCATAACCAACGACAAAGCCCGAGAGCACGAAGAAGAAATCCACTGCCAGATAACCATGATTCAGTAGTTGGTATGGCACCCCCTTCGAGTAGGTCTCAAAGAGGTGGAACATCACTACAATCACGGCCGCGACTCCTCGCAATCCATCGAGTATCTCATACCTCGGCTTGGAGTCATTCGTTGTAGTTGCATCTGAATGTTTCATAAGTATTTAATGAGTTTGTACAAATTTACCCTAACAAACACGTGAATCCGCTTTGTTGTCGGCAACAGACGGTCAACAGAGCCAATGACATACGTCTTCACACCACAAAGATACGCATTTTTACATGAAGGACATACAAAACAAAAGAGAAAAAGGAGAAAGAAGAGGCTGGCAGGATAAAAAAGAAGGGATGATGCTTGGAGATATGGAGACAATCACATACATTTGCAGGGAGAACTGCATGATGCAGGAACAACTTTTTCACATAAACCATCTAAATAGAAGAACAGTATGAGTAAAGATTTGAAAGGCACAAGGACGGAAGCGAACTTGTGGGCTGCGTTTGCAGGCGAGTCGCAGGCAAGGAACAAGTACACGTATTATGCTTCGAAGGCAAAGAAGGAGGGTTTTGAACAGATTTCGGAACTCTTCACGGAGACAGCGAATCAGGAGAAGGAGCATGCAAAGATGTGGTTCAAGCTCATCCACGGCATTGATTCCACGCTGGAAAACCTGAAGGATGCGGCTGCGGGCGAGAACGGCGAGTGGACGGACATGTATCCACGCATGGCAAAGGAAGCCCGCGAGGAGGGATTCGACGAGATAGCCGACCTCTTCGAGGGTGTGGCTGCCATCGAGAAAGTGCATGAGGAGAAGTATAAGAAGCTACTCCAGAACATCGAACAGAAAATTGTATTCAGCCGCGATGGCGACTGCGTTTGGCAGTGCCGCAACTGCGGACACGTTCATGTGGGCAAAAGTGCTCCTGAGGTGTGTCCTGTGTGCGACCACCCACAGGCACACTTTGAGCTGAAGAAGGAGAACTATTGAAACGTCAATTTAGTACCTTTTAGGGTTGGCGAGGTGACAACGACATGCACCTTGCCAACTTTTTTTGTACTGCGCAAAATGCACTGCATGTAGCCACTTTGCATCTGCTTGGTAGTCACGTCACGGAAGAGGTCATTCGTATAGTGGTCGCCATTGTCGAGCGCAACGAAGGTGGCTGCTCCTGACACAGAAACACTGACTTCATCGGTAGCCGTGGGAACAACGCGCCCCTTGGAATCGACTGCGTAGATGTTAAGGTATTTGAGCGTCATGCCATCAGCAGCCCACTCCTTGGTTTCCTCTTCGATGCGGAGGCTGACGGCTTTCCCCGTCGTCTCTATGACATTACGAGCCACTTCCTTCCCGTCGGTACGGGCAATGGCGACGAGCTTACCACCTGTGCCGTAATCAATACCAGACCAAAAGATGATGTTGCGCTTGGCGAGATTGGTGGTATCATTCTTTTGTGTACCAAGCGATTTGCCGTTGTAGATAAGCTCCACTTCTTCGGCATTGGTGTAGGTGAACACGTTGGGATGAGAGCCTTCCTTCTGATTCCAGTTCTGATTGATTTTCTGCTGACCCACCTGAATGTCGTTCCATTCGAGACTCTCGCCTTTGCCATCCACCACACCGATACGCACCACCGGTTCGTCAGGCTGAATGCACGATTTGATGAGAAACGCCTGTGGATAGGGCTGCAACGTATGGCTGAAGAAAGAGTAGTTCCAACCCTTCTTAGGCCACCCGTTCGACTCGCCCCAGTATTCGATGGCACCCCACCAGCAAAGCCCCACCCCACGCTGACGATTCATGCCATAGTAGGGCTGCTGCAACTGGTTGGTCACCGCCTCGCTTTGGAAAAGGATGAGATGCGGGGCGTGTTCGTAGTAGCCATGATAAGCATCCCACTGATAGTTGAAGGAAGCCACCTCTGTGACACAAGCCAATTCAGGCGGCACAAGATAAGTTTTGAAGTCGGGCGTGTTTCGCTGAGCACCTGCACGGGCAGGGAACATCGCCACGGTGGTAGGACGGGTGCCATCATAACGCTTCACCATCTGGTCAAAGATGCGGTAAGTCGTAATGCCCCAGTCATCAGTTTGATAGCCACTCCAATCAGACCGCGTTTGAAGTTCGTTGCCGAGACTCCAAAGCACCACAGAGGGATGGTTTCTGTCACGCTTCACCCACTCCTGCATCAGACCCGCCCAAATCTGCATGAAAGGCTTACGACCGCCCCAATAGTCCTTGTCCGACCACTTGTCGATGAGTTCATCGACAACCAGCAAACCGATGCGGTCACAGAGACGATAGAGGTCCTCTGAATAAGGATTGTGCGAGCAGCGGATGGCATTGAAGCCAAAGGCTTTCAGCTGGCGCAACTGACGCTCGATGGCTGTGGAGAAAGCCGCCACACCCACTGCACCCAAGTCATGATGGTTAGCTATGCCAGCAAGGAACACTTTCTTGCCATTAAGTTTGAAGCCGAAGTCTGTGCCATACTCGATGGTGCGGAAACCAAACTGGTCCGCCACCGAGTCAATTACAACTCCATCCTCCTCAAGCAACGCCTCCACCGTATAGAGATGAGGAGCATCCACATCCCACAAAAGCGGATTCGGCACAGTCATCGCAGGCAACTGCACTTCCGTATTGTTCTGAATCGTGTGGTCAGGCATTCCGCGTTCGGTCGATGCCACCACCCTGCCCTGCGCATCCTTCACACGCGCACGACAATAAATATTGTGTTTCTGCCAATTAACCACCTGCATCTGCACGTTCACCCGTTCGCCATCGGTCGTCACATAGAGTCCATGACGCGCTATCCTCGTCTCGTTACCAACTCGCAGCCACACATTCCTGTATATGCCGCCACCCGTGTACCAACGGCTGCCATTCGTCGGTCCCGTGCTGGAATAGACCGCCACCACGTTCTCGTCGCCATAACGGACAGCCCTCGTGATGTCAGCCTCAAAACCCGTGTATCCATACTCATTGCTGGCAACCTTGTGACCATTCACATAGACATCACTCACATACATCACCCCCTCGAAATCAAGCACAATGCGCCGCCCCTTCCATTCAGCAGGAATCGCAAACGTCTTCCGATACCAGCCCTCACACATGGGCTTGAAGCCACGCCCCTTGTTCGCCTTCTCGTCCCAAGGCTGCTCAAACTGATAATCATGCGGCAAATCAAGCTGCCGCCACGCACTATCTTCATAATCAGCACGTTCAGCATCCTTCGGATTGCCAAGTTGGAACTTCCAGTCGAAATTGAAGAGTGTACATTTATAGTTAGCATACACACTCAGCGGAGCATTCTTCACTGCCCCCTTCTCATGTTGTTCGATGTATTGAGCCGATGCCGTCAAGGAGCACAGCATCACAGCCAGCAATGGTAAAAGCCTCTTTTTCATGTTCGTTAGTTAGTTCGTGGCAAAGGTAAGGATTTTTTTCGGTTTATCCAATACTTCTCATCCACAATCCACCTTTCAGCTCATTTACCACATTTTATGCCAATCCCCCTATCTTAAAAGGTAGTTCCCGAGAAACACCTGTATTCAAAAAGCGGGCGTATATCACCATTCGGATATACGCCCACTTTTATGTATGATTTAATCTTTTTAATGCCCCAATCGGATGCGCTGCGCTTTATTCTGAGACAGGGCGGACGGCAAGCCCGTTGTAGCGGAGGTCCCAGTACATACCAAGTCCAGAGGGACCAGTGTTTTCGAGGCTGTACGCATAGTCGCCACCGAGAGGCACAGAACTCCAATAGAGAATACATCCTGCACCATAGGGCGACGACCCGTAGCGACAACCAGCAGCGGGAAGAAAGATGGAATTACCATTGGGGCCAGTG